>CAYPHM010000059.1:0-19472 GCA_964410555.1 uncultured Chloroflexaceae bacterium | reverse complement strand
GAGAGGGGAGAACAATTACCTCCGCTCGTTGACCCTCGCGGCTCGTTTAGCGGGGGAGAGGGGAGAACAATTACCTCCGCTCGTTGACCCTCGCGGCTCGTTTAGCGGGGAAGGAGGTAGGGGATGGGAGCGTAGGAGCATAGGAGCATAGGGGCGTAGAAGCGTTACAGTGTAGGGGCGTAGAAGCGTTACAGTGTTGTATTATCAGACTGTGATTGCTAGTCTTCGTTTGCCAAGAAACGGGTATTCCAAAGGGCAATAAGGGTTGCATGCACTTTTATTTCAAATCCGGGATTGGTACGAGCATGTAATCGATTAATTCCCATACTTTCGAGTTGGCTATTCACCGTCTCAACGCCCTTACGATAGCGTCGCAGGTTGTTTTCCTCTTGCAAGGTATGTTGTTGTCGCATATTTTTCTTGCGTATGGGAACAAGGCGTAGTCCATCTTGGGCAAGGTCCTGTTCTATTGCTGCACAATTGTAGGCTTTGTCCCCATAAAGAGTTGCCTTTGCCGGAAGAGGAAAGGTAAGCTCATACAATGGGGTCAAATCATGAAACGCAGCGGGTAATAACGTAAAGGATGCTGGTCGTCCATCGGCAGTACAAATTACATGCAGCCGCCAACCAAAGAATTTCTCATCTTTCGCGGCACAATAGCCATAATAGGATCGTCCTCGAACTTTTCGGCATCGTTTTGCTCGTTTACGTTTACAAACCGGAATAGGCATACTGTCAATAATAAAGACTTCGTGTTCATGCATCAATTCTGTCAGAACTTCCAAGTTGAACGTCAACCAATCCGCTAATGCATGTACCCGTCGGTTGAACCGTGATGCACTTAAGGAACGGGTAAGATAACCGGATAGATACAGGACTTGTAATGCTCGTTCATGATTATTCTGAAAATACTTGGCGGCTATGATAGCAACAGTTAGCACCTCGGCATCCGAAATATGGGCCAAGCAATGACTTTGATGGTCACGCAAATGCATAAGATCATCAATAACGACATAAACGGTTATAATAAAATCAGCGTTCATAGTGTTCCTCCTAAGCATCAAAATGTGTTTTTTTCATGATGCATCAAGGAACACTTGAACGTCAACTAGCAATCACGGTTATAGATATATGACGAGTACGTGGTGATGCACGCAATGCTTTACCAATGTCATATCCTTCCATATCTGGTAAATTGACATCAAGCAATGCTAAGTCAGGGGGGAAGTTACGACAAATCTTTAGGGCATCTGTTCCACGCATAGCAACAAAGACCTCATATCCTTGTGATACGAAGTAGATTTTTAACAAACTAGATATATCAACAGCATCTTCAACAACCAATATCTTTTGTTTTACCACTAGATTACTCCTATGGTGTCGGTCCCCCCCCACCCGGTGTTGGTGTCAGCATAATAACCTCTAATGGTGGAGTAGCAGGTGCAACAGGAAGCATAACCAAGAGCAACAACAGTACCAGCAACACCGCAAAGCTGGCAATGAGCCAGAAGTGGGACCTATGCAACGATTTCAGCTTTGCATCACGGATAGTTGCATAGGCTTGCTGAATATCCAACCAAGCTGATACACGTACATCGGTAAGATCAACATTTTGGTGTATTTGGGGAACAAAAACTCGTGTCGCATAGAACAGGCTCATAAGCCAAAGCAACACGGGAATGAAGAATAGTGCCATCACTACCCGACCAGGGGTCGGTCCTGCGCCCTCCGTAATCTGGGATTGCCAATCACTAAACCCATAGATCGTAAAGGCTAATCCTTGTAACGCCCCAGTGATACCGATAAGCTGTTTTGCCGCCTCTTCAATGCGTGATACCGCCTGTACAATCGCTTCATTCCCTACCATACGCCAATAATTGGCAGTAGATTGAATAATCTGCTCCTGTTCAGCGTTTGGACGTTGCCCGGTAAAGTCAGGGGTCGTCATGCTTCTTTTTGCCCTTGAATAACAGGGATACTGTCTCGATAGGCAATCACCTCGTCATCTCCTCCCCCTAGAACCAGCGGTATACTCTCACTGTTTTTCGGAACAGCTACAACATTGATTTGATCACAATGATCACAATAGCGGATGATAGATTTGGTACTTCCCTGCGTAGATGCCTGCATATCCTCACCTGCAAAAGTCACAGAAGTATCGCTTGCACAATAGGCACAGCGAAACATGTAGGTTCTAGTGTTCATCTTTTGTCTTCCCTTCGTTTCCTACACGCCGAATATTAGGGTTGGTTCTGCACTCAAGTATAGCATAATTCAGGGGCTATAGTGCCTCGATGTAGCGATAGCATAGGTATAGGGCAAAGTCGCACGATTGCAGGATCATTGCCCCTCATCCCCCTGCGAGGTTTTGCATCTTGCTTGGTGATTCTATTTCCTGGAGACAAGGATGGTGCATCCATCCATACGTTCCTTATTCCCTATAGACCTCTATATTTATAGCAAAAGGAACTAATCTTTCTCCTTGATTACTTGGTATCTTGCGGTTCTCGGTATGAAAAAGAACCGTTTGTCCTGCAACAGGCTTTTCCTCAATAACATCAGCTAGATGATAGAGATACGGGTTTTCCTGCTCATCGTATAATTCACCAGGACGTTGGCTAGTAGCTTCAGTCTCAATTTTGCCTCGCATTCTTGTCTCTATTATGGTACGCTCTTGTTGGGCATTATCTTGTGGTTGAGGGTGAGACGGCTCTATCATCTCACACTCTGCCTGTGATTGTTCTCCTAGCACATCCAACGGGCAGGGCAATACCGGGCGATTGGCATATTCGTTGACTTTGTTGTCATTACGTGGTTTCCCACTAATATATCCCTTTGCTGTATCGCGTTCAATCTCCATATAGCGGGTTTGGTCATGCGCTGGTCCTGGGTAGGAGAGCAACGAGAGAAGCATGTGTATACGCGGCAGTTTCTCAAAAGCAACTTCAGGGTCGCACTGGTAATGGTACTTCACATGTTTCTCAAAAGCCTTGATACACGCATCTTGCTTATCCTCGCCCATTGGCTCCTCGCCCGTCTCCCATTGCCCCGCTGGAGCAAACAACTTACTGTAGCGTTGTTCTCGATGGCTACACACGACTGTTGTTTCTTGTATGCGGATCGTTCCCATACCAAGCGGCTTGCCCATACCGAGCTTGAGGCGGTAGGCTTCATCGCCAGCTATCTGCATAATCCACAACAGCACCCCCAACTCTACATCGCTGAGGTTTTCAAAGTGGATTTTCATGGCGAATGTTGCCCCTACATCAAGGGGTTGTATGCCGGTATGTTGACTTGAGGTTGATACGTTGTTACTTGTATCTTTTATACGAGCACATTCTTGGTGCCAATAGAGTTTGTGTCCTCGAATAACTGTTTCCTTGCCCGGTTTGCTGGCGTAGTGGTTGAGTTTATGGCGTTCATCTTCTGTTTGGACAAGATAGTGTTGAAAGGTTGTTGGTTTGGGGCTACTCAAGATACGGGGATGCATGTTGTTAGTTACGTTGCTGTTGTTTGCGACAAGCGGTGCATCTTCGAAGAATACCCGCCCGGCATAGGCTTGGCGAGTATCTTTGGCATCTTTGGCATCTGGAACATACCCAAACAGAGCTTCGGCAAGGTCAGTGATAGTAGGGTCTTGCAGTTCATTGGGGACAAAATCATGGGGAGAATGAGGGTAAGGGAGACGGAAGTTTTGTGCATGCCCTAGAAAGAGCAGCTTATCATCTCTTAACAGATAGAAAACAGGTTGTCCTTCTTGGAAAACACCATCCTTGTGGTTCAAGATTTCTTTCTGTTTTTCGGTTAATTGGTTACGGTAAGCCATTTCTATATCTTTAGGAATATCGATAAATGAGTTCGCATCTTCTATGGGCATATTAAAAACAAAGTGTAAATGTTTGTTATTCATATGTCCTGTTTTCACCAAAACCCCTTCTTGAGCCTCTGGATGTCCTGTTTTTGGTTGAGATGACATTGCCTGCTGTACTTTCGCATACCAGAGATGAACAGTCCTTCTTGACTTAATAGCATGTTTATGCCATGTTGGATTACGTACTGTAACCCATATCTTCCAAGCATTGGTTATGGATGTTTTCCACTTTGGCAATTTCTTTGGTACCAGGTCTGTTTTCTTGAACTCAATACGCGAATAGGTATAAGCATATTCCCCTGTACCTATAGTTTTTGCCGGCTTGATTTGCCAACTTGAATCTGTCTTGTGCATAAAACCTGCTCGTACAATAGGGCTAAAATATCGCACCCCATCAGGTTCTTCGTACAGGAAATCTTCTCTATAGCTCTCGCCAAGAGAAGATGTATCTCCTACTGCCCGATAGACGAGGGGTTCTTTCTGCACCCGTGTCATCTTCGCATGCGAGACAATTTCTACCAACATACGAAACATCCCACGCAAACTACTGCCAGGAATGGTAGGGGTTCCTTGCAAAGCAAAAAACTTTGCATATCGTTCCTTTTGCTCATCCGTCATTTCGTGAAACGGTGTAGAAACAAGCACGGCAAAATCTTCTGGCGACAGTCCAGTACGAGTGTAAATAGGCGAATCGGCAATGAGCTTACCGGTGATATATCCCGTGTGTCTATCGGGAAAATAGCAATCGTGGCGCACCAGCGCAGGATGTCGTTTACACTCTTTGTCCTTTTTGTCCTCTTCAATGCATACCTGTTGCTGCTCGTTTGCATCCTGTGCTGCTATCACCTGGTCTGGCAACGCAACAAAGTTGTAGGGTGCTATGGCAGCACGGTTCTGCTCTGGGTTACTGTTTGGCTTGATACCTTGTTTCTGCTTTGGATACTTACTCATTGGGTTTTTCCTTTCTTGGCTTGAGATTTAGTAGGACAATTACATGATGATGGTTCCTGTACTGTTACGAGACGACTGGCGGTAATACGCAGCATACCTGTTTCTGATTCTTTGGTGATATAGTGGCGAACAAGGATGGAAGCTCGTTCTTTTTGCGTAGGTATGTTCTTGAGTGGCGGTGCGTGGACAATCCCCTGGCTCCCCTCTGCAAGTAAGCGAAACCCATCTTGCTCACCCTTTTGTCCATTTTGAACATAGCCCCACAACAACTGCGCTTCGTCATAGTACGAGTACGTAGCGTTGGTTTCCCCTTCGCCCTCATCTTGGCGCAGCCGTGCTTGCCAACCGTGCATCCCTTGCCACAGCAAGAGTTCACCACTTTCCCAAAAAAGACGACACTGTTGGAGTGTTTCCCAATCGAGAGCCACATGTTCAAATACATCAGGGAAGGCTTCACAGGAAAGATGCAAACGGTGGTCATCGCGCATTTCTCCCCAAATAACGCCGCTGTCGGTGTGCGCTAATAGCCAGCGTAGGGTGTAGTTCGTTGCCTGTGTGGTCAACCACGCTCGCAAATCTTCTTGTGGTATCTCCAATCGGGTAATCTTGCTTATTATAGGCTGTGTGGTATGTTGTTTCATTGGGAGGTCTTTGCTCCTTTCTCAATACCAAGAAACGCCAGGAGGTGATCGACATAGGTTTCTAGGTCTTCACTGTTCCCCTGCTGTACCTGTATCTCTGTTTCGGTTTGGGTAAGTTCCCAACAACGAGGGGAATTGCTCAACGTGTCCTGTATTGTGGCTTGGGTACCACGCAGCATCCCCCGTCCAATACTGCTCGTCCCCCCAAGTGGCAGGTCACTTGTCCAGAGGTCTTTCAACAAGAGCAATAACAACCCCACCTCAGCACTATGCTGCTGTTCTTTATTCTGTGGGTTTGTGCTAGGCTGTTGTTCTTTATTCTGTGGGTTTGTGCTATTAGGATAGCCCTGTAATGTTAGTTCTAGCCCAACCTTGCCCCCGGTCAATGGAGTTTCGCTAAAGAGTGCTGTATCTAATGCGCCCCCGGTAAAGCGATCTATACTGACCCGCTGCTGCACGAGCCACGGTTCCTGTTGCTCCGTTATATCTATGTCCCGCTCCTCAACAATTAACCGGCTGGCATATTTCTGTGTTGGGCGCAAATCCATATCACTGCCAAAGATACCATCAATGAGGGTACTCGTGAGGGTACTCGCCTTGTCTTGTGGTATGCCCTTGCAAGATAGCAGCGTGTTGAGGATTTTTTGAGCGCGGGCGCGTAAAGCCCCTGCAAGACTGGTACCTGGCAACAAGGGGGTAACTTTGTCTGTCCCATTGCCGTTGTTTTTGCTTTGCGTATGCAAGTGGGTTCCATCAGGGGCTTTATAATCGTCCCTATGCAGTATCACTGGGAGCGGTTCTTCAGAGCGTATAAGCAAGGGACTAGCTAAGGCAAACTGTGCCGTAATGGTAATGTGCTTTCGGTGGTCAATATTGGGCAACGACACCCCCAGAGCTTCAGCAGCAGTATTTGCCTCTACCACTGGGGCTAGTCCCCACTCATCCCCATTATCGTCTAATCCTGCTGCCAACCATGCCAGCAAACCAGCAGGCTCGCGCAGGTCGTAGCGTTGCACTTGCCAACCTTCAACAACGCACCGCCCAAATCCACGTCGTTTGCGTGTGCCGAGGGCTATCTCCTTTTGCTCAAAACCAGTGAGGGCAAGGGCTAGTGTTTCAAGGAGTTCTTCGCGGTTATCCTTTTCTGTGATGACCAACTCAAAACGAAGATGAAACGTAGTCCCCGCTGGTAGCAATTCTAGGTCAAACTTCTTTTTGTCTTGCGCCGTGCGGGTTTGGGGATCAATTCGCACGTTATCGCGGATGGTAGTCGAGGCTACTTCAGCAAAAGCATCATCCACAATAAGCGGGCTTTGGCTCCCGTTATCATCCCCCTGTTGCCCACCAAAAAGGTCTGCTGCCCTACCGTTTTGCTCTGGTTGCCTATAGCCACTTTCCCGTAGCCGTAGGTAATTGCGAAGTGCGCCCGCGAGTGAACTCCCGGTGAGGAGGGGCTTGTTTTCAGCGACATCACGGGTGAGCGGCATATCTAGCAATCCGTCACTATCACCATTGCCCAAGCTCGTGGGGGTAATGAGCTTCAATTGCCCACTAATCACTACCCGCTCGACAATACGGCGTGAATGGTGTGTGGGGTTAGATGGGTTGTTGGTATTCATGCTTGCTGCTCCTTTTTGCCTTGCTGTTGTTTGTCTCGTACTGCCTGCTCCATCACCGCTGCCAACAATCGCAGGGCAACGCTGGCGGCGAGATCTTCATCTATTCTTGTCTGCTGCTCGGCAATTGTTGGTAGTGGTGATACTATTTTGAGCTTACGCTTGACAAGGTTTTGTGGATTTTTAAGGATTTCGTCTATCCATGTCGCAAGCGATGGTTGATTCTGTACCCCACGATTAACTCGTGCTTGCTCAAACTGCCGATCAGCTGTTTGCTTAAACTGATTGTACTGTCGAAGCACTTCTTCGGCTCCCGCAGAACCCCTCGCTATGTTTTGACGTGCCAGTGTCCGTATACGGTTCAATTGTGAGGTCTTTGGTGGATGATCAATCTGCTTTATATCTTTCACATAGTTGAGGATTGCCTGTTCAATTTTGGCTTCAAGCAATCGTTTTGCCATCTGTTGCGCCATCTTCACTTCAACCGCACTTAATTGGCTAGGTTCAGGACGCTTCTCTGTATCTATGGTCAGACTCCCTTTGTCTTGGGTCGTCAATACCATCGTATCAATCCAGTTGAAGACAACCCGCCCAAACCCCTCGGCTCGGCGTGCGCCAATACCTTGTGCTTCTAGCTGTTGCATATGCGCTGTATCAAGGGGGGTAGTCAGGGTGAAGGTAATCACACACCCTGCGGCAAGCATAGAGCTTTGTGGCAGCGGGAGCTTCCATTTGGCATTGAATCCGCCATGTTGCACACTGCTAGTAAACGTGCGGTTTTTATCAATACTCATGGTTGACTCTGGTACATTGAGCAGGGAAGCTAACGTTGACGTATCTAGGGTTGTGGTTGGTTGCCCATCATTGTCATACAATAGCGCATCACTCAACAGCGTTAGTGTCCAAAGGGTACTAGCAGGTTGTGGTTGTATCGGGTGATGAACCTCGCGCCAGGTATCGGAAGTAGGATTGACCGTCATCTGTATTCGTCCGTAACCTGCGCTCCGCGAACGTCCTAGCCACCCTATTGGCACTTCCTCTAGGAGTGTACGAATGACCGACTCGTCTTGGTCGTGGTCAACCAGTATTGCTCCCTGAAACCATTGTCTATCGGCGAGTGCTTCATAGCAAAATATCTCGCCACGTTCCTTATGCGAACGTCCCCGTTGGGGGTCACGCTGAGTATGGATAGTTAGCGTTTTTTCTGGGTTGTAGAACGTTACCTCGCTATTAGCAATATGCAAGAAAGGAGTTTGCACAGGCTTCAGGGTATCTTGCTTTTCCCATTCCCGTCTTTCTTCTTCATCCCAATCTTCGTGGCACGTATCAAAGATGGGGGTTTTTGCTTCTGTATCCTGATCACCCTTGAATTGGCGTAATGAACGGGGGGTAGGTAGGGTGCGTATGAACAATTGAGGGTTATAGGGGTAAGCGTGGATGTAGCGTGTGCTGCTATCAAAGAACAGCCGCCGACAGGTGGGGTCTCTGGTGATGTCATCTTTGTTAGTATTGCCCTGTTGCTTGAGGAAGCGGGCGATGACCATCCCGCGTATCATACTTCCAGGAATGTAGTTCAGTGATTGGCTACTGTTGGGGTCGCCCATCAAAGCAGTTGCCAATAATGGCTCCAACAACTCTATGGTATAGGTGATGATTTTCATGCTGGCTCCTTGTTTACCAAGTTCACAAAATCAGCAAAGCGAGCACGGGTAAAGGTCTGATCCTCATAGTTAGCAGGGGGATATTGTGCATGCAATCGCACCTGTAATCGCCCGCGCCCGCGGTTGCGTCCTAGCCCCCCTCGACGTACTGCTAGTACACAGGCTACAAGTAGGGCAAGGTGGCGATCAGTTGGGGTTTCCTCAAAGGTTAATGGAGCTGCAAGCCAAGTCGTGCGTATAAGGGCGCGTTCGCTGCGTAATGAGCCAACTAGGGGGGCATCGGTTGCGGTATCCACTGCCGTTTGTCGCCGAACAGTCGTGAGACTTGCCAGCACATCGGTTGCTGTAAGGTGCTTATCTTGTACCTGCTTGTGTACATGCTGGAGCAGATTTGGTGGCAGGGTAGCGGCTCCAACATGCATCTTGGCAGGTTGCTCACTCCTGCTGCTATCACCAAAGAGGAAATCGGCTGTGGGGTGCCATTCTTGTCTCTCCCTGTCTAGCGACTCTGCAATGGTCGTCCATTCTTCACGCAACAGCCCTTTGAGGGTGCGCCCCCCGATAAAGGGACAACCATACTGGTCATGCTCAATTTCTGTGTCTACTGAACCTGCTAATCCTTCACCACGTCCAAAGGTAGTATCGCTCAAAAGCTGAATTGTCAAGGTGTAATCTTTCATGGGGTAGGCTCCTGCTTCTCATCCTGATTCAGTCTCTCCACCGGCGCAAGCGGCAAGAAGATATCGAGGGCTTCTATTGCATCAAAGTAGAGGCAATAGCTATCATAAAAACCCTCTTTTTGGCTATTTTCTGACTGCTGCGTTGATACTTTGGGGAGTGTTTTCAGACTATAGCGAGTCAAGAAGTGTTGTACGGCATTTTTTCCCTGCCGCAACGTTTCGCGCAATGCCATCACCTTATTGCGCCGTTCACACCAATTTTCGCCATATTTGAATTGCCAAGCGGCTTGCTCGACAACGCCCCAATGACAAAGCTGGTTATCTTTCAACAGCAGTGGGCGTAGGTTTAACCGGTTGCCATCTTGTGCGGTATACTCCCGCTTGCGTATGGCTGTAATACTATCGCCTCGTCCGCTGGCAGCAAAATGCCAATCAATCGCTGAAGCCCCGTGCTCTGTGTCTTTGGTTTGCTCGCGGACAAACCGCTTGGCATTTTGACAAAGCTGTTCTGCCCACTGATAAGCACGAATAAACGGGTAGTGGGTTTTGACGATAGCCACACCAGCACAGGCATACCCTTTGCCTCCTGGCAAATTTTCTGTCTCAGCTTCAAATGCCTGGAGATACCGTATCGCTAGGGTAAGCCCCAAACGCCCATCACAGACAAAGGTTACATCATCGCCACCATAGACCAACGGACGAAAGGGGAGATATGGTCTAACAGAATTATGTTTCGGACTACCCACGAAGTTGACAACATCGTTAAGATATGCCTGTTTCTCTATATCATGACCAAGCGAGGTTTCTTGTTGGCATAACATTTCTTCCATGGCGGTGATTGTCGTGCGAAGGGCTTCGATACCCGCATGGTTGACCTTTTTGGATAGATCGCGTAGGGCAGTAATGTAGTCTCGGTTTTCTTTGCCTTTGCCAACGTCCTGAAACCGCTTGCCCATACCGTTGCCGTCAATATGCACCACGGCAAGATAGCTTAGTTCATTGTAAGATCGTCCCATATCATCGAAATCAAGTGGGAAATCATATTTTTCAAGGCGAAAACCGTTATTTAACCGATCAGTAGAATCTTTGCTCCAAGCAAGTTTTGCTGCTACTGAAGCATGAATGGGCAGAGGGTTGTCTGTTTCTAACTTATCAGAGAGGCAATTAGCAGGTAGCCCAGTAGCGCGACACTCAAGTGTCACGCCTAGCCCCAACAGTGGGGCAGACTGGGGACGGTGCTGTTTGTGTATTGCCAGTTGCTCTTGAAGTTTTCGCATTACGCCTGGCTTTTCGTCCTGGTCAGCTAGGAAATCAGTGTTCCAATTGAACGTTGTATGGGCTGCGGCTATTTCTAGCCCCGGAGCGTGTTCTAGCAACAAGCGGCTCAACGCACAAACTGTTGCTTTGGCATCCTCTTGACTGCGAAAGAGCAAAGCCACATTGCCTCCACCTTGAAAGATAACCTCTGCCCGTTGATCTGGATTGTCTTCATTGTAGTTTTCTTGTGTTGCTTCTTGCAAGGCTTTTTGCACAAACGCTTGGGTTGCTTGGGCTACTAGTTCGGATGCCCCAATGTTCTCTCGCAGACGGTTGCTGCCAAAAATATAGCTTTGTATGCCGGTACAGTCAAGCAATGTTAGGGTGTATTCCACAAGTTCCTCCTCATCTTACTTTTGATGCTGTTGTAATCCATGCTCGCAACCGATCTTGTAGCAAGAGTAGGTCATTGCGCCCGTATATCTGCAATCGTTTTGCCCCTGGTAATCCAGACAATTGTGTTTGAAGTTTGTGTACCTTATCAGGATTAGCACAACAAACTAAAGCAAATTGTGCTTCACCACCACCTAATTGTTCTGCACGTATTGCTACCTCAAAGAGCTTTGACTTCAGAATAGAGAATCCACTAGCACCATCTTCTGTGGTACACGATAGTCCAAAAAACTGATGTCCGCGCATAAACCCTACATCAAACTCAAACTCGCTACTGCCTATTTCGGGGTTTATGGTCATCCTGAGATCGTTTATCCCGAAAGCATCACAAAGAGGGGTTATCTGGCGAAACACATACTCTTCCATCCAAGTACCATCAAACCAACCGGCAACATCCTTATTTATCTGCATCAATTTGTCCAAGCCTACGGGAAATGATAATCCTGTATCGCGCTGTAAAGCCTCTATAAGGTCATTGTGGGGGATATGTGTTGTCGTTTGTGCCTTGAGGTCAGCTTTTTTTCGGAATTTACCGTTGTTTTCTGGGTTACGTAGCGTTGTATTGCACCAATCCCGCCATGCTTTCTGCAAGTCTTCTTTTGCATGGATATGAGCTAGAGCTTGTGTGGTATGCTCCCAAACAAGACTCTCATGTCCTTTCATCTGCTGTTTCGTCTTCTCTAACCCATGAAGTTGCAGCAACTCATCCAAAGATACTGGAACCTGTGTTCCGATAGGTTCAACCCAAGTTTCATTCGCATTATCTGTGAACACCATACTCAAACTCCGGGGATCAAGGTAACTGTACTGTTTTTTCGTAATGGTACCGTTCACTTGTTCTAGCGCACGGTAGGCATGAACAGCCATAGTTTTCGTGCCGCCGGTGTAGTTCAAGCCTACCATTCCAGCACTGTGGGCTAGACGTTCAGTTAGCTGGTTACAGATATTTGCGGGGTTGCTTTCCTCTACCTCTACGGTATCATTAGGTCCTATCGTATACCCTTTCAATACCTTCTTGAGGTTGTCACGTTGTGATCTTGTGCCTGATGAATGGACGAGGAGTAAGCGGGAATTGGGGGTAGCGAGTAGACGGGCTGCCACGTAGTTGGGGAGGGGGTTTTCTCCAACAAGTAGGATTAGCGTATCCATACGGTAGTCTGCAAATGGGTCTTCCATCTTTTTCTCCTTTACAAGTAGATACCTCTCCACGCTTTCTTGATATATGCATGCTATTTTACATCCAATATCGTTGCTTGGCAAGAGGGATGCGAACATACAAGCAAGGGGAACTGCGCCCAGTTACTCTACACTATTAGTATACAGTACATAGCCCATTCTCTTGCCCCCTTGCGCTCGTTTGCCACAAAAAACCGTCAAGACGCATGGACGAATTGGGTACCTCTAGCAGACAGTGTACTGATCCCGATGTGCTCACCCTCAACCTAGACCGCGTGTATACCCAACTAGCTACCACTGCCCTCACCTAGCGCGAAAGGGATACCAAGACGCGGTGGGTAGAGCGGACGGCGGTTATTGACCAGTTGAACCAATTGGCAGGCGAAACCCTCGGCGTGTCCTTTATCTCGTTGGGGACATACCAGTAAAGGGGCTTATCCTTCACATGGGTACGACTCTGACGACACCATCCACCACGCCTATTCCCTTTTCTAACGGCTTATCATTACCCATACCCTATACAACCACTACGTATCCAATACAAACAAATGTCATATGTAGTTGGTAGGTAGTCATAGGTGACTAGCAAGCCTTCTGTGTGTTGTGGCTGCCCCACGCCCCCTACCCTCGCCACACCCAGGATTTCGCTTACTAGTCAGTAGTAGCTACACTTACTATACAAGTATAATGTATGATAACTACCTACGCTATGCAATTGTATTGTCTATGTAGTTATACTTGGTTGGAAAGGCTTTGGTGCTTCGTACCTCACCTGTCAATGGACACCAAAGCAAGCCAGAGTAATAGTAAGAGGGGGAAAGGAGAATTGCCAAGCACCACTGTGCCTAGCAATGGGAGAAACAGCGACAGAAATGCCCTTCCCATTTTTCGGGAAGGGCATTGGTAAAGGTTTTTGGTACTCATTGGTAGCCACTATGTATACAATATCACACTGTTCTGTTGTAGCATATACTACCGTACTAATCGCAGATTAGTAACCTCATTTAGCGCATGGTCAATGCGAGCTAATCGCGCTTGTTTTTGTCCACGCAACCTATTTCCCAACGCGAGCAGTACTTTATTGCGCGAGCCAAGTTCAGCGAAAAGCTGGCGTATTTCTTCATTTGTTACTTCGTCTGATTGTCCCATATGGGTACGGTTGTCTGTTTCACCTGGTACAGTGCTTGCACTTGGTACACCTCGGTATGACGCATTACAATGGGCTGTACTAGGTGTACCAGCAGTACGTGAAGGGTGCTGATCACCCCTCTGTACGGGGGTTTGCAAGAGTTGTTCCAACGTACCATGCATACTAAGTGGTGAAGATTGTACTGGCTTTACTGGTAACTGTTCAAGCAAACTTTTTCGTTGTTCGTCATCCATCAATCCAGCACGGACTGTCACAGCATGACGACCTTGAACACATGTAAACACACCAGCACCTGTAGGCGGAGCAGGTAACTCTGAGGGAGGTACCCCCCCTGATGCTTTAATCTCATTCGTTGTCAAACCTGTGTTGGGTTGATCTTGTGATTGGCTTGGTTGAAAAGCCCCAAGGTATAAACTAATCTGGCTCCGCCACCGAGTATCAAAGTTACTCGCTGTTTGGGTGGCAATAATGTATCGGATACCAAACGCTGCGCCTGCTGCTAATTCCTGGTTCAACCAATCTGTGAGTTGTCTTTTCCCAACTGCTCCCTCAAGCAGACTTAACTCACTGACATAGACCACAAGCAACGGGAGATCATCTCGTTTGTAGCTCTCCCATTTACTGACTTGTGCTCCTCGGAGTACCTTGCCTCGACGCTCCCGTTCACGAGTTAAGGCTTCCATTGCAGGAGCAATCTCAGGGGGTTCTAGGGCTAACTTCCAAGTGTGGGCTTTTCCCTCGAAGCCACAAAAATCAAGTCCTTTTCCATCAATGATACAAAATTGGACTTTTTGTGGTGGATACATCAGAGCTAATCCAAACATAGCATTGAGGGCAAGATTATCTTTGCCAGCACGAGACTGACCAGTGATAAGCGTATGGTAAACATCACCCACTAACGGCGCGGAAATACAATGGATAGAATCCTCAGTACGTCGCCACCCAAGGATGAGGTCATAACTCCAACCCGTATCCTCACTAATATATTTGGTAGCATCAAGGACTCGTGCGGGAGGATGAGCTAAAGCAAGTGCAGCACCTGGCAAAATTGTTGTGTCCGCAGAAAGGATTTTGGTCGTTGATTGGCTTTTGTCTGTAGGGTCTTCTCGAAATGCCTGGATAGCTCGCAACAACCGTATTCCTAGTGGATATTTCTGTATTAGTTCTATCATTTGCGCCGCCATTCTAGGTATCATCACCCAAGAGAAAAGCATCATACCTATACCAAAAGCAACTAGCTGAAATAGCTGCATTTTTTCTCCAAATGTCCACGACATCATGTAGCCTCCATTCGCACTATTCCGTTTCTACCTCATCAACTCAATATAGAATACTCGACCTAATCTTTCTGGAGCTAGGGCAAACTCAAACCCTATCAATGATGATAATACCCAAAACTCAAGGGCAGGCATTGCTATACCACGAGCAGAAGCAAAGTGGTGCAGACCTATCGAGGTTGTTAAGATGTCAAACGCGAGGACCAGAAACCAGACGAGCAGCGCAGCGGGATGCTTTGCTGTCTGAAGTCCAACCTCGAAAGATGTCACCGCAACGGGTATTAACCACCAAGCTGATATGCCAAAATTCACAGCAAACCCTAGTGACGACAGCCACTGCATGGTAAAAAACGCCCCAGAATACCACATTCCCCCTGCAAGCATAAATCCAACTAAGACCCCCATTTTGTGCATGAGCTTTTCATAGCTACTGCCTCTAATCTTGGGTAATCTACGAACTCTCTGGTATCCTTGAGCAAATGGTACCGAATGTGCAGTTGATGATGGTTGTGATACAGAAGTTGACTGGGCTGCTACTGCCTCTCCGCTTGTACTGGTATTACTCAGGAGATTTTCAAGAAACATCTGATCGGTTTTCTTTCTGTCCTTCATCCCAACACCTTTCTCATTACTCCCCTTGTTTCTTTACTTATCAAAACAAGAAGTTCCCTCTCTTGCCACCTAGTACGTTTCTTTTATATGCTGATTGTACCACAAACTCGCCAGTATTCCTAACATGCTGCCCCCATCTCCGCTACCCACGCTAATACCTCATCTTCCTTTGGGCTGCCAAGCCACGTAGTGGGGAGCCGCACGAGCCGCCACACCCGCAACCGTGCCTGGTTGTGTTGGTGCATATCCCACTGCCGCCCTTCTTGTATCCAGTCCTGTGGGTCTATGAGTACAAGCGCAATGCTTGGGCAGGATGTCGTCTTTCCTTGCTTTGCTAGTCGGTTATGGGATGTTATCTAGTCTGGCAATTTGCCCATGCTGTTCAAAGGTTCGCACACGCACCCCATACCGTTGACGAATACGCTCAATATCTGCTTGCCGTCGACTCACCCGTTCACCGCCGCTATGGACAATATACACTCGTATACCACCACGAGCATGGGGGTCATGTCCAGGGGATTGGTAGTGGGAACCTGTATGGATGCCCCGATCATTGGCACGTTTGCAAAGATGCTGTAAAGTAGCTTCCACTTGCTTGAGTGCCGAACCAAACTGCTTGCCCTTGAGTTCTACCAAGATAATTACACGCTTGTTGGATGCACTCTGTCCCCAAAACAGGTAATCTACCCGCTTTTGATCACTCGTTTGTAACCAACACCCATCCATATGGATGCGCCAAATGGTATCATCCCGCAAAGGGGCTATGGAGAATCTGCGTCCTTTTTCCCGTGCTGATGAACGTTGGTCTACACACTCCGCGGGTATACCCAAATTGAGAATCCATGCAGGAACCGTAGTCATCTATGCCTTGTCTCCTTCCCCACTCAAGAGGTCTTGCAAATGAGCAAATTCTGCCCCTAAGTCCTCGGCTACTTGCTCCAACTCTTCAGCGTCAATTAAGCCCACTTCATCATCCATACGCGAGGATACATACCCCGAAGGAGCAAACCGATAGGCAGCAACTTGCGAAGGGGACAGCATAGTAATTTTCTGGTCAGCAGTAGGTAGCGGGTGTCCTGCGGTATGGACCTTGTGTGCCAACAGCGCATTATTGAGCGCATAGAGGATATATGGGCTATGGGTCGTCAACACTACTCTCACCCCCTGCCGTATCAGGATCGCTACCATCTCCATCACCATACGCTGTGCGCCTGGGTGTAGATGGGCTTCTGGCTCTTCAAGCACAACAAATCGTAGCTGTTGGCGGGCGATAACCCCATCTTGCACCAAAGCCAAAAAGGGTAAGATTTCCCGTTGCCCCGCCGCTAACAACTGGCTTGCCAACACCTGCTTTTTACCATTGCCCACAGCCACTAGCATGGTTTCATGGCTATAGCGAATTTTGCCCTGCACAAGAGCATCCATACGCTGCTCAAGCAACATTCGAGCGGGGGATGGGG
This sequence comes from uncultured Chloroflexaceae bacterium, assembly GCA_964410555.1. Classification (GTDB taxonomy): domain Bacteria; phylum Chloroflexota; class Chloroflexia; order Chloroflexales; family Chloroflexaceae; genus JAAUSY01. Next base: position 2,667 of record CAYPHM010000059.1, on the reverse strand, counting down.
GCATCGAGTTCGCTATACGGCTATCAGGAGTTGCCAAGTGTTCTATTGCCGATCCAAGCGCATCATAGAAAAGGAGAATATACCCCGGCAATTGACGGTTTAGCCGAAGCATCGTATGGGGGGGAACGTAGGAATAGAGGCTGCGCCCGGCGGGGATGTAGACGTGTTTTTCCAATTGGGTGGCTCCTTGCGCTAGTCGCTGTTGCACAAGCGCGTTACCCTGCATAGCCTGCCCATCCCACCACATTTGCGAGGCTTCATCCGTCCCATCGGGAAACCATTGGCACATCGTGTCTGATGTAGCATAGGTTGACAGCGGCGCACCAAGCCATGCCGCTAGGGCATGGTCAATATCCTGCCCACGTTCCCCTAGTTCAAGCCACATCATAAAGAACAGCACCTGACTAACCAATGACTTTCCCGATGCCTGTGGACCAATAAAGACCGTCAGGTCCCGCAGGGCAATATCCGCCTGTTGAATCGGACCAAAAGATCGCACGATAACCCGCCCGTTAGTTGACATAGTATCTCGCTACTTCCCAGACTCTTCCGGTATACTGACCAAAGCCCCAATGGGTTCTAGCCCCTCTGCCCGTACCTGCTTCATAGCCCGTATCTCCTCGATCCGCTGTTTCTGGTGAGCCATAAGTTTCTCCTGCTCCTTACGAAATTGCTGCAACCGGCGGCTCATAACTCCATACAAATCGTATTGTTGCATGGGCAGAAGCAAGATGCCCACGCCCATGCGCGAGGGTCAGGCGAAAAGCGGCATGAAGGGCTTTCCACGCGGTATGGTCCCAGTGGGGAAAGCGCGAGCCAAGCATCCAGGTAAGTTTAGGGGAGGCTGCGTAGGTAAGCGGTTCCAACCCAAGAAAAACGCGCTGCTTGCGTCCTTGATTTTCCCGGCTGCGTCCGTACAGGAGCAAGGTAGCTTGACTAGAGGTATCCGCTATTTCCCATTGAAGACTACGAAACACCACCCGTTGACCAATTTCAAATGCCATAGGGAAACCTCCGTTGGGATTGGGAAGCATTACACGAGCAACACGAGACAAAAGGGGATAAAACCCCAAATGGCAACAGCCACTAAGGGGAAACCGCTGAAAAAATAGATTACGCAAGCAGACCATATACATTAGCCCATCGTTCAGAATAATCTAGGTAAAAACCAGTGTATTATGAGATGAACAGCCCAATAAGAAAAGCAACCAAGCTAAGAAATTAAGGATGCGTGAGATTCATTATTGTGTCGTTCAAACGTAGGCTTTCTAAAGTCTTCCAAAGCAGACTTGGGAATGCGTATAGCTCGCCCATACTTATCTGCATACAATAGTCTTTTCCGTACCCAGTGATAGACCGTGCTCTGAGGAACCTTGAGCATGATAGCAATTTCTTCTGGCGTGTAATATTCTTCATCCATTTCACAGACTCCTATGTTTACAGGAACAGGTGAGTAGGGACACTCGTACCCCTACCCTGCTTCTACCACTTAGTATACCACATCATACTACGGATTTGGCAAACCAAGTGGTAAGATGGTATAATTACGGTTACTATGAATAAGATTCAAAGACACGACTAATACTTGTGTCTTGCTAACAGAAATGCAGATCAATCCAATCTGATTATCAACAATCTATACAAGCTACTATTACACCACAGAACAACCTAGCAACAGTATCACTCAATGTAAAAGGAATTGTCTTATGTATGAACATACGAAGAATCCTACACCACACCCACTAGACGTTGCCCGCCACATCACCAACAGCCCAGTGGTATACCCCCCCCATCCTGATGCGCCCATCAGCGAGGAGGAGAGCAAGCTCATCGCCTACTGCTCCCAACACATCCATCCCTTCGCCTACATCCTCGCTATGCCCTTCATTGTCCTCCGCCTCTGCACCATTCCCGCCACCATCACAACATGGTTGGCAATCAACATGCTGCTCATGTTCTACTCTGGACAGGGAAAAACCGACTTCTCCCTCCGGGCTATCGCCAGCCTTGCCAAGATTGGCAAAGACTCGGTGCTGACCCACGTCAACAAACTGGTAGCCCTCGGCTTGCTAGAAGTTCACGAGGTCCCCTACGGCAAAAAACAGCAGCGCACCCAACGCTACTACACAATTGACACCCAAGCTCTCGTCCACAAAAGCCTCCGCTACATGCCCCATCAACTCCGCGAGCTTGCAGTAAACTACGCCCCAACCCACCAAACCATCCCCGAAGGGCAACTAGACATGTTCAACGCCCTCGGTCTAAGCGACAAAGGGAATGCGCCGGTGTCTGGCTATGGCAACAAGGGGAATGCGCTGATGTCTGGCTATGGCGACAGGCGGGAAGAGGGGATGTCTGGCTATGGCGACAGGACAGGGAATGGGGGGTCTAGGGAGACAGAAATAGCACCTGACTCCAAGAGAGGGGAGAATAGCCCAACTCATGGCAACGGGAATTGGGATAACAGCCCAACTCATGGCAACGGGAGATGCCCCACTAACCAGACACCGTGTCCCACTAGCCAGACACCAAGCACCCCACAACACCACACCATCCCATACCCGACTATTTCCCACCAAAACGAGCAATTCCGGTTAGTTCCCCTACAACCGTGTCCCTCTAGCCAGACACCTTTTCCCACACCGTGTCCTGCTAACCAGACATCGC
>CAYPHM010000058.1:0-27647 GCA_964410555.1 uncultured Chloroflexaceae bacterium | reverse complement strand
CTTCTCCCCTCGGTGGGGGAAGGGGCTAGGGGATGGGGGGATGCGCGGTGGGACGTGGGGCAGGGGATGGGGGTTGCCCGAAGGGGAAGGGGCTAGGGGATGGGGGCTGCCCGGTGAAACGATGCATGCACCGTCTCTACAACTTGACTTGCCTATAGTTTATTTATACTATTATAATAGGAGATACGAATCTCCTTGGCAAGGAGTCTTGTACCAGATAGGGTACAGCTCTTGCCCACACCATGCGTTCACAGCATAGCTTCAAAGGCGAAGAAAAATGAAACCTATCCAGAGCACGGTACGGTCTCTTGGCAAGCCTATGTCTTGGCAGACATTGGGGCTTGATTACCTCAGCCTAACTAAACCGCGAGTTGTGGTTCTCCTCCTCCTCTCTACGCTAGTTGCCCTCTTCTTAGATAGCACTACTCTACCCCCACCGGGGTTGTTGTTGGGTACGCTGATTGGTGGCTATCTTGCTGCGGGTGGAGCGGGTGCGCTCAATTGCGCGTTGGAGCAGGACATAGACCACATCATGTCGCGCACGGGCAAACGTCCGGTAGCAGCAGGACGTATCCCCCCCCACTATGCGTTTCGCTTTGGCATGACCTTGAGTTTGCTGGCTTTCTTCATTTTGGCATATGGGACTACGCTGTTTGCAGCACTACTGGCAATGCTTGGCATTGTGTACTACGTGCTTATCTATACCCACTGGCTCAAGCGGCGTACTTGGCTCAATATTGTGATTGGTGGGGGGGCGGGGGCGTTGCCGCCGCTGGTGGGGAGTGCTGCCATTACCGGCAGCCTTACGCCGTTGTCGCTCTGGCTTGCAGCGATTATCTTTTTCTGGTCTCCCCCGCACTTTTGGAGTTTGGCATTGATCAAGCGGCGGGAATATGCCAGCGCGGGTATTCCGATGCTGCCAGTGGTTGCTGGCACTGCTGCCACGCGCCGCCAGATTGTCGGCTATGCGCTTGGTATGGTTCTGCTTACCCTGCTAGTGCCGCTGTTTACCTCTATCGGCAGCTTTTACCTGTTGTTGGCACTGCCCCTCAATGGGCTATTCCTGTGGCATGTCAAAAATATGTACCGAGATGACCTACTCAACCCAACCCGCTCGCTGTTTCGCTACACTATCGTCTACTTAGCGTTGCTCTTTGCGGCTATGCTCGTTGATCGGGTGTTGGTACAGGTATTGTAGGATAGGCAAAAAGGGGGATATGATGACTCATCCAGATGGTTATTACGTAGGTATCCGCCTCTTCAATGAGGAGCACTACTGGCATGCCCATGAGCAGTGGGAGGAGTGTTGGCTCGGTTCGCCTGAGCCAGATAATACCTTTTACAAGGGGATTATCCAAGCTGCTGCTGCGCTCTACCATTGGCAGAAGGGCAACCTCCGTGGGCTACACCGCAACTGGGAAAAGAGCCGCAACAAGTTGGTAGGGCTTACCTCGCCCTATATGGGGATGAACCTGGAGCAGTTTATCGGGGCGATGGATGTGTTTGTCGAGGGTGTCGGCAGGCAAGCAGATTTCCCGCCCAGTAGTATGCTGGCATTGCCGCGGTTGGCGGTGGAGTGGGGGTAGGGTTTGGCGTTCTTGTCGTGTCCCATCTGGTATAATAGGGGGGATGGTTAAAGAACAAAAAAACCTTGTGCTAACGAGTACGACAATTACCACTGAATAATTATGGCTACACCCAAACACAAACGGTTTACCCACATACGCCTGGAGAACTGGCGCAATTTTACCCATATAGATGTTGCCCTCCAGCAGCGGGTCTTTCTCATTGGCCCCAATGCTTCAGGCAAATCAAACCTACTTGACGTTTTTCGTTTCCTGCAAGATATAGTTTCGGTGGGGGGCGGCTTTCAGGAAGCTGTCCGTAGTCGAGGGGGAGTCTCTCGGTTGCGTTCCCTCGCTGCCCGCAAAAACCCAATAATTGTCATGCATGTGTGTCTTGGTAATGAGGAAAATTCCACGGCATGGGAGTATGAAATCCATTTTACCCAAGACAGTCAACGACGGCCGATTATACGCCGGGAGATAGTACGAAAAGAAGGTGAAGAACTCCTTTCTCGCCCCAATGTGCATGACGAAAACGACCCAGAGCGGTTGTCGCAAACATACCTGGAACAGGTGAACGACAACAAATCGTTTCGGGAGATAGCCGAGTTTTTCCAATCGGTACGCTACTTGCATATTGTGCCACAACTCATCCGTGAGCCTGATCGCTCAGTGGGCAAGATTAATGACCCCTTTGGTGGCGATTTCCTAGAGCGACTAGCATCTACCCCAGAGAGAACCCGTATATCTCGCCTCAAGCGCATATTGCAAGCCCTTCAAGTTGCAGTGCCGCAGTTACAGGAGCTAGAACTATGGCGAGACAACCGTGGTACTCCGCATTTGCGTGGGCAATACGAACACTGGCGAGCGCGTGGTGCTTGGCAAAATGAACAAGATTTTTCTGACGGCACCCTACGGTTGCTTGGGTTGCTCTGGTCGCTGCTCGAACGTTCAGGTCCCATCTTGCTTGAAGAGCCTGAATTATCATTACATCCCGCGGTGGTTCAGTATATCCCATCAATGTTTGCACGAGTAAGTGCTCCTCCCAATGGAAAACAGGTCCTGGTGAGTACCCACTCGGCAGATTTGCTGCGTGATGAGGGTATCGGACTAGACGAGGTGTTGCTACTCCAACCGAACCAAGAGGGGACTCAGGTATATTTAGCTAATGCTTCGCAAGCAATAACGGCGATGGTGCAGCATGGGCTATCGTTAGCTGATGCGGTGATACCCAACACCAAGCCGGAACGGGTAGACCAGTTGACCTTATTTGGATAGTCTATGTCATCCATCATTATTTCAGGTGCCGTTGAGGGAGTGACGGACGAGGTGGTCTTACGCTCACTCATAACGGCTATAGGCGCACAACCTGGACCTGTCTACGGCAAAAAAGGCAAAGATGACCTGAAAAAACATCTGGTTTCATACAATCAGGCAGCAAAGTATCAGCCGTGGTGTATTCTCCTTGATCTTGATCAAGATAACGTTTGTGCTCCTGGTTTGCGCCAGGAACTTCTCCCCGATCCAGCAGAGCAGATGTGTTTTCGTATCGTTATTCGTTCTGTGGAAGCATGGTTGATGGCAGACCGTGAACGATTAGCCACTTTTCTTGCAATAGGGCTATCAAATATTCCAACAGATGTAGAAGCACTGAGTAATCCAAAAGAGACCATGGTTAATTTGGCTCGTCGTTCCAGAAAGTGTGCTATAAAACAGGATATGGAACCACGACAAGGGAGTGGGCGATCTGTTGGTCCAAGGTATGCGGCTCGCATCATTGAATTTGTCACAGATACAACGCATGGTTGGCGACCTCTTGTTGCAGCACAATACGCAGATAGCCTACAACGTTGTTTGCACTGCTTACATACAATGGGGCAAGCATTGCCTGATTAGCCATTGCTATCTGGTATAATGGGGGGATAGGGGGATATGAAGAAGGGAACCTATGTCAGTAGCAGAGAAGCGAAATTATCGGGTGCTCAATGTCCAAGCGGCAAAGGCTATTGCCTTCGTTTGGTTGCAACAGGTCAACCTAGAAAATGCTATCAGTTTTGGTTTGCCAGAGGTGGATGATCGCTACCATATCTGGCGAGTGCCCTTGCTTAATCGTGGGGACAATGCGTGGGTTGGCGAAGTGGTCATAGATGCCCGTACTTCGCTTATTGTGACAGAGAAATCTACGGATGGAACAGTGCTCGAAGCCCGATTATTAGGGCGTAGCAATGGTCAGAAAACCAAGAAAACTAAGCCATCACCTACGCCATATGAGCTTTCAACCCTTCGCAACATCATAGCGCAAGGGGACAGCGAGGAACTGTTGCAAGAACTGCCGGCAAAAAGTGTAGACCTGGTGTTTACCTCTCCCCCATACTACAATGCCCGCCCGGAGTATAGCGATTTTATCACCTACGAAGAATACCTACTCAAGATACGCAAGGTTATCCAGCAGGTGCATCGGGTTTTGGCAGAGGGGCGATTCTTTGTAATGAATATTGCCCCAGTGTTAATCCGACGGGCAAGCCGCAATGAGTCATCCCGGAGGATAGCCGTACCCTTTGATATGCATCGCCTTTTCATTGAAGAAGGATTTACCTTTATAGACGATATTATCTGGGAGAAACCAGAGGGGGCAGGATGGGCTACCAGCCGGGGGCGGCGGTTTGCAGCAGATAGAAACCCCTTGCAATACAAGCCAGTGCCAGTGACAGAGTATATCTTGGTCTATCGTAAGCAAACACCCCATCTGATTGATTGGCATATCCGTTGCCATCCACGCCCGGATATTGTCCAAGATTCGCGCATTGGTGATGGGTACGAACGGACGAACATATGGCGCATACCACCTGCCTACGACAAACGCCACCCGGCGATCTTCCCAATGGAATTAGCCGAAAAGGTGATTGGGTACTACTCGTTTCGGGAAGATGTGGTGCTTGATCCATTCGCGGGTATTGGCACAGTAGGGCGGGCAGCAGCAAAGCTCTCACGGCGGTTTGTGCTGATGGAGCAGAATGAGCAGTATGTTGAGCATATCCGTGAGGATATGGTCGCCACGCTCGGCAAGGATGCAGCGGATGTGTTGACAATGCACTGTGCGCCGTTGGATGTGTCAAAGATTATGTTGTTGTAACAAGTCTTATTTATTCATTAATGGATAAAAGATGATGATTGAACAGAGAATTATACAAGGTGATGCAATCTGTGAGATGCCTCAGTTAAAACCTGAAACATTTGATCTTATAATCGCTGATCCTCCATATAATTTAGGCAAAAATTATGGTAATAATCATGATATAAAAGGGTTTAATGAATATGTATCTTTTTCGCGTAAATGGCTACATGAAGCCTATAGACTTCTGAAGCCTAGTGGTACGCTCTATGTCTTCATGGGATTTAGATTTATCTCATATCTCTATGATATTTTGGAACGTGATCTTGGTATGTTCTTCTGTAATTGGATTGTTTGGCACTATACCCAGGGAACAGGAAAAACCAAAGGATTTTCACCAAGACATGATGACATACTCATGTTTACAAAATCAAAAGATTTTATTTTTAATCTTGATAATATCCGTATTCCCCAAAAATATTACCGTGAACGAAATAATATGCGGGGTGCTAATCCTGGCGATGTTTGGGAATTCTCCCATGTGCATTACTGTAATGCAAATCGTCAAAATCATCCAACCCAAAAACCTGAAGGGTTAATTGAAAGAATAGTTTTGGCTTCAAGTAACGAAACATCTCAAGTGCTTGACCCTTTTGTTGGAAGTGGAACAACTCTTCGCGTATGCCAGCAACTTCATAGATTTGGAGTCGGGATAGAGCTCAACCCTGATTATATCCAAATGACAAGAAACCGGTTAGAAAAAGAGTTTCATGGCTTTGATAGTATTGATCCACGAATGAAAAGAGTTCCTTTTGATCTACGCAATGAAATATTACGAGAAAGATATATTGCAAATCATAAAAAATGGTTTCTTCAAAACCATGACCATGCACTCCAGGAATTTAAAAAGAATGTTGAAGAGATTTATAAGTAGTTACAATAACTGATAGTATTATACCCTACCCAACTCGTCACCTAATCATACGAAGGAAACAACCACTATGCGTGCTTTGATCACCGGTATCAACGGCTTTGTCGGCGGACACCTAGCTGAATACCTGCTAGAACAAGGATCATGGGACATCTGGGGCATCGCGCTAGAGGACACCCTGCGTCTCCCCCACCTACGCGACCACGTACAATGTGCCCAAGCAGACCTCTGCAATCGGGCGATGGTAGATGACCTGCTGGCAAAGATACGCCCCCAGGTCATTTTTCACCTAGCGGGACAACCCTTTGTCCCCGAATCCTTCCGCGACCCATCTACCACTTTTCACATCAACATCATGGCACAACTGCGTCTCTACCAAGCCATGCTAGACCACCAGATAGATGCGCGGGTCCTGTCTGTCACCTCCGCCGAGGTGTATGGACAGATACACGCCGAAGACCTGCCGCTCAATGAAGACACCCCTTTGCGCCCCCTTAGCCCCTATGCGGTGAGCAAAGTAGCCCAAGACCTGCTCGGTTTGCAATACCACCTCAGCCACCAGCTCGATGTGGTGCGGGTGCGCCCCTTCAATCACATAGGACCGCGCCAAAATGATCGGTTTGTCGCATCATCCTTTGCCCAGCAGGTCGCCGCTATAGAACAGGGGAATCAACCGCCTATTCTCAAGGTAGGCAACCTGACTGCCCAACGCGATTTTACCGATGTGCGCGACATGGTACGGGCGTATGTTATGGCATTTGAAGCAGGAGAAGCCGGACAGGTGTATAATATTGGTTCGGGAAAAGCGGTGAGCATCCAACATCTGCTAGATATACTGCTCGCCGCCAGCACCAGACCTATCGAGGTACAACCCGACCCAGAGCGTATGCGCCCATCGGATATACCCGTTATTGTCTGTGATGCCCGCCGCTTCTACGCCCAAACCGGCTGGCAGCAGCAGATTCCCTTTGAGCAAACGATGCACGATATACTGAACGAATGGCGAACACAGGAACCAACAGAATGATAGGAGTAGTGGAGATTTCATGAAAGCAGTTATACTCGTCGGTGGATTAGGTACACGATTGCGCCCGCTCACATGCAATACCCCCAAGCCCATGATACCATTGGCAAATCGTCCCTTTATTGAACACGTCCTCATCCGCTTGCAACAGCAAGGGATAACCGAGGTCATCCTAGCAGTACAGTATCTGGCAGAGCAGTTTGAGGCAGCCCTCGGTGATGGATCGCAGTTTGGGCTAAAGCTACACATCATTCCTGAACCAGAACCACGCGGTACTGCTGGTGCTGTCAAGAATGTAGAGCACTTGCTTAACGAAACATGCTTTGTTTTCAATGGCGACCTGTTGACCGACCTCGATTTGCAGGCAATGCTTGCTTACCACCGCGAAAAGGGCAGCCGTGCGACTATCTCGCTGACTCCCGTAGATGATCCCACCCAGTTTGGGCTTGTCGAAATGGAGCAGGACAATCGTATCCATCGCTTTTTGGAAAAGCCGCGTGCTGAAGACGTGACCTCAAACCTGATCAACGCCGGTACGTATATCCTGGAGCCAGAGGTCTTTCGCTATGTCCCCCCCAAAGAGTTCTACATGTTTGAGCGCGGGCTCTTCCCGGTGCTGTTGCAGACAGGCGACCCCATGTATGGCTTCCCTTCGCGTACCTACTGGAGCGATATTGGCACCCCCCGCACCTACCTGGAAGTGAGTCACGATATTCTCATTGGCAGGATAGCCTGTGCTATGCGTGGTGAGGAGATAGCCAGCCGGGTGTGGGTAGAGGAAAACACTGATATACACGACTCTGCCCAGGTTATTGGTCCGGTGGTGATTGGCAGAAATGTGCAGATAGCCCGCGGCGCACGTCTCATTGGACCCGTGGTTATCGGGGCAAATTGTCAGGTGGGGGCAGAGGCAACGATAGAAAACTCTATGTTGTGGGACGGCAATGTGGTAGAAGCGGGGGCTACCCTGCGCTCCTGCGTAGTGGGACACCGCAATCACATCGGCGCACGGACGATTATAGCTGATGGCACTATTATCAGCGATGATTGCACCATTGGCAGCGAGAACCGTCTGAGTAAGGGCATACGGCTATGGCCCGGTATGACGGTTAAAGATCAGGGGATTTCTTTTTAGGCAAAGAACGGGAATGACAGCATATAGGGAAGGAGCAACCTCATGGCAACACGCCCACTGGTAGGTATTACGCCGGGCGATCCGTCTGGCATTGGACCAGAGATTGTCGTCAAAGCATTGACCAACCCAACAATCTATGAACAGGTGCGTCCGCTAGTCATTGGCGACTGCACCTCATTGGAGCGAGCATGCCAACAGGTAGCTCTCTTCCCCGATATACACACGATTCACGACCCCACAGAGGGTCGCTATCAACCTGGCACGATAGATATTATAGACCTTGCCAATGTGCCGCCTGACCTAGAGATGGGCAAGGTGCAAGCCGCGGGAGGGCAGGCGGCGTTTGATGCGATACAGCATGCCATCACGCTGGCTATGCAACAACAACTAGACGCTGTGGCTACGGGTCCCATCCACAAAGAAGCCTTGCAAGCGGCGCATATCCCCTACATTGGGCATACCGAAATTTTCGCCGACCTGACCAACTCACCAGACACGCTTACTATGTTTGAAGTGCTTGGCATACGGATACTCTTCCTCACCCGCCATGTGCCGCTCCGCCGGGCGTGTGAATTGGTGACGAAAGAGCGCATTATTGCCACGGTACATACCGCCCTTGACAACCTGAAACGGTTACGAGTGGATGTTCCCCACATTGCTATTGCCGGCTTGAACCCGCATGCGGGGGATGGTGGGCTACACGGCAATGAGGAGATAGACGAGATCATCCCCGCGGTGGAATCTCTCCAAGCTGAGGGTCTGCCGGTAAGCGGTCCAGTGCCTGCCGATTCCGTTTTCTACCTTGCGCGTATAGGGAAATACCACACGATTTTGTCGCTCTACCACGACCAGGGGCATATTGCTGCCAAGTGTATAGACTTTGAGCGTACTATTAGCATAACGCTTGGGTTGCCCTTCCTACGGACATCGGTAGACCACGGAACAGCGTTTGATATTGCTGGTACGGGCAGGGCAAGTGCGGTGAGCATGGAAGAGGCGTTGTTTGCTGCGGCACGGCTGTTGCGGGGGTAGGTTGGGCAGCAACAACGCCCAATTTGTCCCCCCTGCTCCCTCTTCCATCCCAGGGCGAGGGGGGAACAGTATTGAAAGCAAGGGAGCATGCTCCCTTGCTACCACCCCCAGCGCGGTTCCCCTGCTCCCCGCGATGGGACGCGGGGCAGGGGATGGGTGAAACGATTGCGCTTTACATCCGATACATAGCGACTATATCTTGCAACTGCTTTGCCAATTCGTGCAAATCACGGGCGGCAGTCTCCGCCTGACGGGTGCTCGACAATGACTCCTTTGTTGCCTGCTGGATAGATTGCATCGCCTGCCCTATCTGATCCATACCCGCAGTCTGCTGATGGGCGGCGGCTGCCATTTGCGTATTTGCCTGCGCTCCCTGCTCAACCTCTGTGGTAATCTGGTGAATGACCTGACCCGCCTCACCTGCCTGCTTTGCCCCCGCCTCAACCCCTTTTGAGCCTTCCTCTGTCACCATCACTGCCGCATTGGTCGCCCGCTGGATTTCGCCAAGAATATCCTGCACCTGCGCCGTGGCAGCCTTACTGCGCTCGGCTAGGTCGCGCACATTCTGCGCCACCACCGCAAAGCTCTTGCCCTGCTCGCCTGCTCGCGCCGCCTCTATTGCCGCGTTCAATGCCAACATATTGCTTTGGTCTGCAATTTCACTCACTGTCGTAGTAATTGCCCCAATTGCCTGCGTCTGTTCAGAAAGCGCGAGGATGGTTTGCGCGATGCTCTCTACCCGATGGCGTATCTGCGTCATTCCATTGATAGTATCCTCAACCGTCTGTGTCCCCTTCTTGGCAACCACCAACACCGATTGGCTTTCCTGTGCCAACTGTCCTGCTTGTTGGGCAGTCTGCTTGGAGATGCTCTTTATCTGATCAACTGTCGTGGTTGCTTCAGTAATCGCAGAAGACTGCTGCGCCGCGCTCGATGCCTGTTGCGATGCTGCCGAGAGAATTTCCGCGGCGGCAGAGGCAATATTCGTGCTGGCATCTCTTACCTGTTGTGTCATCAGACTGAGCTTCTCAACCATACGGTTGAGGTTGGTACTCAACGTGTTGAGTTCATCATGCCCATTAAGCTGCACCCGTGCGCTGAGATCGCCCTGTGCCACCTTTTCAGCAAACTGCGAATACTCCTGTACTGCTGTTTGCAAGGCTTCTTGGCTGGTTTTCAAGGCAAGAGACCGCTCTTCAAGCACGGCGGTGCGTTCTTCAACCACATGCTCAAGATTATCACGGTGTTGGATAATCTCCTGCTGGGTACGCTTTTGCTCGCGTGCCATCTGCACATAGCTCTGCCCCAAAAACCACAGCGCAATAAGGTAGGCAAGCAGACGGGCAGCATGCCAGAGCCACCATCCTGCATCCCAAAGCACAGAAAACTTGAAGGTAAGTTCAGATAGCCCAAAGAGCAACGCGAGGCAAAAGAAGAGGAAAAACTCTGACTTTTGCGAGTGCTTGTAATTGCTAATCAAGCGGGGGACGGCGACCAAGAACAACACCCCGGCTGTGATATTGATACCCACAGCCGCACCGGTAAATCCCCCTTCATAGGTCATAGAAGGTAGGAGGTCTGAACGCCAAACCGCCACTGCCCCAAAGATGATGCTACCAATTGCCGCAGTCCAGGGTATCCAATACCGCTCGGCGAACTGGTCAAGGAGCACCTGGCGTGGCAGCCAGATAAGCGCAAACCATACCCCCCCAACGAGACTTGCCATACTGTGCAAAAACACAAACGCCACCCCCGGCAGCAGCAACCCATGAATGGTATCTATCAACCCCATACACATCAGACCAATGGCAATCAGAGCCATCTCGCCGCTATATTCGTCTTTCTCGCGCTGATACAGGAATAATCCCAACATCACCGCAGCGATACCCCCCACCGACTCGACTGCCGCATGCACCGGGTCATTTGCCCACCGCCAATCAGCCAAAAAGGTGTTGATCAAGAAGAGGGTAATCGCCATTGTTACGGGGGTAATCCACAAGAGCATGTACATTTGCGTTTGCCGGTTGCTCATAACATCGCACTCCTTAGCATGTAGTTTGGACTACTGGCATAAGCTGTTTCATATAATCAAGGTCAAATACGAGCACAGAACGATCCTCGCTGATAATGATGCCTTGCAAAATGGGGGATGCGCTCTCTTTGGTAAAGGGAGTCCACTGCTTGATAGGCAATACCCGCACATGATTGACGTGATCTACGAGTAATCCCATTTCTGCACAGGTTTGTCCAAGAATAATCACTTGGTTATTCAGGGAATAGGTTGGCGGGAGATTGATAAGCACACGCCCATCTAACACAGGAATGTACCCGCCCCGCAACTGGAGCATACCACAACAACTCGCCGGTGCGCCCGCAAGCGAAAGCAACGCCGGCAAACGGACAATCTCGCGCACATGTGCCACGGGAATACCATACTCTTGGGGACCTATGAGACAGGTAACAAGCTGTATGGTCTGCTGCTGCGTATCCTGTCCCATTACCATTGGTACGCTTGTTTCCCGCTGTATTCTTTCCATAACCATAGCTCTACCTCCTATGTTGCCTCATCATTGACGATAACCCGTGGATCGGCAATCATTTCTGGAAGGTCTATCAACAAATTGAAGTGTTGATCTAGTCCACGCACCCAGGAGATGCCCCGCCCGGCTACCGCAGAGATAGCGGGGGTAATATCATTGGTAGCTTGCTGGACTTCAAGCACGGTATCCGCCAACAGTGCCACATCTACCCCATTGATGCTGACAATAACCAAAAACGGCTCGTCCGTAATCGTCTCTTGGGGTATTTCTAGCAGGGGGCGTATATCAAGCGCAGTGAGTATCTTGCCGCGAACATTGACCAATCCCACAACAAATGGGGGGGTTGCAGGGAGACCAGTTATCTGTGCGGTGGTATGCACTTCGCGGATATGCTGGGCAGAGATGCTGTATGTCCCTTCGCCTAGACGAAAGATAAGCACCTCTTCTCCCTGGTCAACCACCGAATCTTCTTTGACCTGGGTAGCTAGGTCACGGGCGCGTTCTTCAAGAATGCGCCATACCTGTTCATCATCTCGGAGTTCTTGAAATTTCACCATGTATCCTTTCTGTCTTTTACCCTTCCTTGCGCCTGCTCTTACCCCCTGCCCGATTCCCCACGAAATGAGCCGCGAGTGTCAACGAAATGAGCCGCGAGTGTCAACGAGCGGATGTGTCCCCCCTCGCCCCACGAAATGAGCCGCGAGTGTCAACGAGCGGATGTGTCCCCCCTCGCCCCACGAAATGAGCCGCGAGTGTCAACGAGCGGATGTGTCCCCCCTCGTCCCACGAAATGAGCCGCGCGCGAGTGTCAACGAGCGGATGTGTCCCCCCTCGTCCCACGAAATGTCAACGAGCGGATGTGTCCCCTCGTCCCACGAAATGAGCCGCGAGGGTCAACGAGCGGATGTATGGGGGCGGGGGTAGAGGTTTTGCCCGTCCCCCCTACAAGTTGTAGACAGAGATTGCATGTTGCAACGATTTGGCTAACGTGTTCAGGTCTTGGGCAGCACGCTCCGCCTGCCGTGTGCTAGAGAGCGTTTGCGTTGCCCCCTGCTGGATAGCCGACATCGCCTGTCCAATCTGCTCAATACCCGCGGTCTGCTGTTGCGCGGCGGCGGACATCTGGACGCTTGCCTGCGACTCATTCTCCACCTCAGACGCTATCTCGTGGATAACCTGCCCCGCAGCACTCGCCTGCTTGACCCCCATCTCAACCCGCTTGGTGCCTTCTTCCGTCACCATCACCGCCGAGTTGGTCACACGTTGTATCTCATCCAATATCTCGCTCACCTGCCCCGTCGCCCCTTTGGAGCGTTCCGCAAGCTCACGGACGTGTTGGGCAACAATAGCAAAGCTCTTGCCCTGCTCGCCTGCCCGTGCCGCCTCTATTGCCGCGTTCAAAGCCAACATATTGCTTTGGTCTGCCAGTTCGCTTACCGTAGTCGTGATAGCCCCAATCGCCTGCGTCTGTTCAGACAGCGACAGTATCGTCTGAGCGATGCTCTCTACCTGCCCCCGTATTTCCATCATACCGTTAATCGTCTCTTCCACCGATTGCGTACCGCGGTTGGCAACTTTCATCGCCTCTTGGCTATCGTGGGCGATCTGCTCCGCCTGCTGCGCCGTCTTATACGTGATAGACTTGATCTCCTCCAGCGTGGCAGAGATTTGCGTGACGGCAGAAGACTGCTCGGCAGCACTCGACGCCTGCTGCGAGGTAGAGGCGAGTATCTCCGCAGCAGCAGCCGCTATATCTGCGCTTGCCTGCTGCACCTGACGGGTCATACTGTGCAAGCTGTCTACCATCGTGTTGAGGTCGTGTCCAAGCTGCGCCAGTTCATCCTCATTGCCATTGACCGTCAGACGCGCACTGAGATTGCCAAGAGCAACATCGCGGGCAAAAGCACTGTACTGGTTTACTACCTCATCGAGGTATTCTTTGGCTACTTGTGTCGCATTGGCAGCTTCTAGCTCTTTGGTATACCGTTGTTGCTCCGCTATCTGCTGCTGTATGGTATGCGCCATATGGGTAAAAGCATGTGCCATTGTGCCAATCTCATCATTCCCTTCTGGCATATCATAGGAGTTGTTGAGGTTGCCCTCTGCCATACCGCCCGCCGCAGTAGCCACCAGATTGATGCGGCGTGAGATGCTGCTGGCAATGAAGATAGTTGCAAACAACCCTATCATAAAGGCAACGGTAGTCCCACCTATCAACGTCATTTTGAGCATACTTGCCGCCGCCTCCGATTCCTGGCTTCGCTCTTCAAGCAGCAGCATCTCCTTCTGGCGAAATTCTGCTATCAAGCTACGAATGGTATCTAAACGATCTTTGCCGATATTTTGCGATACCAGATCATCTATATCTTGCAGGGTTGCATCCCCAGCATTGACCTCACGCCGTAGCTCAATAACGGTAACAAGGACTTCACTATCCCATTCTTCTACTTGTTGATCAATAGATTCTAGCAAAGCGACCTGTTCTGGGTCATGATCAATCGCTTCTTTCAAAGAATCGATGAGGCTTTTGTAGGTAGCCTTGCCTTGATTATACGGCTCAAGAAACGGTTCATCCCCCGTAAGGGCAAATCCCCGTTCGCCAGTTTCCATATTCACCAGTTGGAGCAAAAGTTCGTCCGTGTCTTGGATGACATCGTGGGTAAAAGCCACCCAGTATTCACGGTCTTGGCTTGCCACAACGCTACTATACACAATAATAGCGACAGTCAGGTTGAGGGCTAAGACAATGATTACCACCGCCAATATTTTGTTCCGAATACCGATGTTGTTAAAGTAGTTAATAGTCTACCTCCAATTCTCCTACATAGTACATTCATCAAAGATGGTATGCATCAATGACCTGTTGCAAGGATTTTGCCAGTTTGTTCAAATCTTGGGCAGCCCGCTCCGCCTGCCGCGTGCTAGAGAGCGTTTGCGTTGCCCCCTGTTGAATAGCCAACATCGCCTGCCCAATCTGCTCAATACCCGCAGTCTGTTGTTGCGCGGCGGCGGACATCTGCACGCTTGCCTGCGACTCGTTTTCCACCTCAGACGCTATCTCGTGGATAACCTGCCCCGCAGCACCCGCCTGCTTGACCCCCATCTCCACCCCTTTGGAGCCTTCCTCCGTCACCATCACCGCCGCATTGGTTGCCCGTTGTATCTCCTCCAGTATCTCGCGCACCTGCCCTGTCGCCCCTTTAGAGCGTTCCGCAAGCTCACGGACGTGTTGGGCAACAATAGCAAAGCTCTTGCCCTGCTCCCCTGCCCGCGCCGCCTCTATAGCCGCGTTCAAAGCCAACATATTGCTCTGGTCTGCCAGTTCGCTTACCGTAGTAGTAATAGCCCCAATCGCCTGCGTTTGTTCAGAGAGCGACAGGATTGTCTGGGCGATGCTCTCCACCTGCCCCCGTATCTGCATCATCCCATTGATAGTATCTTCCACCGATTGTGTACCCCGCTCGGCTATTTTCATCGCCTCTTGGCTATCGTGGGCTATCTGCTCTGCCTGCTGCGCCGTCTTATACGTGATAGATTTGATCTCCTCCAACGTAGTAGAAATCTCCGTCACAGACGAAGATTGCTCGGCGGCACTCGATGCCTGTTGCGAGGTAGAAGCGAGAATCTCCGCCGCCGCCGCCGCTATATCTGTGCTGGCTTCATGCACCTGACGGGTCATCGTGTGCAGACTATCTACCATTGCGTTTAGCCCACTCCCAAGCGACCCAAGCGACCCATTGTGCTTAACCGTAAGCCGTTGACTCAGATCGCCCTGGGCGATACGGTCTGTGAAGGCGAGATAATCTGCCACCGCATGCTCCAGCTCCTCGCGGGTGTTGCGCTCAATTTGCTGGAGTTTCTTTGCCTCTGCTTGGGCTTCTTGCTCTTTTTGTAACCGCGTTTGCAGCGATTCTGCCATTGTATTGAAGCTCGTTGCCAGTTCGCCTATCTCATCCTGCCGCTTAATCGTCAAACGACGATCAAGATTGCCCGCGGTGATAGCTTTGGCAACCTCTACCAAGTGGTTGAGCGGACGGCTGAGAGTCTGCCGCGTGAAGACAATCAACAACGTCACAGCAATAACCGCCGTGATGGACATGACAATCATGGCGTAGCGGGTCTGAGCATTGACGGTAGCGTAGAAGCTGGCTTCGGGGACACGGTGGAGGTAATACCAGTCTACCGTATCCAGCTTTTTCAGCATAGACTCGGTAGTTTCCCCGATGCTGACAGCCTCTCCCGAAAAGAAGAGGTAATCTTGGGCAGAGCTATTGAGCGTAGCTACCGCCTCTTGTATATCTTGCACATTGGTTGCGTTGTTCAGCTGGGATGAGGTTTGACTTCCAAACCTCCCCTTGTCTATCATCTCCTGTTTGGTAGATTCATCTAGGGAAACAACCGGGTGAAAGAGCAACTCTTCATGGGCGGGTTGAACAATGCGGATGAGGTATTCGTCCAAGAGCATCCCATAGCTACCAGTGCCAGTACGGTCTGTATCAAAATCTATAATAGTATTCAGTTCATCAAGCGAGTTGCGAAGGTCTATTAAACCAATGATCGCCCCATTATCATCATACACCGGCGCGGTAATGTGAAAGAAAATCCCCTCTTCGCCCGGCTTGGCTCCTATCTCCGAGATAGCCGTATCTCCCCGCAAAGCAGCGATAATCTCTGGGCGGTTGCCAAAGTCCTTGCCAAGAAGCGAGGAAAGGGAACTGAGAAAGACCTTGCCTTCAGTATCCATAATAGAAACCGCCGAGTAGCCATAGGCTTCGCGTATTTGCCCTAAGATATTCGCAGCTTGGGTAACAGTCTCCTCATCATCAGCGTCTATAAGACCATTGCGGACTCCAGGGAGCGCAGCCACAACCTGGGCATCGGAGCGGCGTTCATCAAGGTAGGCTTCGATACGGTCAATAGAGGCATTTACGCGGGCTTCAACTCGTCCGTGGGCAATATCTAGCATATTTTGGCTGGAAAAACTATTGTTGATGTAGGTAAGAATAATCATGGGACCAACAGAGCCGAGTAGGAAGAAAAGGATGATCTTACTACTCAGGGAGCGGGTGGGTGATAGTGAACGAAACATTATACAGTCCTCCTATGCAACAGATTTGCATTCCTCAATAACTCAAGAGTGTCAATACATTACCCAAGCAAAAACGAGGGAGTGGCTAGGTCTAGCAAGTCCAACCATTGCCTCCTACCGTAGCAGAAAATGCAATACGCATATGCTGGTATCTTATGATATAGTTCTTCGCCAATGGCACATTTGCCCAACATCTTCAGTTTTGGTCATGTACTTCCTTCCTAGTATAGCCTACCTTTCGGGCAAGAGTCTATGCGTAAGGTTACGTATTCTTACAAAATGATGGGCGGTTTCCCCCGCCAAAAACTAAGTATGGTCGTAGATAGCCGTTGGCATAGGGTAAAAGAAATATCGCCCCGCAGCAACTTCACGCACCGCTTGAATAATCGCCTCGGCACTCGCCTGCTTGACGACATACCCATACGCCCCATGCCTACGAGCAGACTGGGTGTAAGATTCATCGGCATGCATCGAAAGAATAATAATGCGGGTAGCCGGGTTATTCTTTTGAACCATCCGCGTCAGTTCTAGCCCATTCAAGCCCGGCATACTCAAGTCAGTAATGAGCACATCTGGTTGCCTATGCTCTACCAAACGGATAGCGGTAAACCCATCGGCAGCTTCGCCAATGACTGTAACATCAGGTTCTTCCTCAAGGATAGCGCGTATCCCTAGACGTACTATCTGGTGATCATCTGCAAGCACAACAGTTGTCATAGCTCTGCTCTCTACTAAGAAATAACGATAGAGGACTCCCTATTTCTCTCTTTGAAGGCGCATTATTGCCAAGCCATGACGGGACTACTGTTCGTCTCGTTGGCTTTTTTATCCCCTTCATAAAGTATACCACCCAACAGGTTAGCCCGGTAATTCGCATACCTACGTAGTTTTTGCAGGAAAATGCTACGTAGTATACTAGTCATGGGCTTAATATAGCGGGTATAATGGAAGGAAGGAAGCGGGGCATAACGTTGGGGGCTTGCTCGGTAGATGGAAACGGAAATGAGGGCAAAGCATTGAAAACAAGCAAGATAACCGGTAATGAGGGGGTTGTATGAGGAGTGAACCATTGCACAAACATAAGCTAGAACAGACAATAACAGACAACCAATTGCAGCTTGCCGAGAGCAAAACACAGTACCTCACTAGCGCAATGAAGGCTGCCCAAGCTCTCTCTGGCGAGATCATCCTGGCTACGCTGCTCCCCAAGATGATGCAAATTGTCATGGAATATGCCGGGGCAGAACGGGGCGTACTCATCCTAGACCGCACGGGGCAGTGGATGATAGAAGTAGTGGGGCAGGGGCAATCGCTCCAGATAACCACGCCCAACTGCCCCCTAGCCTCCCCCAATGGGCAAGCAGGACAAGACCCGCTCCTTGCCCCCGCTACCGTCATCAACTACGTTGCCGATACCCGCGAGACTGTCGTGTTGGACAATGACCATGCCTGCGTTGAGCAGTTTGCCCACGACCCCTACATCCTCGCCCATCAGCCCTATTCACTGCTCTGCATGCCGCTTATCCACCAGGGCAAACTCATCGGCATGGTCTATCTGGAACACGCTCAACCCCTTTACCCCGCCTGCCTAGAGGTGTTGCCGCTGCTCATCAACCAAGCCGCAACCTCCATTGAAAATGCCTACCTCTATAGCCATATGGAAACGCTGGTAGAGCAGCGCACCACCGAACTCACCACGATGAACAGCGCATTACAATCAGAGATAGCCGAACGCACCTGGGTAGATCATGCCCTACGCGAAAGCGAAGCCATCTACCGCGCCATGTTTGAGCGCAACCACGCCGTCAAGCTGCTGATAAACCCCGCAACCGGGGCAATCATAGATGCCAACCCCGCCGCCTGTGCCTTTTACGGCTATACCCTACCCCAGCTTCGCAACAAGAGCATTGCCGACATCAACACCCTGCCATCTGACAAGGTGAAAGAAGAGATGGTGCAAGCCCAACGGGAACAACGAACCTACTTTCTCTTTCGCCACCAGATCGCCTCTGGCGAAATACGCGATGTAGAAGTCCACTCAGGGCCTATTGAGATACATGGACGCAATCTCCTCTTTTCCATTATCCACGATGTAACCGAGCGGGTGCAGGCAGAGCGTGACCTACAACGACATGATGCCATCCTAGAAGCCGTATCTACCGCTGCCCAAAACTTCCTCAAAACGAGCAGCTTCAAACAAGAAATCCCCATCTTCCTTGAGCTAGTCGGCATAGCAACGGGGGTTAGCCGCGTGGCACTCTTTACCGTACAGAGGAATATCCAAGAAGAACTGATAGCCCAACAGCAAGAGACATGGGTATCGGCAGGGCAAAAACACTTTTTCCCAGATTCACGCCGTTTGTCTGGGAACCTACGGCAAAGAGGTACCAATGACCGCCAGTTTCCCCGTTGGCACATGCAGCTATGCCAGGGTCTCCCCCTCTACGGAAATGTCGTCACCTTCCCCAACGAAGAACAACGAGCTTTGGGACAGCAGCATATCGGTTCCCTGGTCGTTATTCCAGTCTTTGTCGAACGGGAATGGTGGGGGTTTATTGAATTTGACGTATGCCAACATGAGCGATCCTGGACCGTAGCAGAAGTCAAAGCCCTAGAAGCAGCGACAAGCCTGATGAGTGCTGCCATTGAACGTGAGCGTTTCCAGGGTATCCTCAAGGAAAACGAAGAGCGGTTTCGCACTATTGTAGACTTTACCTACGATTGGGAATACTGGATAACTCCCCACGGCACCTTTACCTATGTTTCCCCCGCCTGCGAACGGATCACCGGCTACCCCCCACAAACCTTCCAAGCAGACCCATTGTTTTTGCAATCTATTATGCACCCAGATGATAACCCCACCGGGGTTATCCCCCAAAAACCGTTTGAAATGGAAAGGGTAGGCGTTTCCTCTGCTGAGTTTCGCATCATCACGCGCACCGGCGAGGTGCGTTGGATTGGGCATGTGAGCCAGCCGGTCTATGCAGCAGATGGACGTTGGTTAGGGCAGCGCGGCAGCAACCGCGACATCACCGAGCGGGTTACAGCCGAGCAAGCCCTGCGCGAAAGCGAGGAACGCTACCGGGCTATCTCCGAACTCGTTTCAGATTACGCTTACGCGCTCAATGTTGCCCCTGATGGTTCCCACGACCTGGAATGGGCAACCGAAGCCTTTGCCCGCACCACCGGCTTTTTGCCAGAAGAAGTCGCCATAGAAGCGGGGTGGTGGCATGCGCTGGTCGTGTCAGATGATGGCGAATTGATAGCGAGCCATCAACAACGCCTGTTGCAAGGGCAGATGAGCGTGAGTGAGTTTCGCATCGTGACAAAGGGGCAGCAGGTGCGCTGGCTCCGTGAGCATGGGCAGCCGGTGTGGGATATGGATCAAGGGTGCGTGGTGCGTATCTACGGGGCAGCCCGTGACATTACCGAGCAGCGCGAAGCCCAGGAAGCCCTGCGCCGTTCCCACGACAACCTAGAAATGCGCGTTGCCCAACGCACAGCCGAATTGGAAGAGACCAACCACCTGTTGCAAGTATCGCAGGAAACCCTGACAGAACGGGAAGCCATGTTTCGGGGGTTGGTCGAGTCTATGGATGATATCGTCTTTATGCTGGATACGGAGCAGCGGCATACTGGCGTGTTTGGGCGTTGGCTAGAACGCTACGGACTTTCGCCAGAGCATTTCTTGGGCAAGACCTCTGCCGAACTCCAGGGAGAGGCAGCGGCGGTACATACTGCGGCAAATGCCCGTGTCCTCAACGGCGAATATATCGTCTATGAATGGTCAAGCGGCGACCCGCCAGTCACCATCCAAACCTCCCTCTCACCGCTCTATACCCCCGCAGGTGAAGTGATAGGAATCGTTGGCGTAGGGCGAGATATTACCCAACTCAAGCAGGCAGAGGCAGAGCTACGCCGCCTCAATCGTTCGCTCAAGACCCTGAGCGACTGTAACCAGGTCTTGGTACGGGCAACCGATGAGCAAACCTTGTTGTATGATATTTGCCGCATCTTAATTGAACTTGGCGATTACCACATGGTCTGGGTAGGCTTTACCCATGATAGGCATACTACGACTAATCCCCAGGTAGCTCAGGTAGCCCAGGCAGGCTGTGATGAAGACTATCTCCAGCAGTTTCAGCAGCGGATTGGGCAAGCACAAGCGGGAAATACTACCCCCTGGAATACTGCTCTACAGACCGCGACCCCCTGCATCCAAGAACCACGAGAGACGACAGATGCCATGTACGAGGTCTGGCAACAGGATGCCCAACAGTGGGGCTACCAATCGCTCATTGCGCTACCGCTCATTGCGGTAGACCACCTTTCTACCGACACCTTCCTGTTAGGGGTTATTACCATCTATACCCAAGATATACAACCGTTTGATGCTGCTGAGGTTGCGTTGCTTGATGAACTAGCAAACGATCTCGTGTATGGCATTACCGCGTTGCGAACTCGTGATGAATATCGGCGCACGGCTGCTCGTCTCCACAATATCCTCGATATTGCTGCCAATGCTATCATAGCCGTAGATTCGCAACATGGCATGACGCTGTTTAACCCGGCTGCCGAACTCATCTTTGGCTATAACCGAAAAGAGGTGTACAACAAACCATTTGAATCGCTGTTAGCTCCCTCCCATGTTCAGGTCTACTACGACTACATCCAAGACCTTGCTACAATGACCCGCGAGCAGATAAGTGGCTCCTACATAGAAGTCATCGCTCGCCGCAGGTATGGCAGTACTTTCCCCGCTGAGATTTCGGTGGCTTCTGCCAAGCACGACGAGCAGACAACCTATACCATCATCCTGCGCGACATTACTGCCCAAAAGCAAGCTGAGGAAGATTTGCTAGAGTCTCGCAATCGGATTGCCAGTATTTTAGAGAGCATTACCGATGGATTCTTTGCGCTCGATACCCAATGGCGGTTTATCTACGTCAATCACGAAGCAGAGCGATTGTTGCGGCATAGCCGTGAGGAACTTTGGGATCAGGATGTTTGGGAAACCTTCCCAGAAGCAGTAGAGACAGCATTTTACCAACAGTATCACCACGTTGTCGCAGAGCAGCAATCAACCATCTTTGAAACCTTCTATACCCCTTGGGCAGTCTGGTTTGAAGTGCATGCCTATCCCTCTCGTGATGGGCTATCGGTCTATTTCCGGGATATTACCGAGCGCAAGCGGGCAGAGCAAGAGCTACGCCGCGTCAACCGGGCACTCAAGACATTGAGCGAGTGCAACAAGACAGTCGTTCGGGCGACCCGTGAGCCGCAGCTATTGCAAAACGTTTGTGAGAACATTGTCCAAATTGGCGGCTACCGTATGGCGTGGGTAGGCTTTGCCGAGCAATCCAGCGAGCCGCCGCGGGTGATCCCCGTAGCCCACGCCGGGCATGAAGCTGGCTACCTAGAAAAACTCACCATCATATTGGAAGACAAGGAGTATGGGAAGGGACCAACAGGTCAAGCCATCCGCACTGGACAACCGTGTATCATCCGCCATATCCGCACCGATCCGAGCTACACCCTCTGGCGTGATGAAGCCCTCAAACGGGGCTATGAGTCCTCTATCGCCTTGCCGCTCCTCACAGATGAGCAACTCGCCCTGTATGGGACGCTCAACATCTACGCGGATGAGCCAGATGTTTTTGACGAAGCCGAGATAGCCTTGTTACACGAAATGGCAGATGACCTAGCCTATGGCATAGCCGCCCTTCGCCTACGCCAACAACACCGCGAGGCAGAAGAACTCGTCCACTACCAGAAAACGCAGTTAGAATGTCAGAGCGAAGCCGCCTTTGATGGCATCCTCGTCACCTCCCGCGAACAGGATATATTATTCTACAACCAGCGGTTTCTGGAAATGTGGCACCTGCTAGAAGCAGATATAGCCCAGGGAACACTACTCCTTGACCTTGTAACAGATCAACTGGTAGACCCTGAAACCTTCGTGAGCGAAATCACCACCATTTACGAACACCCGCAGCAAACAAGCTGGCAGCAGGTAGCACTCAAAGACGGGCGCACCTTTGAACGCTATACCGCCCCTGTGCGAGCAGAGGATGGCACCTACTACGGGCGCGTTTGGTTTTACCGCGACATCTCCCAACAAAAGCAGCTATTCAACCAACTGCGTGTCGCCAATGAACGGCTACAAAAGCTCTCCCGTCGGTTGGTAGATATTCAAGAGGAAGAACGGCGGCATATAGCCCGTGAATTGCACGATGAAATTGGGCAAGCATTGACCGGGCTGCACCTGCTGCTAGAGATGATGCACCGAGCGACCACCCTGGAGCAGGTACAGCACAAGCTCAGCGATGCCCGACAACTCGTCTATGACCTGATGACGCAGGTGCGCGAAATGTCGCTAGACCTGCGCCCGGCTATGTTGGATGACCTGGGGCTGCTCCCCACCTTGCGCTGGTACTTCAACCGCTACACCACCCAAACGGGTATCCATGTCATCTTCAAACATACGGCTATGGAGCAGCGGTTTGCCCCAGAGATAGAGACAGTCGTCTACCGGCTGATACAAGAAGCCCTCACCAACGTAGCCCGCTATGCCCAGGTGCAAGAAGTGACCGTCCGTATTTGGAAAGACCCGCAAACGCTAGGGATGCATATAGAAGATACGGGTGTTGGGTTTGACCCCGAAGCTGCCCTAACCACCAACGCCTCCAGTGGACTCGCCGGCATGTATGAACGGGTGGGGTTGCTAGGGGGAACATTGGAGATAGAATCCTCCCCAGGGCAGGGAACCTGTATCGTCATAGACCTTCCATTGCTGTTGGAGTTGGACACCCAAGAGCAAGATGGCAAGATTGATTGAAGGCAAAACTGATTGAAGGCAAAACTGATTGAAGGCAAGATTGATTGAAGGCAAGATTGATTGAAGGAATAAAGTAGTCCTATGTACAGTGAGGAACAGAAAAAACGCATAACGGAAAGCGAACAATTACCCCAACAGAGACAAGAGCTAGAACAGACAATAGCAGAACTAACCAACCAATTGCAGCATGCCCAGGGGGAAATCCAGCAAGCTGCCCAAACCAAAAGAGCCTTGCAAGCCAGCGAAGAACGCTTTCGGATGCTCATAGAGCAAAACACCGATGCCATAGTCGTACTACACGAAGGGATAGTCGCGTTTGTCAACCCCGCAGCCTGCCAATTGTTTCATCGCAGCGAGGATGAACTCCACGGCAGAGAACTAGGTTTCCCCATAGTCGCCAGCGACAAAGCCGAGGTAGATATATTTGACCGTGAAGGCAAGCAGGTAGTCGCAGAGATGCGCGTAGCAGACATCTTTTGGGAAAGAACCCCCGCACAGCTTGCCACCTTCCGCGATGTCACCGAGCGCAAAATGTTAGCAAATGAACTAGAGCAGCGGGTAGAAGAACGCACCGCCATGCTCCAACACACCCTCCACCAGCTTTCTACCGAGTTAGCAGAACGGGAGAAGACCGAAAAAGCCCTGCTGCGCCGTGATGCCATCCTCGAAGCCATAGAGTTCGCCTCCCATCGGTTTCTCAAGCGGCAAAGTGTCTCGCAAGAAATACCGCTGGTGCTAGAATACGTCGGGCGGGCAACCCTCGTGAGCCGCATAGCCCTGTTTCAAATCCACAACGAAACCTTCATACAAATCTTCAGCCATGCCTTTACCCGTACTCGCTCGTCTGGACACCTACAAGGTACAAGCCAAGACCCGCCCAACACAACGGAGCTCAGTGCGCCGGGACCACGCAACTTCTCGCGTTGGAAAGAGCAGCTACGCCGCGGGTTATCGCTGCATGGCGATACCCGCACCTTCCCCCCAGATGAGCGCGAAGTGCTAGAACACGAGCTCGTCTCCTCGCTCGTAGTCGTACCCATCTTTGCCGACCAACAGTGGTGGGGGTTTATAGAGTTTGACGAAGCGCAGTCGGGGCGGTTGTGGATGCTGGCGGAGCTAGAAGCCTTGCGTGCAGCCGCCAGTATGATAGGCTCAGCCATCCAACATGGGCGCGTGGTTGAAGCCCTGCGCCAGAGCGAAGAGCGGTTCCGAACGATAGCCGACTTCACCTACGGATGGGAATATTGGGTCAGTCCTTCCGGCGCATACCTCTACGTCTCCCCCTCGTGTGAGCGTATCACCGGCTACAAACCAGCAGCGTTTCAGCAGGAGCCAGAACTGTTTACCCAGATAGTCCATCCTGAAGACCGGGCAGATGTCGCCTTTCACCTCAACCAAGAAGTAAGCGAGGCAGAGCAGGGGGATAGGCAGGGAGAGGGAGAGGGAGAACATACCGAGAAACGATTTCGCATAGTCACCAAAGAAGGAGACCTTCGTTGGATAGGGCATGTATCGCAGCCCATCTATGCATCTGATGGGACATGGCTAGGGCGGCGTGGCAGCAACCGCGACATCACCGAGCAGGTAGAGGCGGAAGAAGCCCTCAAGCGGGAACAACGGTTGTTTATTGGCGGACCCGTTGTCGTCTTCAAGTGGCGGGCAGGCGACTCGTGGGATGTAGCGTATGTTTCCCCAAATGTTCTCCAGTTTGGCTACCAACCGGAGGATTTTACCAGCGGCGCAATATCCTACACCACGTTCATACACCCTGATGACCAAGATCGTATTGCGTTAGAAATGCGAACCTACGCCGAGGTTGAGGATACGTGGTTTGAACAAGATTACCGTATTATCCAAGCAGATGGACAGATTCGCTGGGTGTATGCCTTTAACCGTATCATTCGGGCAAACACCGGCGACATCACCCATTACGATGGGTATATCCTCGACATCACAGACCGCAAGCAGGTTGAAGCGGCTCTGCGCCAAAGTGAAGAACAGTTTCGTGCCTTTGTAGAGCGCACGGATGATCTCGTTGTCCAGCTTGATAGCACGTCCGTGATTACCTACGTAAATCATGTGGTGAAACGTATTTTGGGGCTATCAGAAGAGGAGTGTATCGGCAAAACGCTGTTTGACTTTATGCCAGATGAAGATCGCAAGCGCATACAAAATGCCTTTACCAGCTGGTTGAAGAATAAAGCATCGAGCGTCACCTTTGAAGGTTGCATGCTTCACCGTTCGGGGGTCTCCCACACGATGCATTGGTCAATGAATATGCGCTATGCTCCCGATGGAACGTTGCTGACTGTCAATGGTATAGGGCGTGATTTTACCGAACGCAAGCGGGTTGAGGAAACCTTGCGTGAGCGGGAAGCTCGCTATCGGACGATCTCAGAATTGGTTTCTGATTTTGCCTATGCCTTGTGGGTGGAGCAAGATAATACCCTAGTCCTGGAGTGGGTAACAGATGCTTTCTCGCGCATCACCGGCTATACCATGCAGGAGGTAGAAAGCCAGGGGGGCTGGTATAGTCTGGTCTATCCTGATGACGTAGCGGTAGTGCGACAGAGCTATGATTGGCTACTCTCTGGGCAACATTCCGATGAGTATGAATTTCGCATTGTGACGGGGCAGGGGGATATTCGCTGGCTCCGCAATCACCATCGCCCGGTTTGGGACAAATCGCTAGGGCGGATAGCGCGTATCTACGGCGGTATGCGCGATGTGACGGAGTGGAAGCAGGCAATGGAGGCGATGCAGGAGAGTGAGCAGAAGTTTCATTGCTTCTTTGAGCAATCACAGGATGGTCTAGTGCTGATGAATGATCACGGCTATATTGTGGAATGTAATCACCGGGCTGAGGTGATTTGGGGGCAATCACACCTCGATGTGATGGGGTTGACGTTGTGGGATGTGCTGTTTGAAGCGATACCAGACCAACAAAAGCAAGCGCATGCGTATGAAGAGATGAAAGCCCACTTTGAGCAGCAAATGCAAGCAGACCATGCCGTGCGGCAAGAGTGGGTGGTGCAGGAGATATGCGCGGGTGATGGGGAGCATAAGGTGGTGGAATCGATGGTATTTCCTATAGAGACAGAACACGGTACCCTGATGGGCGGGGTGATGCGGGTGCGTTCTGCCCGCCACGTTGACGGAGCATGATGGGCATGCTATGATGGGTGAGGTATGTTTAGGACATAACGAAAGGGAAAAGGATATGGAGCTTGGACTTTCTGGCAAAGTTGCCTTTGTTGCTGGTGCTAGTCGAGGGCTAGGCAAAGCAGTTGCCTATGAACTGGCACGAGAAGGAGCACACGTTGCACTTTGTGCTCGCCATGAGCACGACCTGCATACCACAGCAGAGATGATTACGAAGGAGACGGGTGCTGAGGTGTTGCCGTTTGTGGCAGATGTTACCCGCCCTGATGCGATTGACCAGGCGATAGCTGCGACCATCGCTCGTTGGCAAGGGCTACATATCCTCATCGTCAATGCTGGCGGCGCACCTGCGGGGCGGTTTGATGATCTCGACGATGAAAGCTGGTACAACGCTTTTGATCTCACCTTTATGAGTGCGATACATCTCATCCGTGAAGCCCTGCACCCGATGCGGGCGGCGGGATGGGGCAGGATTATTGCCATTACGAGTACGACTGTTCGGCAGCCCATAGATGACCTGTTGCTCTCCAATGCGATACGTCCTGGCGTGGTGGGGTTGCTACGCTCATTGGCAACAGAGCTTGCTGCCGAGGGTATCACGGTAAACAATGTTGCCCCTGGCTATACGATGACGGAACGGGTGCAGGGGTTGGTGCGAGACCGTGCGGAGCGCAGCGGCGAGACGGAAGAGGGGGTATTGAGCAAGCTCACCGCGGCTATGCCGATGGGTCGTATGGGGCAGCCAGAAGAGCTGGCGGCGGCGGTAGCATTTTTGGCTTCTACCCGTGCATCCTACATCACGGGGCAGACGCTGCTCGTGGATGGGGGAACGTTTCGTGGGCTGTTGTAGCGGGGGGGCACCTGCTCCCCTTTGCCCTCACAGGGGTAGGTCTACCGGGCAAAACTTACCACGGAGACGCGGAGTGAAATGGAGTCTGGGCAGAGATTCCGGGCAAGATACATAGCCCCATTTTGCCCGAACTAGCCCCCGCTCCCACCCCAGGGCGAGGGGTATATGCATCCGCTCGTTGACACTCGCGGCTCGTTTTGTGGGGGAAGGGCAGGGGATGGGGGGATGCTCGGTGAGACGTTCTAACATCCGCTCGCTTACGCTTGCGGCTCCCCACCCTTGCCCCCTCTCCCCCCTGCCCCCTCTCCCACCCCAGGGCGAGGGGGAGCCGTCCGGTCTCCCTTCTCCCGCTTGCGGGGGAAGGGCAGG
>CAYPHM010000057.1:0-27784 GCA_964410555.1 uncultured Chloroflexaceae bacterium | reverse complement strand
TCTCCCCTCGGTGGGGGAAGGGGCTAGGGGATGGGGGCTGCCCGAAGGGGAAGGGCAGGGGGAAACAACCCTCTCCCCCTGCCCCCTCTCCCAAAGGGCGAGGGGGAGATGCCCGGTTCCCCTTCTCCCGCGTAGTGGGGGAAGGGGCTAGGGGATGGGGGCTGCCCGAAGGGGAAGGGGCTAGGGGATGGGGGCTGACCGGAGCGTCTGCTCGTTGTCCCTCGCGGCTCGTTTGGGGTATCCCAAGCAAACAACAGAAATTTGTAGTATAGTACAAACAGATATTTTGTAACGAGGCTGTGGCTCCTCAATGTGTGATAGGATACCCTGCCCCACACCCTCTATGATAACTCTACGCTGCATAAGACAGGAGGATACCAAGACTATGTTTCCCTTGCTAGCTCATAACCGTTTCCCAATACTTCTTTTCCTTTGCTCCCTTTTTCTCCTATCCCAAGTACTATTTCCCCAACACGATAGCAGTGCTGCTCTCCCCACCCAAGCACAATCACTCCCGGCGACAGTGGCTTCCCCAACACATGAACTATCGTTACCAGACCAGACGAAAGTGCTTGTTTCTGATACAGATGAAACCGCAGAGACCCATCAACGCCTGGTCGCACAGGGGGGAACTATGCTGGTAGACTATGGGGCATTTTCGCTTTGGCACGTCCCCACTGCCCCCATGCAGTCTGCTTCCCTCGCTGCCCTGACCACCCTGCCGGGTGTGACGGCACCAGCAGATATGGACACTATTTTCCTGCGCGGTACCAACATCACGCCGCTGCACGAAACGCCGCCTACCGTTGCTGCGACCCTTCAGCAGCAACGCATAGATGACCACCAGTTTTGGATGGTACAGTTTATTGGACCAACCAAAGATGCTTGGCTAGACGACATCCAGCAACTAGGGCTAGAAATCGTCTCCTATATGCCCAACTATGCCTATGTGGTGTGGGGAGATGGCGACACCCTGGCGCAGCTTGATCAGCTTGCCCGTGATGCCGACTATATCCAGTGGACAGGTGGTTATCATCCTGCCTATCGGCTAGAGCCAGCGTTGGGGGCATCGCTTCAGGACACCAGTACGCTTGCCAGCAGCATGCTTGATGTCAGCGTACAAATCTACACCACACCGGCAACCCCCGACACCCTACAGCACCTCCGCGATATGGCAGGACACATCTACCAACAACCGGCTGCTGTCGCAGGCTATACCATTATCTCGCTACAACTCCCTGCTGACCAGATCGAAACGGTGGCGGCGTGGGCGGATGTCTTCAATGTGGAATCGTGGGAAGCCCCCCAAAAGCTCGATGAAATCCAGGGGCAGATTATGGCAGGGAATGTACTCACCAAAACGCGCTATGTAACACCAACCAATCCCATCACTGGCGAAGGTACTTTTGTCCATGAGCCTACCATCCCGCTAGGTCCTGGCTACCTTGATTGGCTAGATTCCAAAGGATTCTCGCACGACCCCGCCGACTATCCCATCATAGATGTGGTAGACGATGGGCTAGACATGGGCGATATGGATAGGGTATTACACCCCGATTTTTACGAGCTAGGCGACAAGAGCAACCCCCACCGGATTAGCTCCATTGCTAATTGTACCACCGACTACAACGGGAATGGTCTAGGGGGGCATGGCAATATCAACGCCGGTATTCTCGGCGCGTACAACAATATGACCGGGACGTTTCACATAGATGACCAGGGCTACCGCCGGGGTTTGGGTATCTCTCCCTACGGACGCATCGCCAGCACAAAGGTCTTCGAGAACTTTGGCGAATATAATCTCTCTACCTGTGGCAATAGTTACAGTGGATTGATAGAGTCGGTCTACCAGCGCGGAGCACAGGTCTCTACCAACAGTTGGGGGGCAAGAGATACCTCCTACTCTACATCCTCATTTGCCTATGACACCCTTACCCGTGATGCATCCGAAAGTACGCCCGGTAATCAACAAATGTTGCATATCTTCTCCGCCGGCAACGCTGGACCTATGACGAATACGGTAGGGACACCCGGTAATGCTAAAAATGTGCTGACCGTTGGGGCAACGGAAAATGTCCGTGATAACGGGGTTGTGGATGGATGTAAAGTTGCTGCTAGTGATGATGCGGATGATATAGCTGGGTATTCTTCGCGTGGTCCCACAAATGATGAACGTGCCAAACCTGATCTCGTTGCCCCCGGTTCTCACATCCAGGGACCTGCTTCACAAGACCCCGGCTTCAATGGCATGGGGGTCTGTGGATCAATGCAAGGAGCCTACTACCCCCCAGAGCAAATGCTCTATACGTGGTCTACTGGCACAAGCCACTCTGCCCCCGCAGTGGCAGGCTCCGTTTCGTTGCTCTCTGAATACTACGCCCGCGAAATGCTCCCTGGCAAAACGCCATCCCCGGCGATGATCAAAGCCCTGATGGTCAATAGCACGCGCTTTTTGCAAGGGGATGGTGCAGGCAAGACGCTACCGACAATTGGGCAGGGGTGGGGAGGGGTGCATATGAACAACCTCTTCAATGACACTCCACGCACATTAGTAGACCAGCAGGTTGTTTTCCACAAAAGCGGCGACTTTTATCAGATAGAGGGCAAGATAGCCGACCCATCACAGCCATTGCGGGTGTCGCTTGTCTGGACTGACGCGCCTGGCTCAACCAGCAGTGGCAAAGTTTTGGTCAACAACCTAGACCTGCAAGTGACAGTAGGGGAGGAAACCTACTATGGCAATGTGTTTGCCGGAGAATTTTCAACCAGCGGCGGTGAGCCAGACGAACACAACAATGTGGAGCAGGTCTTCCTCACGACGGGACTCACCGGCACCTTTACCGTGCGGGTAGTGGCAAGCACCATTGCCGGCGATGGTATCCCCAAAGATGCCCAAGATGATGCAACAGACCAAGATTTTGCGCTCGTCATTACCAATGATGCGTATGAGACAAAAGAGGTTCGCTTCTTGCAAGGCACCATTACTGACGAGGCGACAGGTAAGCCTGTGCCGAAAGCTACCGTACAAGTTGTTTCTGATAACAAGTATACCAGTGGGGTAACGGGTATGGAAAATGGCACCTTTCATATGCCAATAGTCTCCGGTGATTATACCTTGCGCGTTTCTGCCTATGGGTATGCGACAAAGGAGTTGCAGGGGGTGGTTGGTGAAACTGTTATGATAGAGCGACAAGACATAGAGCTTATCTCCAAGCCCCAGGTGCTCGTGCAGGGCAAGGTAAGTGATAAGAGTACATGGAACAGACCTATCTATGCAAAAGTGACGATTAGCACCGAAGACAACGACTTTGAAAAGACGGTCTTTACCGACCCCACAACTGGCGTGTATACCGTCTCGCTCCTGCCCAATATTGAGCATACCTTTGTCGTAGAACCGCTTGATTGGTCTAGCTCTACCGATGCATTTCTGTCTGATACGCGCATGGTCAACCCAAAACCAGGCAAAGCGCATTATGAGCATTTCACCCTGCAAGAGAATAGCCAACAATGCTTTGCCATAGGCTATGAACGCAAGACAGATCAACCCTTTGTCTACTTTGAAGACTTTGAGCAAGATAACGGCGGTTATACAACCAGTTGGGTCAATCCCTGGAAATGGGGCATGATGCCCAAAACAAACGGGGATGATGATCATGATGATGATGATGGTCATGGGAGCCACGCTTGGTCGCTTGCCCTAGACGGCAGCGAATTAGATAGCTACAACACGCTCAAGTCGCCCCCGATAGACCTCAGCGAGTATGCGAATCAACCTATCCTGTTTTCCTGGTGGGAGTGGTGGGAATCTGAGGGAGTGTATCAAGCATCAGACATCTACATCAGCAATAATGACGGTATATCGTGGGAATACCTAACGAGTGTGCGGAATCATTCGGTACCAGAGACGTGGAATTACCGGAGTGTTCTGTTTACCTTACATGATGATTTTTTTGGTGATTATGATGATGCTAGTGAGACCTCATACGAGAAGATACGGTTTCGTATAGAGGTAGATAGAATATCGCTAGACAAACCCTCGTTGTTTGTTGTAGATGACATTGGTATTCAGAGTATCAAGCAGTCGACCATCTATGCCGAAGACTTCGAACAGGATGACGGCAACTTTACGATTGTCCAGGAGACAGATTCGATTACATCATCATGGGAATGGGGCATACCTGTTACCGGTCCAGGGTATGCCCACTCTGGCAAGCGGGTATGGGCAACCAATCTGATGGGCAGTTACGAAAACAATGAAGACAGTAGTCTCGTATCGCCAGTTATGGATTTGAGCGGCTACCAGCAGGAGCAAGTGGTACTTTCTTGGTGGATGACGGTAGATAAGGAAAAAGGTTATGATACCCTAGTCCTGGAATTTAGCACAGATGGCGGCGAGACATGGGAAACAACGAAAGAAGAGATAGCCGCCGCCTCTTTGGATTGGAAACAGTATCAGATTACTCTTGATCAGGATTTCTTAACCAACCAGTTTCGTTTTCGCTTCCACTTTACTACAAGCCAAAATGGCACTGCCCCAGGCATATACCTTGATGATGTCCATATTGAAGCCATAACCTACCCCTGTACTGAGCAAGAGGGGGCAGTGGTCATTGGGCATATAATTGATGCCAACACGGGAGAGGGCGTGGATGAGGTTATTGTGACGGATGGCAAGGGGCATACCACCGAGACCTTTACCCCATTGGATGACTCGCGTATTGGTAAGGGGTTCTACCAGCTATTCCTGCCCGCTGGCACCCATCAATTATCTGTCTATGGCAAGGGTAACTATCTGCCTAACCGTCTCAACCTATCTGTGCAAAATGGCGAAACATTGGGGCAAAATCTGCACATCCAAGCCGGGCGTATTGCCGCTCTGCCAGAAGCGATAGAGATAACCCTCCCTATGAGCGGTAGGGCAACTCTCCCCCTCACCCTCACCAATACCGGCGCATTGACCACAACGTTCAATTTGAAAGAACAAGAGTATGGCTATAAACCTATGCGGTTGCAGGATGATGACCCACTCAACCAGCGGGTTTGGCTTGATGTGCTGATCATAAGTACCCTAGCACAAGATGATGCCGAAGCATTGAGCTATGTCTTGACCTCCTCATGGGATACCTGGGATACCATACGCAAAGCTGATATATTTGATGCTACAAAGGATGATACCCCTACCCTAGCCTATCTCCAGGACTATGACAGCGTGGTGCTTGCTGGAGAACATGCCTTTGCAGACCCCGTAGCGTTGGGAGATATTTTGGCAGATTACCTTGACGCTGGCGGTACAGTTGTCCAAAGCGTTCCGACCTTTTCTAGCAATCCTCCTGATAATCCCCCAGATGCATGGCAGATACAGGGGCGGTTTGCTGATGATACCTACAGTCCATTTATAGCGACAGGCAAAAGTGTTAAAGAGGTCGATCTTGGTACCTATGATAAAAAACACCCCATTATGCGTAGCATGGGTAAATTAGATCGTAGCCTTTATCCGTTTGAATGGATGCGGCAAACGGTGGAGATAACCGGGGATGTTGATCTCGTGGCACGATGGGATGATCTGCAACCCTTTGTGGCAACAAAAGGGCGGGTCGTGGCGATCAATGCCCGTCTAGGCTATGACCCCTATGAACTTTGGAATGATTACCTCCTCTTTGATAGCCTCATGTGGCTAGATTCGCTAGATCGCGCTTCCTGGTTGATTAGCTCGCAGCAATCGGGAACCTTGCCTATTTCCGCAACATTACCCATTACCTTATCGCTCGATACCGTCACGTCACAGATTACCCATCCCGGTACCTATGTGGCACATCTTGAGGTCTCCAACGATACGCCCTATGGCACATTGAGCCTACCGATTAGCATGACGGTCATGCCACATACGGGATGGGGCAAACTGGCAGGGAGTATCTCTAGTCAGGGGTATTGTGATGATGATCCGAGCGCATTGGAAGAAGCCCAGATTGTCGTTGAAGATCAGCATGGCATCACCCAAACGGTAACAAGTGGGATAAGCGGCACCTATCACCTGTGGCTAGACATTGCTCGTGGACCATTTACTATGACCGTCTCGGCAGCAGAGCATCAACCCGTTCAGCAAATGGGTATAGACCTGACAACAAAGCAGACAACCACGCTTGATGTAGCATTGCCCTGGGAACAACCTTGTCTTATCCCAGAAACAACCAATGTTATCGTGAATATCGACACGGGTAAGCAGCAGCAAGTGGAGCTATCGTTGACGAACAACGGGCATGCAACGGCAACCATATACGTAGCCGAGAGCAGTTTAGGGTTTGTGCCTATGCATATACAGCATATGGCACAACCAACCGGGCTACCGGAAGGCTACCAGCGTATTCCCTCTCGCCACCCCGCCGATGTTGCCCCATTTGGCGAAAAGACAAGCGGGGATGATGATTTCTCCCTGTTGCAATCTACCGATATGGGAACCCCTATCCCGACAGGGGTGCGTTATCGTTCGGCTTCGGCTACCTGCGATGGACGGTTTATCTACCTCTTTGGTGGTTGGTCAGGAGCAGGCGGGATTTTAGATGAGACATGGCGGTATGATACCGCAACCGATAGCTGGAAGGAACATGCTCCTATGCCAGAGAAGGTTGTCAATATGCAAGCGGCATGTATTGGCAGTTTGATCTATCTGGTTGGCGGGTATGATGGGGATGCCCATACCAATCTGTTTCTGATCTACGATACCATAGAAGATAGCTGGAAGGTCTCTACGTGGGCACAGGTCAGTACGCCGGCAGTGGCAGCCTGGGGGGGCAAGCTGTATACCGCTGGCGGTATTCCTCTCCCGCGCCGTGATGTGTGGCGATATGACCCACTCGTTGGTAAGTGGGAAGGTCCGCTTGCCTATATGCCTGAAGCCATTGGGTATGGGTCATTTGTTGCCACAGACGATGCTATCTACTATGTTGGTGGCATTACTCCTGGGTCGTATTCTGCTAGACCGAGCAATACGGTATACCGATATAATCCAGCAGCAAATAGTTGGGATGAGCATGTGTCCCGTATGCAAGATGCCCGTATGTCCCCGCTGGTTGTTTGGTATGGTGACTTTCTCTATGCCATTGGTGGTGGGGGGGTTGATGATTCTTCTTGGCATCAATGGGAGACCACAGAAATATTTGACCTTTCGCAGTGGCAAGAGGGAACGTGGGGGTATACAGACACTATCTCATTTCCGCAGGTAGCGATGGCAGGGGCTTGTGCGGACTCTCGTGTTTGGGCATTTGGGGGGGTCTTTGACAATATAACATCGAGTATCACGCAGTATCTGGACCACAGGCGGGCTTGTCATACGCAGGATAGGGTAGATATGCCCTGGTTGCAAAAAACCCCCACCGAGATAACGATTGCACCGGGTGAGACGGGATATATGATGCTCAACTTTGATGCTTCGCTGCCAACAGTTCAGAGTGGGACCTATCGGGCGTTGTTGTCGCTACAAACGAATGACCCCGAAAAACCCACGATACCGGTGACGGTGCGTATGGATGTAGGGATTACCCGCACCTACCTGCCGCTCGTGCGGCGGTGATGGGGGGGGGCTTTTAAGGGTAGGTCAAGTTGTAGAGACGTTGTATGCAACGTCCCCTTGTAAGAGAGAGGTTGCCCAGTGTTCGTTCCCTTTCTCCCCCTGGGGGAAAGGGTTAAGGATAGGGGGGGCGCAGAGGTATGCAGGGGTAACGGGTGAGCAACCGGCGGGGAATTGAAGAGGTATCTGATCCACGTTAGCCTACTCCCATCGTCTACAGTAGTATTATGTAATATGGCGGTATACCGCTTTGCAAAGGTATATACGCTAGTATTGTACTATCTGTCACAAATACTCCTTTTGAGGTATTGGTCATAGGGAGTACTGATGATTTATACCTTTGGGAAGCGCAAAAAAAGGGGGATTAGCAAGATACAGCAAAAGAAGTACCAAAACACCCCGCTTGCTACTTCTCATGGGCTATTGCAACCAGGGTAGGGACTTGGTATACTTGACTTTGCGATGCAAGGGGTATCGCAAAAAATTACTTAACCTTTCATATGAGGAGGATGTTCATGATTCAACACGCAAGGAAAATTACGGTATTTGTTATCCTTGCTATGCTGCTCGGTGTAGCAGCAATGGCAAATGTGCAGACAACGTATGCACAGACCCTAACTGGGGATTTCTCAACAGCTTTCCGTGTCCAGAACCTCGGTACCGGTGAAGCTACCTGTACAATGGTTGCCTATGATGCCAGTGGTACAGAGAAGTTCAACAACGAGTTGGCAAAAATCCCTGCTGGCACCAGTGCCTATGTCTACACGCCCGCAACAGAAGGGCAGGGTGCCGCAGATGGCTACCACGGGGATGAATTTCCTGCTGGTGAGTTTGCCGTAGCTTTGAGCTGCGACCAGAAGGTTGCCGCAGTGGTCAACTTTAGTGAAGCCAACAAAGGCGACACCTACGTTGGTGTGAGCGACACCGAGACCGCAAGCAACCTATTGCTGCCAATGGCCTACAACAACTTCTATGGCTACTACACGACCATTCGTGTGCAGAACCCAACCAGCAGCAACCAGAGCGTTACGCTGGAGTTTTACGATCCCACTACTGGCGAAAAAGTCGCTGAGCAGACCAAAACAGTGAATGGCAACAGTGCTGCATCTTTTGTGCAGAGCGAAAACATGACCGATGGTGAACTGGCAGAAAATATTGCGTACTCTGTTGTTGCTAAAGGCAGTGACAAGCTGGCGGTTATCGGTATCATCCACGGTTCCGGTGACCTTGCAAACCAGCTGTACTCCTACTCGTCATTTGCTGATGGCTCAACTGATGAAATTTTGGCACCAGTTATCATGGCAAACTTCTATGGGTACAACTCTGCTACCACGGTACAGAACGCTGACACCACAGATGCAAACGTGACCATTGAATACATTAACCCTGATGGTGGCGTAGAAACAACTGACACCAAGACTATTGGTCCAAGTGCCAGCCACGTCTTTGCAGACTTTCAAAACGAGAATTTGAAGCAAGATGTGCTGTATAAGGCAAGAATTAAGAGCGACAAAAAGATCATCGTGACGGTCAACGAATCCACACCCACCACCAACCGCGCAACCACCTACGAAGGTCAGCCCACTTCTAACGGTAGCTCCAAGGTTGTTGTGCCTCTGGTTATGAAGAAGTACTATGGCTATAACTCTTCTATCACCTGCATGGGTACCAATGCCACAGTGGATACCTTTAACGTGTCCTACAGTGGAACGAACCTCGCTGGTGAACCAGCAAATGCTACAGTAAACAATCTCAAACCTATGGAAGTATTTGGTACACCTGACATTACCCAGGCAAAAGAAGCCAGCCTGCCAGATGGTTGGAGTGGCTCTGCTGTCATTGAGGCAAGCAACCCCATCATTTGTGAGGTCAACCAAGACCAGAACGATTCCGCTGAGTTTAGTGCAGCAACCATTGACCAACTCTATGGGTACAATGCGCTTGCTTCTGAATAATCCTGTTTCGTACAGGGTCTAAAAGCACCGAAATAGAGTCAGGTCATTGTGCCTGGCTCTATTTCTTTATCATAACGCTGATTTTTTATGTATTTTGTACTATGTGAGGTGGTTAGCTTATGCTGAAATATACCATTCGTGTGGTATTACTGCTGCTGTTGGTAATCGTTGGTGTCACCGGGTGTGCCAACCAACAACCCCAACTTCCTACCCAAAAACCAGCTACCAATACCCCCGCTGAACCAACAGAAACTGCTGATGCCGATGCAGAAGAGGATATGGATACGGAGTCTGATACAGACACCGATACCGAAACGGTAACAGATACCGAGACTTTGGATGAAGACCTCCCCGATGCAACGGCAACTATGACTGTGATAGCAACGGAAGAAACAGAACCATATCCTATGCCGACCTTTGCGCCATCATCTACCCCTGTGGTTTATCCTGAGCCAGATAACCCAACGCCTATTCCCACAATTACTCCTACCCCAACAGATGCAGAAATGACGGATGAGGAGACCGGGGCTATTACCGGCGAACTGCTTGACCTAGACGGAAAGCCCGTGAAGGGTATCAAGATCTTTCTTGCCGAGATTGGCGAGGGAGATATGATCAGCTTCAACCCCTCTGTCTCAAAGAGTGGGTTTGTGAATGACGAGGGCTTTTTCCACATCAAGAATATTGAACCGGGGCAGTATTCGCTGGCGGTCTGGACTCCAATGTCGGAACGGTTGTTGCCAGACCCCAACCGTGGCGGCAATTCGGCTATTCTGGTGACGGTTATAGCCGGTGAGGTGACTGATATTGGAATGATTGAGATTGAGCGTCCGCGCTAGGCGAACAGAATGTAGAGACGTTGTATACAACGTCTCTACACTAGTCCCCATCCCTATTGATACTCTACTCTCTGCTACTCTTCTTCAATTTTAATTTTCTGTGGGGTCGTAGCGGGGTTTGACTCCTTCTCGCCTTGCATATTGGTGATGAA
This sequence comes from uncultured Chloroflexaceae bacterium, assembly GCA_964410555.1. Lineage (GTDB taxonomy): Bacteria > Chloroflexota > Chloroflexia > Chloroflexales > Chloroflexaceae > JAAUSY01. Next base: position 17,274 of record CAYPHM010000057.1, on the reverse strand, counting down.
AGTGTCAATCTGCTGATTCAGCTGAGATACCCCTTTAGCTAACGCTTTCTGAAACTCCTGGACAACCGTTATTTCTTGAAACTGGTCTACCACCTGCTGCCCCTGATTTGATAGCTTTTGAATATCGGGGTTCTCATTGATAGACTTGAGGGCAGATTGAAACTGCTCGTTTATTTCATTCATGGATGAAGAAATATCTCGCTGTACATTGCGGGCAGGGTCGCTACTAAACACCCCACGGACTGCCCGCTCAAGCTGACTGCCCAATTGTCGTAGTTCCTGATTCAAGTCTGCTTGTGCTTCATTTGCTGTTTGGTTTTGCTCTTGGTTTGAATCACTCATAGTTGTACCTCTTGAGGTTCTATTCCTTTCTCTGTTCTTGTATACTCATGTATGACGCTACGAAAGCAACGAATGTTGCAATAGGCTTTGTTGTTAGGGGGCTTTTTTCCCCTTGCTCTGCCGCTGCCCCTGCCGCTTCCATACCTTGCGGAGTGCCGCAGCAAGCCCGGCGGTCAAGAAAAGTCGCTGGAGCCAGACGGTGCGGGTATCCTGGGGCATGTAGGTCTTGGTCAGTTGGTCGCGTACCTGCATCATCTCAGGTAACGATGGGGCATGGTGTTGGGCATAGCCTGTGCCAGCCAAAGCGTGGGATGGCGTTTGTGGACGTATCCCTATCTGGATGTGCGTATGCCCCTCATACATAGCGCGGGCATACAGTTCTGGTATGATAAGCGAACTCCTCGAGGTAAAAACGGTCTGTTGGAAAAGCGGTGTTCGCACCAGCACAAAGAGACACTCAGCCGTATGCAGGTCTATCTGCAAGAGTTTGGCAATGAGCGATGTCCGCACCTGTTGTAGCTTGCGTATGGGATGTTGTACTGGATAGCCAGTGATGATGTCATACTCCCCGATATAGGGCAGTAGATGCTCCACTTGGCTCGTGTGGATCGTCTTGTTAGTATCCAAGACCAGCACATAATCCCCGCGTGCTGCCATTGCGCCAGTCAAGAGTGAGCGAGCATATCCCCGCGTACACGGCTGATGGATGATCATAATGGGATCATAGTAGGCGGCTAGGTTGTTGCTTATCGTCGGCGTAGAATCGCTACTATGATCATCCACAATGATGATCTCATAATCGGCAACATGCACCGGGAATACTGCCAAGCATTGCTCAATGCAGGGTATCAAGGTTGTAGCAGCATTGTAGACTGGCAGGATGACAGATAGGCTTGTTTCGTTCACAGTCTCCCCATAACTTCTGCCATATTATCGCTGGCAATAGTTTCTCTAGTATAGCACATTCTCACTGGTGTGCATTTCCGTGAACATAGTCGGGGTAGGGTGATGGCAAAGTCTGGTTTGCCCCTCTTCCCCATGCCCAACAGAAACACAGAGACGCTTTAGACGAAGAGCTTGCGTTCTCATGAGATTTAGTCCATAATAGCATCTATAGCTATCAGTGGAAGGTATAGCACTCGGAGAGGAGCCGGCAAAACCACACCTATGATACAGACTCTACCAGACCTCCAGACTTATAGCTGCGAAGGACAAACGCTACTACTCGACTGTGGCGAACCACGTCTCGCGCTAACCATGCTCACGCCGCGCATTGTGCGGGTGCGCTTCGCCCCCAACGGTACCTTCTCCCCGCGCCGCTCGTGGGCAGTGGCGACCCCTGATGATGATACGGCTACCTTTCCCACCGTGCCCTTTAGCATTAGCGAGACCCCGACCAAGCTCACTATCCAGATGGCTGCTGCGATGGGCGACCCAGCTATGACCATCCACATACAGCGTTCCCCCTGCCGCATCTCGTTTACTGACCATACGGGGCAGGTCTTCTGCGCCGAGGAGCAGGGGCATGCGTGGAATCCTTCGCCCGGCACAATCCACAACCGCTGGCATGCTGCTGCCACGTTTCACATGGCACCGGGGGAGCACTTCTTTGGGACGGGGCAACGCACGGGATACCTCAACAAACGTGGTCGCAAACTTGTCAACTGGACTACCGACCCCGGCACAAGCCAGGGTCCCACAACAGACCCGCTCTATATTGCCATTCCCATTATGCTGTCTGTGCGTCCTGGGCTTTCCTACGGTATCTTCATCAACAACACCTGGGCGAGCAGCTTTGACCTGGGGCATGATGACCCTGACATTTGGCGCATGGAAGTAGAAGGGGGCGAGCTAGACTACTACGTCATTTATGGACCGTCTCCCGCCGAGGTGAATGCTGGTATTGGCAAAGTCTGTGGCACTATGCCGCTGCCGCCCCGCTGGTCGCTTGGCTACCACCAGAGCCGCTGGAGCTACGCCCCGGAGTCACGGGTGCGCGAGATTGCCCAAACCTTTCGCCAACGGGACATCCCCTGCGATGTCATACACTTGGACATTGCCTACATGGATGGCTACCGGGTCTTCACTTGGAACAGCGAACGGTTCCCCGACCCGCCCCGCCTGATAGCAGACCTGCGCGATATGGGCTTTCGTTCGATTGCCATTGTAGACCCTAGCATCAAAAAAGACTCCAATTTTCCCGTCTATCAAGAGAGCATAGAGCGGAATATGGTTATACGGCGCAGTGATGGGACCGTCTTTGAAGGCTATATGTGGCCCGATGATTCGGTGTTTGGTGATTTCACCCGCCCCGATGTGCGGCAGTGGTGGGGGGATTGGCAACGCCGCTTGGTAGACCAGGGGATTAGCGGCATCTGGAACGACATGAACGAACCGCCTATCTTTGACACGCCTTTTAGCCAAGAGGTCGGCAAGCGCACATGGGGGACGATAGACCTAGACGCTATCCAGGGACCGCCGGATGAGCAGACAACCCACGCCGAGGTGCATAACCTGTTTGGTTACGGTATGGCGCAGGCATCCTACGATGGGCTACGCCGCGCCCGCCCCAACGAGCGACCCTTTGTGCTGACCCGTGCCGCATTTGCCGGTATCCAGCGTTGGAGCGCGTGCTGGATGGGCGACAACTCTTCCACATGGGAACACCTGGAAATGGCTATGCCCCAACTGATGAATATAGCCCTTTCTGGTGTGCCGTTTGTGGGCGTAGACATTGGCGGCTTTGCTGGCAATGCCAGTGGTGAGTTGTTTGCACGCTGGATGCAAATGGGCATCCTCTCGCCCTTTTGCCGGGGACATACCACGCACTTTAGCCGTGACCAAGAACCCTATGCGTTTGGTCAAGAGGTAGAGGACATCTGCCGCACCTACCTAGAGTTACGCTATCGGCTTATGCCCTATCTGTATACGCTATTTTGGGAGGCATCAGAACGGGGTACTCCCGTCCTGCGCCCCCTGTTTTATCACTATCCTGACGACCCAACGACCTACACCCTGCACGATCAGGTGATGCTAGGTTCTTTTCTGATGGCTGCTCCCATCTACCAACCAGGACGTACCTGTCGCGCTGTCTTTCTGCCAGCGGGGGAATGGTACGACTGGTGGACTGGCGAACGGCATACGGGACCGTGCCATATCTTGGCACAGGCACCGCTCGATACCCTGCCGCTCTATGTGCGTGGCGGGGCTATCATCCCCACTGGACCAACGATGTGCTACACCGATGAACACCCGCTCAACCCGCTGACACTCGATCTCTACCCTGGCAATGGGTGCCTAACGTTGTATGAGGACGATGGGCATAGTTTTGCGTATGAGCAGGGAGAGTTCTGTACGACTACCTATCAGCTAGAAGAGCATGAAGGTGAGGGGAAAATGCGGTTGACGATAGCAGCACGGCAAGGTGGGTTTACCCCGCCATCACGCCGGCTGATTATCCATGCCCATCATGCCTATGCCGTGCGCCAACAACAAGCATCAGCATGTTCGCAAGAGGCACAATATGACCTTGAACGCAGCAAGTTGACGCTAGAACTTGACGATGATGGTCAAGCACAGGAGTACATCTTTTTGCGCTGATGGGAGCTATAGCAAACGTTATGCAAGAACAGGATACCGCCCAACAACGGGCACAACAAGCATTGCAGGAATTGGATGCATTTTTGGAGAAGATACATGGAGGCGATGGGTTGCGCGTCTTGATTGAAGCGCGGCAGGTACTTTCAAGCTATGTGCATCAAACGAAAGTACCGCATGTTCGGGCGTTGACGGCACAGCTACCGCCAGTCGGCGGTGTGACGCTAGTCCGTGGCGGACAACCCTTTGCCATTACTGATGATGAGCTAGAGATGGTACGTGATGCCGTCAATACCCGTAAGCGTGAGATACGCAAACGTGAGCGGCGCGAAGGCAAATAGCCAACGAAGAGCACAACTCGTAGCCCTACCTATGAGCAAGACAGAAACATCACCCCTTTGAATCTTCGTACTCGTCTTTTTGGTTTTGTGGCAGTGTTGCTGATAGGCGGGCTAGTTGGCTTGTTATTGATGGTGCTCTCGTCCCCCCCCCGTTTTACGCTCGACGTTGGTAGCGGGGGTATGGACAATATCGGCGTGAAGAGCTTGCACGATATGGGCATCAGTCGTGATAGCCTCTACCTGCGCCATGTGTTCGCCGCAGAAACAAGCGATGATGGCACAACCTTTCGCTGGACTAGCCCACAATCACAGGTAGAACTACCGGGGATGCTTACCGAGACTATCCTCAGCATGCGGGTGTATGGCACAGATACGCCACGCTCCGGCGACTCGCGCTTGTGGCTCCACAACACCACCTCTCACAACTTCGCTAGACATTCTGTCAAGCCAACGTATGATGCTTTGGCAACGCTAGATATAGCCACCGGCTGGCGCGTTTACCATGTGCTGCTCCCTCCCCATAATCCACAGAATTGGTTGCCGGGTGGGATGTCGGTAGGGCTTGCAACCAAGCAATTTTGCCCACCAGCGTATGACAGTCGGGTGCTTGGTGTCCCCCTAGACTATGTAAAGCTAACCCCACTAGCAGGATGGGCTGCCGCTCCCCCGCTGCGTCCGCTCCTAACGCAAACAATACTGTTGCTCTGTGGTATCACGTTGCTGGTCGCAGGTATTAGCAGTGTTGGGCAGATACTCTTTGGGCTACAAAACCGGGGGCTATGGGCATGGGCAATAGCGGGGATTATTGGTTGTGGGCTATGGGCATGGGGTAGCCCCTACACCCTTGCGTGGGTGTGTTCGCCGCTGGTTATCGGTGTAGCAGCAACCATATGGGGCGGCGTTGTTGTCGGGCGGCGAGCATGGCACTGGCTACACTCTCCCGCTGGTATGCCTATCCAACGGTATACGCTACCCATAACCGTAGTGTTGGTATGGATTGCTGCCCACTTGCTACTCTTCTCATCGCTCGCGGTATCGTGGCGTGGCGGAGCAGCGTTGCTCATCCTGGGACTACCGGGGGCATTGTTGGCTTGGCAGTGGTTCGCCACCGAGCAATCACAGGGGATACTCGTCCGCTGGTTTTTGGCAATGGGTGGGGGGGTAGCAGTGCCATTGGTCATGCTGCTTGGTTTGCATGCGCTGCCGGGGGCATTGCCAGCGTGGGTGGTGGTGTTCTGCTACAATTTGCTGCTCGTAGGGGGGCTAGTTTGGTGGTGGAAATCACCTGGACACCCAGGCAATTGCTCACCACAGAAGCATGAACAGAGCCGCTTATTCCCCTCTCCCGCTGCCCCCTCTCCCGCTGCCCCCTCTCCCCCTGCCCCCTCTCCCATACAGGGCGAGGGGGAGCCGAAATCCCCTTCTCCCGCTTGCGGGGGAAGGGGCAGGGGATGGGGGGTACTTGAAAGGGGATGGAGCAACTCTCTCTTCCTGTTGGTCCTCATAGCCGGGGCGGTATTGCGCTTGCTCTTTTTGGGTACATCAGAGTTTGAGGGGGACGAGGCGCGGGCTATGCTGTTGGCACAGGGGGCTATGTTTGGGCAGGATGAGCTGCCGCTGTTGCACAAAAAGGGACCCGTAGAACTCCTCATCCCGCTAGGACCAATGGTGCTTACGGGACACACCAACGAATTGGTTACACGGCTACCCTTAGCGATAGCCTCGCTGGTCGCGTTGGCAGGGGTCTACCTGTTGGCACAGCACATGCTGCGCTCCCTCACCCACAACGCAGCAATGGCGGGGGTCGTTGCGGCGGCGGTGTTGGCGGTAGACGGCTTTTTCGTGGCGTATGGGCGCATCCTCCAATACCAAAGCATTGTTGTGCTAATGATGGTCGGGGCAGTCTGGTGTTGTTGGCGATTTGTCGAGATGCAGGTCTTCCCCGCTCCCCCCTGCCGCCTCTCCCATTCAAGAGCGAGGGGGGGGGTGACATACATCCGCTCGTTGACACTCGCGGCTCGTTTGGCGGAGCGGGGCAGGGGATGGGGGCTATCTGAAGGGGCAGGGAACGGATACAAGATAAAAGCAAGCACCCGTTTACTCACCGGGGCGGCACTGTTTGCCAGCGTGGGGTTGTTGTCCCACTACGATTATAGCTTTGTGCTGTCAACATTGGCATTGCTTGTTGGAATAGGGGGATGGCGAGCATGTTGGAACATACGGCAGTGGGTGAGGATGCTTGCGTTGCCAGTGCTGGTAGGGGGGGGCGTGGTATTGGGTTTTTACCTGCCCTTCATGCTGCACGAGAATTTTCAAGGCACCATTGCCTACTTGGGGCAGCGGGCGGGTGAGGGGGGGTCTCCCTTCTACAACAACCTACCTGGCTACTATCGCATTGCTACCTTCTACAACACGACCTACCAAATCGCATGGCTTGGCAGCATCTTGGCAATAGCGTTGGGGGTGTGGCTTGTGCGCTATGCTTACCCACGCCGCAGTATAGGGTGGGTGCTGGCGGCAGTGTGGGTAGCAGGGTGTGGATTGTTGGTCTGGCAACCGTCATGGTTTGTGCTTGGGGACACAAGCCTCAATGTGGCAGGTATCGTGTTTGGGCTACCGCTGGCATGGCTTATCCTGTCCCCCCCCACGCCGCTGCCGTTGCGGGTGCTGCTCGTTTGGTTTGCCATCCCCTTTTGCGCCGAGGCGTTTCTCATATCAGACCCCCGTACCCACTTTTACACAATGGACACGGCAGCAGCATTGCTCATTGGACTAGCCCTAGCACAGTTTGCTGCATGGCTCACCCGTCACCATATGCGGGTGTTGCTGGTGCCGTTGATGCTGGCAGGGGTTTTGTTGTTTACCCTAGCATGGGGGTATAGCATGCTGGTCTTCATGCGGCAGATGCCAGAATACAAGCGCATGTTTCCCATAGCTCGCCCAGACATCTATCGTGCCAGTTATGGGGATGAGCTACCGAGCGGTGGGCATTATGGACACCCCCACCGTGACGGGTGGAAAGCGGTTGGCGAACTCTATCGCCAGGGGGTATTTGCCGGCGACTACTATAGCAACCAGATGGAGCGTATCAGTGCGTGGTATACCCGTGGGGCGTTTCGTTGTAGCCAACAACCTGCCTACTATTTTATCGGCACATGGGCTGCCAGCGAGTCGGATATGGCTATTCCCATCCACACCATACGCAAGCAGTATGCGTATGCTGGTTGTGTGTTGGTAGACCAGATGAACATGCTGGATGTATATAGCCGTGATCCCCTTACTCCCCAACCAAGCGAGCCGACAGTCTACCAACTCAGGGATTATACGCGGGAGTTTGATGCGGTGCCGTTGGAGTCGTTTCCCATTCAACAGCCATTGCAAATGGCAGTGCCACAGCATCGGCTAGAACGGGAATGGCAAGGGGGGCTACAGCTAACGGGGTATGATCTGCGTATTATGCCACAGATAACAGGGCAGACAACCAATATTCTAGTGACATTTATGCTCAACTGGCAGGCGACAGCACCTGTGCCAGCGGGGTATACGCTGGTCGTAGATATGCGCGATAGCAATGGCAATGTGGTAGCGCAGGCGCAGCCCTTGTGCAACCCTGCCCCCCCGTCAACGTGGTACACTGCCCACAATGGCACAGTGATGACTCCGTTTCAGGTGGTCGTTGGCAGTGGGGGGGGGAGTGGCAGTGCTATGCGAGCGGGTGAGTATACGTTCGTAGTTGGGCTATACAACGCCGCAACGGGGGAGTGGCTGCCGCTTGCGGATGGCGGCGAGGGTGTGGTCTTACTAATCCATCCTAGATAAAGAATGGATGGACAAAGTTTACCGTAATAGTAACAGCTGGTTCATGCCCATCTAAAGTGAGTAGGTAGTGGGAAAACACCCTTCATCCCCTTTTCAACGCCGAGGAAAAACAGCCGTTCTCGTCGTTGCGGGACACCAAAGTGTGCAGCATTGAGTATTTTCCAGAAACCACGTCATACACACCTTCATCACTGTTAGCTATCCCTTTTGAGAAAGCCCCGGTGCCACAAAATAAGTCTATCACCGTTACCCGTTGCATTGCTTTTCCTCCACGAGATTTACGTGTCCGTTGGTGACTATAGTCTCATTGCTTAAATTTGTCAAGTGCATTATACTCACGTTATGCGAGAGTATGAAGAAAATGTTAATGCAATTCTTGTTGAACTTTTTGCTAATCTCCGAAAGAAGCAGGGGTATACCCTTGAAAATCTCGCCGATCTAGCTAATATCCACCGGACAACGATAGGTCTCCTTGAACGTGGGGAGCGAAAACCAACGATTATTTTAGCCCTTCAATTAGCAAAGGCTCTAGGTGTCCCTTTATCATCTTTATTGCAACAAGCGGAAGCAACAGCAAATACGCAAGGTGACTCTCGTCTAAGCGAAAAGATCGTATCAATCAGGGAAGCAAATGTAGAGCACTTTCATAATCAACAAAAACTCCAAACCCTTACAGGATTAGAAATTGAACATATACGACAAGCAATTTTTGCTTGCCATAATACCCTTGATATAATTGACACCCAACTCCTATCGAAGGGGTCTCCTACCCTTGCACAGTTAGTTGAATTGGCAAATCTCTCATCTATGGTTGGTAACATCTTGAGTGGGTCTCTTGTTGAGCAATCTGGAGGGATGTATGCTCGCAATAAACCACATTCCTTCCCTGACCTTATCCCAATAGGTGATCGTAGCATAGGCTTAGAGCTAAAAGTCGCATTAGAAACCAATAATCCCAAAGGACACTTGGTCAAGCCTGGAGTTTACTTGGTTTTTCGTTATGTTCTTGGTAAGTCAAATGGGGAATATATACGAAAACAACGCGGAGATACCGTGTGGATATGGGAATGTCGGGTAGGTCAACTACAAGAAGATGATTTTAGTAATACAATGGGCGATTCAGGAAAAACAGCAGTTATTACTTCACCCGCTCTCGAAAAGATGTCCCTTATCTATTTTGTTCCCCATCTCAATCCATATGTTCGGAAATCCCCCAAATTCTCATGAGGACATACCTACAGAGCTAACCTAACTTATTAGGTTGCATTGACATAGAGACGGTGTATATAACGTCTCTCCAACTCAGCCTACCCCCCCCCCACCGCAGCAAACCAGCGGCGAATCAACTCCACCTGAAACTGATACCCGTTGCCTTCCTGCTCAATAAGCTCACGCCGCTGCAAAAGCTCCAACGTCTCCGCTAGGTTGTCGGGGGCTTGGGTGTGGAGATACCCGCACGGGTAGAGACGGTTATGTACCGTTTCACCGGTTGTACCCCCTCCCTGGACTTTCCCCCGCAAGTGGGAGAAGGGAGACCTTACGGCTCCCCCTCGCCCTATGGTAGCGGGGGCAGGGGGGAGAGGGGAATAAAAAGGTACTTTGCCCGACAAACCTACCCCTGAGAGGGAGAGGGGCATGGGAGGGGGGCAAATGGGCATTTGACATCGCCCCAATACTGCAGTAATCAAGGATTGAAAAAACAAAAAAAACGGTTACAATAGAAATAATGGCTATAACAAAGGAGTTACGCTTATGGAGACAACCGAGAGAAACGAGAGAACGGCTACAACGGACACACCACATACTCCCCCAATTTCCCTCAAAGGGAGCCAGTGTGGAACTGATGAAAACGAAGAAATCCTGCGTGATTACTACTCCCAAATGCTGATGATTCGCCGCTTTGAGGAGCGCACCGGCGAAATGTACACGAAAGCCCGCATTGGCGGCTACTGTCACCTCAACCTCGGTGAAGAGGCAACAATTGTGGGATTGATGGCGGCACTCGAACCTGACGACTATATCTACACCAACTACCGCGAGCACGGCTATATCCTCGCCCGTGGCATCCCCCCCAACCGCATTATGGCAGAGCTGTTTGGCAAGCAAACGGGCGTATCCCGTGGGCGCGGTGGCTCTATGCATATGTTTCATAGCAAAGCGCACTTTATGGGCGGCTATGCCATTGTTGGGGGGCAGATACCGCTGGCAGTGGGGGCGGCGTTTGCGCTCAAGTACCAAAACCTACCCGGCGTGGTCATCTGCCAAATGGGAGACAGTACGACCAACATTGGCGCGTGGCACGAGTCGCTGAACATTGCCAAACTGCACAACTTACCGGTGATCTTCTACATTGTCAACAACGGCTATGGTATGGGAACACGGGTTGAGCAGGGGTCTGCCGAGCCAGAACTGTACAAGAAAGGCTGTGCCTTTCGTATGCATGGCGAGCGGGTAGACGGCAGAGATGTATTGGAAGTTCGCAACACGGTATGCCAACTGCGCTCGTGGGTCATTGAACAGGGCGAGCCGGCGATTCTGGAGGCGATGAGCTACCGCTTCCGCGGACACTCGGTAATAGACCCCGCCCGCTACCGTCCCCAAGAGGAGGTCGAACGGGAACAGGCGGATGACCCCATCCAACGCTATGCCCATTTCCTGCGCGACAAGGGGTTGGTTGACGAAGGCTGGTTTACCCACATTGATCAGCAGATTGTCCAACAGGTGAATGAGGCGATAGAGTATGCCGAGACCAGTCCAGACCCTGATGTGGAAGACCTCTACCTCAACGCCTACGCCACACCAGTTGAAAATATGCCAGCATAAGGAGGTATAGACCATATGGGAACGATGACCTATCGGCAGGCACTCAATGAGACACTGCGCGAAGAACTGGAACATGACGAAAACGTTATCCTGATGGGTGAGGAAATCGGCATTTTTGAGGGATCGTACAAGGTGACGGCGGGACTCTACCAGCAGTTTGGCGCACGTCGCATCATAGACACCCCGATTGCTGAAGAGGGATTTGTGGGTATTGCCATTGGCTCGGCGATGCTTGGGCTGCGCCCGGTAGTTGAGATCATGACCATCAACTTCTCACTGCTGGCAATGGATCAACTCATCAACCATGCGGCAAAAATCCACTATATGTTTGGGGGCAAGGTGCAGGTGCCAATGGTGCTCCGCACACCGGGCGGCGGCGGGCAGCAGCTTGCTGCCACCCACTCGCAGAATCTTGAGGTGATGTATGCCTTTGTCCCTGGGCTAAAAGTCGTGGCACCTGCGACCCCGAATGATGCGCGTGGGTTGTTGCGTAGTGCCATACGCGACAATGACCCGGTGATTTTTGTGGAAAACCTGTCGCTCTATAGCACAAAAGGCGAAGTTTCCAACGACCCCGAATCGATGGTACCCATTGGCAAGGCGGACATCAAAAAGGAAGGTACCGACATTACGTTGATTGGCTATTCGCGGGCGACCATCTCTACCCTCAAGATTGCCCAACAGTTGGAGGAGGAATACCAGATCAGTGCTGAGGTGCTTGACCTGCGTTCGCTGCGTCCACTGGATCGCCCGGCTATTATTGAGTCGGTGAAGAAGACCAATCGCGCTTTGATTGTCGAAGATGACTGGTACTCCTATGGCATAGGGGCAGAGATTGCCGCCACTATCCAAGAACAGGCTTTTGACTATCTGGATGCACCTGTGCGCCGTATAGCCAGCAAAGAGGTACCGCTCCCCTACGCCAAGAATCTGGAAAGAGCCGCTATGCCCAATGACGAAGATGTGCTCCATGCGGCGTTGGCTGCGCTCGAAGGCACGAGTAAATGGAGATAAACAGGAGGGAGAAACGACAATGGCAGAAGTAACGATGCCGCGGTTGAGCGACACGATGAGCGAGGGAACCATTGGGAAGTGGCTCAAGCAGCAGGGTGATCAGGTCAGCAAGGGCGATGTGCTGGTTGAAATAGAGACCGACAAGGCGACTATGGAGCTTGAAGCCTACGAAGAAGGGATACTCCAGCAAATTCTGGTAGCAGACGGCGAGACCGTCCCGATTGGGCAAGCAATTGCGATGATTGGTGATGGGAGTGAGCAACCTGCCGCCAGCAGCCCTGAACCTGCCCCACAACCCACCAGCAAGCCCCAACCCGCCACTCCCCCACCAGCGGCGGCTGCTCCTAGCCCAACTGCTGATCATACTGATGATCATGGTGAACGGGTGTTGGCATCACCGCTGGCACGGCGCATAGCCGAAGAACGTGGTATAGACTTGCGGCAGGTGCAAGGGACGGGACCGAACGGGCGCATTATCCGCGAAAATGTGGAGTCCTACCAAGAAGCTGCTCCCACAACCAAAACCGACCCTGCCACAACGCAGCCAACTTCACCCCAACGCTCGACAACACCGCCTGCTGCTGCCGCAACGCCGCCCGAAGGTAGTACGGTGCAGTCGCTCTCGCGGATGCGGCGAGCTATTGCCCAGAAGATGACCGAGGCGAAAAATGGGACTCCCCATTTCTATATAACGGCAGAGATAGCTATGGATGAGACGCTGGCTTTACGTAAGCAGATAAACGATTCGCATGCATCGCCAGTGAAAATCTCGGTGAATGACTTTATCATTAAGGCGATGGCAAAGACCCTGGCAGAGCACCCGGAACTCAACCGGAGCTATGTTGTCGCAGAGGATGGCACACCGGGTATTGTTGAACACCCCGATATTAACATCAGTGTGGCTATGGCAGTGGATGAGGGTTTAATCGTCCCGGTTGTTGCCCAAGCGGATAAGAAGAGCTTGGGGACGATTGCTGCTGAGGTGAAGGAGTTGGCAACGCTGGCACGCGAGGGGAGTATCAAGCAGCATCAGCTTGAGGGGGGGACATTTACCGTCTCCAACTTGGGCATGTATGAGGTAACGACCTTTACGGCTATCATCACGCCGCCCCAGGCGGGGGTGTTGGCAATAGGCTCTATCCTAGAGCAGCCGGTAGTGCGCGACCATGAGCTAACGATTGGACATATGATGTATGTGACGCTGAGTGCTGACCATCGGGTTGTGGATGGGGCAACGGCAGCCCGTTGTCTGCATGCGTTCAAGCGTATGCTGCAATCGCCACTCAAGTTGTTGGTGTAGGGGGCTTACCATATTCCCCCTCGCTATAGGAGCGGGGGGGGAACATCCGCTCGTTTGGTGAGACGTTGCATGCAATGTCTCTTTACCCCCCCATCCCCTGCCCTTCCCCCACTACGCGGGAGAAGGGAGTCGTTCCCCCCCATCCCCTGCCCCTTCCCCCACTACGCGGGAGAAGGGAGTCGTTCCGCTCGTTGACACTCGCGGTTCATTTGTAGAGCCGTTGCATGCAACGGCTCTACATACGTAGCGTATGCTACTCAACAAACCTGTTGGTATAGGCTTCCTCTAGTGGCACCTCTTTGGTAAGCAGATCATTGTCCAACAAGAAGGTGCTGGTCTGCTGCCAGACTTCAGGGTCGCTATAGCCGAGCGTGTCCGCCTGCCAATAGCGCACACTCTCCGCAAGCACCTGCTGTTGCAACGCTTGGTCACTGCCTTCTGCTTCTGGTATGTAGGTCAGGCATATCTGGAAAGCCTCTTGTGGGTCAGCGATAGTGTCTCTCAGTCCACGTAGCGTTGCCTCAACAAAGGCTTCCACCATCGCAGGCTCGGCGGCGAGGTAGTCATCGGTTGTGATGATGCCGTCTGACACCAGCGGGTAAATGTCTGCCACGCGCAAGGTATCAACCTCATAACCTAGCGAACGCAGTTGTAGTGGCTCATTGGTTGCATAGCCCACCGCCACCTCAACATTATCCTCGGCGACCATTTGTACCTGATTGAAGCCAATATCCATAATGTTTAAGTCGGTTTCTTGGAGATCATGGGCATAGAGCACTGCCAACAAGCCATAGTAACTGGCACCAAACCGCCCAGGTATACCAATACTCTTGTCGGTTAGGTCATCAACGCTGGTTAAGGGGTTGCTCTCCTTGCTAAAGAAGGCAACCGGGAAATCCTGCGTCACCGTGGCGACTGTCACCAGTGGGATGTCGTTTTGGCGAGCAAGCAGCACCGAGATACCGCTGATAAAGCCAAACTGCGCCTTATCCTGGGCAAGCAGTTGGACTGCTTCGTCTTCATACATATACTCGAACGTCACATCTAGCCCGGCTTCAGCATAGTAGCCATTGCTATCAGCAACGTAGTAGGGGGCAAACTGTACATTGGGAATGTAGGGAAAGGCAACTGTGACCGTTTGTACTGGCTGGTCGGTTGTTGGGTCATCTGATGAGGTGGTGGTTATCGTATCCGTGTTGCCCGATGCTACGGGCAGGGATTCGGCGGTTGCTTCGGCAGGTGTAGGGTTGGCTTGCTGTTGGGATGCGGGGGTTTGTCCACAGGCAGCCAAGATGAGGCTACAAAGCATAACGACAATCAAGATAAAGTGGTTCTTCATACTGAGTCTTAAATTCTCCTTTTCCATTTGCTAGATTAAACCTATACGGCTACAAGGGTTTTAGGCTTGCCAATCAACCAATAGGTGCTCAAGAATGGTTGCCAATGTGTAGAGCACAAGGGTGATGGTCGCCAGCGTAATGAGCGCAACGAAAATGAGCGGGGTATCAAACAAGCCACGCGCAATGGTAATCATTGCGCCTAGCCCTGCCCTGCCTGCGACAAACTCTGCCACCACTGCGCCGGTAGTTGCCAGCGACAACCCGGTGCGTACCCCGCTAAAAAAGACGGGCAGGGCTAGGGGAACTTCTACATAGCGAAACACCTGCCATCGGCTTGCGCCACTGATAACGGCAATCTCGCGCAGTTCACGGGGGATACGTTGTAGGGCGGTGATGGTGCTGAGAAGCATGGGAAAGAAAGTGATCAGCGTTGCTACCAGGATTTTTGCCTGCCAGCCGGTGCTCAACCACAGAATGATAAGGGGCGCAACGGCGAGGATAGGAATAGCTTGGGTTGCGGCAAGCACGGGGGCTAGGGTGCGCTCTAGCCAGGGAATGTGGGCTAGGATATAGCCTAGACCGATGGCGATTATCAACGCAAGCGCAAACCCACCTAGCGCAACGGTAAGCGTTGCTTGGGTGTGTTGCCAGAGCAAGCCATTTTGTATAACAGACAGGAACCGTTCAAACACGGTGGCGGGAGCGGGGAGGATAAAGGCTTTGTATGAGCCTACGGTAACGAGGGTTTGCCAACTTATGAGCAGGATAACCGTTGCGAGTGGCAACCCCAGATGGTGTAGGGAGAGTGACGGACGGGTAAGCGGCAGCCTGGGAGCGGCTGCGTCAGTAGACGAGATAGCTTTTTGTGCCTGTGCTGGCAATATCTGCTGCATACAAACTCCTTCTCAACCAAATAAAAAAGCCCCTGAGCAGAACGCTTCGGGGGGGAGCCTGAATATGTTGCAGGTATGGCTAAGCTGGCACACCGCATTATAGGGTATAGCCCTACGATGGGCGCATAACCATATACGCTCATTCACCTTCTCCCATCCGGACTATACCGTCGGCTCTGGAATCACACCAGATCGTGCCTTGCGGCTCGCGGGCTTGACGCTTAAAGAGTAGCGTATCACCGCCGGTAGGGATTTGCACCCTGCCCCGAAGGTTCGTTTATTGTATCGTGAATGAAGCATAGCACACATAGGGGAGTCTGTCAAAAGCCACACCACATAGGATACTTGGGGTGTAGCAGTTTCTTTTCCCGTCCCTTGCCCCCGTCAGACAGCCCCCCTATTCCTAACCTTTCCCCCACCGCGGGGAGCAGGGGAACCGAGTAGGTGGTTTCCGTATGCCCCAGAGAATTCACCTTCTTTGTCTAGGCAAATGTTGCCCAGGTATGGACGAATTCGATCTGTGCCTGGGTCTCTGGAGAGGAGCGATCACGCTTGGAACTTGCCTTCACTTGCTGTTGGATGTGTTGCAACGCCTGATCTGGAGACCAACCGAGCCGCACCAAATAGCACGCAGCTACAGTGCCAGACCGTCCGATTCCTCCTAAGCAATGGATGAGGATTTGGTAGCCTTTGCTTCGCCAAACATCTATCGTGTCCAACATATGTTGCATCTGTTCCTTCGTGGGTATAGACAGATCGCGCACGGGATAGCGGGCGTAGACGACATCCAATCTGTGTTGGGTTGCAAGATCATGTAAGAGCGATTCGTAGGGGTGTAAAGGACAACGTCCCGCATCCCACCACTCATCCGATTCTGTCAGGTCCAAAAACGCAGTACAGCCATGATCTAGGGCGGTTTGCAGGCGGCGCGGGTCGTTTCCTTTACGATCAGATGGGTATTCACTGATGATAATACCATCCACGAGCGTATACCAAAAATGTGGGTATTCTTTAGGCATTTCTTTGTTCCTCTCAATGTTTCTTCCACTCAATACAAGGGATGCAGAAAATTCCTCATCCCACTTCTTCACTCTTTATCATACCATACGCTACGCTTACAACGGGAGCCGAAGTTGCTGCACCGAGTGGGCGAAGCGGTGACGAGTAGCCGCACGCTGCTGTGACGCTTCTAGCCACATATGGCGATAGGTTGCGATTGCGCTGTTTTGGTGTGGTAGCGGTGGGCTACGAGCGTCTGGTATGGGAAGAAGTGGAGCATACGGGGGTATCTGAGCTTCCCTGTGATTCGCCACCACTGCAATAGCACCATTGACGGGTCAACAAACCCTCGCCCTGGTATAAGAGAGGGTATTATCCAGCTATGCTCAAAACACGAGCATTTTTTCTTGATTGGGGAAAATGGAGAAGGTGAAGAACCGACAAAAGAAAGATGGCTCCCCGACTAGGACTCGAACCTAGAACCTACTGATTAACAGTCAGCCGCTCTACCATTGAGCTATCGGGGATCAACAAAACAAAACCTTACCTCGTGTACAGAAGCATATTTTCTGCACAACGAACAGTATAGCAAAAGAGATGCGTTGTGTCAAATTCGAAGAGGAGTAGGGGATGTGGCAGACATTTTTCATCCTTTGCCCCCGCTCCCCCTGCTCCCCCCTTGCCCCCTCTCCCGACACCCTCTCCCCCTACCCCCTCTCCCGACACCCTCTCCCCCTACCCCCTCTCCCATAAAGGGCGAGGGGGAGCCGCCACCTGCCCGGTTCCCCTTCTCCCGCGTAGTGGGG
>CAYPHM010000056.1:10537-28012 GCA_964410555.1 uncultured Chloroflexaceae bacterium | reverse complement strand
CGGGGTGTCGGAGCGGGGGGTAGGGGGGAGCGGGGTGTTTCCCCCCCTCCCCGTCCACTTTCTTTCACCACAGGGAGAAGGGGAACCGGGCAGCGAGCGGCTTCCCTGCGCCCTTTATTCCAGTTTTAAGGCAAAATAGTTCGCTACCCTAGCAAGGAAATTCCCCCTTTGCGTAGGTAGCATGGTAACGCTCACTGTGGTAATATATGAAGAGAGGATAAACGATGTTCCGGCTAGTCCCTTGACCTGATGTGAGAGGCAAAGTGAGATGCATCTATGACTTTTACCGAGTTCTCAACTGAGGGGTTGGTAAGCCTTCCCCCAGAATTATTCACCGAAGTGTTGCCAGTTATTACATTGCCAAGTGAACTCAAAGTAACGCTGCACATCTTCTACCTCTTGCGCCACCAGCGGGGGTCTCCCAAACGGTTGAGTTGGGAGGAGTTATTGGCAGATCAGCATCTCCGCCAGGGGCTACGGGCGATTTCCAGGATGCGTTCGCCAGAAGAACAATTGGCAGAAGGGCTAGAAGCTGCCGTACAACGCACGACCATTCTGCTCGTGCCGTTGGCGGATAGTGGTCGTCTCGTCAATTGGTATTTGGTCAACACAGCATACAACCGTACATGGGCAACACGGTTACATAAAGCATCCTATCGACAGCTTCCTACGAACAGAGGATCACCATCGCCACCATCGCCACCATCGCCACCGTCGCCACCATCGCTTATGACTCTCTACGAACAGAATATTGGATTGATTACCCCTATGCTGGTAGAGGAACTGCGCGAGGCAGAAGAACGGTACCCCTATGAATGGATCGAGGCAGCAATGCGGGAAGCCATACACGCCAATGCCCGATCATGGCGCTATATCAGCAGAGTGTTAGAGAGATGGGCAGCATATGGAAGACAACATGCACAAGATAACGCCGCAAGACATAAACCTATTGACATTGAAAAGTACTCCAGTGGACCCTACCGAGTCCTCTTCCAACGGGATCGTGACTGACCGAGCTGCTGTATCACCCGTATCAACCAAATTGACCATTTGGGAACCCCCAACCTGCCCTATATGCAAAGGGATGGGCTACTACCTCATGGATGTACCTATAGATAATCCCCAGTTTGGGGTACTGATGACTTGCTCGTGCAAGCAGGAGGAAAAAGACCTTCGGATTGCCGAACAGGTGCATCGTTTGAGCAACCTAAATGATTTTGCTGATAAAACGTTTCGGAACTTTGATGCCATGATCCCAGGAGTCCAGGAAGCCTACCATGTTGCTATGGAATATGCCGATAAACTCTATGGTTGGCTGGTGCTCTTTGGCAACTATGGGTGTGGCAAAACCCATTTAGCAGCAGCTATAGCTCATCGGGTACTCAAAAGAGAGTTTCGGGTGCTCTTTGCCAATGTACCAGATTTGCTTGATCATCTTCGAAGCACCTTTGGTCCCCAAAGTGATGTGGGATATGATGCTCGGTTTGAGACCATCCGTAATAGTCCCTTTTTGGTCCTGGATGATTTGGGGACAGAGAATACGACACCGTGGGCAAGGGAAAAACTTTACCAGATTATCAATCACCGTTATAATAGAAAGTTGCCAACGGTTATTACCAGTAATCAGGCACCTATGAACTTGGAGCCACGTATCTTTTCACGCGTGTTTGATAGAGATTTAAGCACTCCCATCATAATTACAGCGGATGATTACCGGCTAAATGAAGAGTGTCGTAAACTTCGAGATGGAGAAGAGACCATCTCTTCAAAAAAAAGATTGATAGGGGTAGGCTATCGATAAAGGCTGTGGCACACAGCAGTAGGCTCGCTCTATTTGGATACCCAAGCTGCCCAGAGAACGAAGATGCTCAAGATAACCAACGTATGCAAGATATACCACAACGATTTCGACAAGCTGTAACCATACTGAAGCAAGGAGAGCGCGAAAAGGCGCGAAAACTGTTGCGCGAAATCTTGCTCGATGCCCCTACCTATGCTCCAGCGTGGCTTTGGATGAGTGCTGTTGTGGAAGATGTCCACCAGCAGCGTGATTGTTTGCAGAAAACGCTAGAATTAGACCCAGATAATCAAGCTGCCCAAAAGGGATTAGAGATACTGAACCTTCAGCAGTTTTTGGAAGAGATACCAGAGAACAAAAGCTATGCTTCTGCCAATGCGTCAAAGACGGCACAGGCACAGGCTCGCAAACTTGGCGAGTATCTCATATATGAGGGGTTGATTACCCAAGAACAGCTGGAGCTTGCGCTGCATGAACAGCGCGAAATCCAGAGCAACCGGCAATCTGGTCGTGTGCCGCTTGGGGACGTGCTGATCAAGCTCAATATGCTTACCGCAGACAAACTGGCAACAGTCCTCGTGATGCAGCAGCGCGACAAAATTAGCTCTGCTGAGAGCAAGGGACCAGAGTATCTTGGGGAGTATTTGGTCGCACAAGGCATCATTACCCAAGAGCAACTCAAAGAGGTGCTGGCTGTACAGATACAGCTGCGGCAAAAAGGGCGCAATATGCTGCTTGGCGAGCTTCTCACCCGGTCTGGGTATGTGACCCCATCGGTCATCGAGTCGGTGCTCAACCAGCAGCTTGATGATATTTTTGAACGATTCGATGAAGAAGGGGATTAACGAGCTTCATGCAAAACCACTATATTTCGGCAGCCGATCTTTCCCGTGCAGATACCGAAGCCCTGCTTTTGCGAGCACAAACGCTCAAGGCAGAGTGGCACAATGGGGGGCATACAACATTCCCGCTCCGTGGCAAAACCTTAGCTCTCGTGTTTGAAAAACCCTCGCTTCGTACGCGAGTCGCCTTTGAAGCAGGTATGACGCAGCTAGGTGGGCATGGCAGTTATCTATCAGCAAACGATATTGATATGGGGGGGCGCGAAAGTGTCGCAGATGTGGCACACAACCTCAGCCGATGGGTGCAAGCCATAGCGGCGAGGGTCTTTTCGCATGCAACGATTGAAGAGTTGGCTCGCTATGCAACGGTACCGATTATCAATGCCTTGTCAGACCGCGAGCACCCCTGTCAGGCTCTCGCCGATATGCTCACGCTGTTGGAACATCGGGGCAAACTCGATGGGTTGCGTCTTGCCTATGTGGGCGATGGCAATAATGTTTGTCATTCGCTGATGTTGTTAGGGGCACTGCTTGGGATGCACATCCATGTTGCCAGCCCGATGGATTATCGCCCGTCACAAGATATACGTTCCTATGCAGAACGGCTGGCAGCAGAACAAGGGGGGAGCATACAGTTTTCCTCCTCCCCAACTGATGCCGTAACCGGGGCAGATGTCCTCTATACTGATGTCTGGACCTCGATGGGGCAGGAGCATGAAACCGCCCGTCGCCGACCTGTCTTTCAGCCCTATCAAATCAATGCGGCATTGGTTGCCCAAGCGCATCCTGATGCGCTGGTGATGCATTGTCTCCCCGCCCATCGGGGAGAAGAAATCACTGCCGATGTGCTAGATGGTCCCCAATCTGTCGTCTTTGATCAGGCGGAAAACCGTATGCATGTACAGAAAGCCTTGATTTTGACCTTACTTGGTTTGGGATAAAGCAAAATTGCTCTTGGAACGTAGGCATTTGGAACAACCCAGGGTGCTTGGAACGTTGAGAGCACAACAGACAGCAGCAAATTTGACGATGATCACGCAGTGATTATCGCTAGAAAGTAGCAGTGGTTATGGCTGGCAATCGGGCTATTTATGACCGTGCAATGGAACAAAACCGGGAGTTAGCACAACAGGGGCGGTGGGATGATGCGCTCAAAGGGGCGGTAAGAGCTCTCCAAGAATTCCCCCAAGATGTTGACGCTCGGACATCGGCAGCAATTGCCCTCTTTCATACAGGCAAACTCGACAAAGCCTTGAAAATTCTCAAAGAACTGCATGCTGCTGATGCCAATAATCCGTACTTCCTCGAATACATTGCGAAAACGTATGAAGGTCAAGGCAATATTGAAGCCGCTGTTGCTACCTACCAACAATTGGCTGAAGTGCATCAAAAACGGCGAGCTACGGCACGAATTATTCTCGTCCTACGGGAAATTGTGCGGTTACGTCCCGATATGGACGATCAGCGAAAACGGTTAGCTGAACTGCTCCAAGAAACAAACGCTACTGCTGAAGCCGCAGTTGAGCATCTCAACCTCGCCCGCCGCTACCGTGACAAGGGGAGTTTGGACAAAGCCGCGTCGAGTGCTGAGGTTGCGCTGCGTCTCGACCCACAGAGCCGCGAAGCCAAAGAATTGCTTTCTGTCTTGCACGAGTCTATGGCGCGTGCTGCTGGTCTGGAATCAGAAGCCGCAGAAGAAAGCGAATCATCGGGGTATAGTGGTCCTGCCCTTCGTTCATCTGGTGGGACAGGGCTACGTTCTCAACAATTTGCGCTGGAGAAAGTTGTTGCCCATGCTATTGAACTGCAAGAAGCCGGTGATGTGGATGGAGCACTCAAAGAGTATGAACGGGCTATAGCGGGCGGTATGAACCGCGCCGATGTGCTGTATAGCATTGGGTTGTTATACCAAGAAAAGGGGGATATACCCTCGGCTATTAAGATGCTTACCAAAGCGGCGGCTGACCCTGAGTATGCCCTTTCTGCCCATTATACGCTTGGCTCCTGCTACCAAGATCAAAACCAACTCCCCCAAGCCGCTCAGGAATTTGAGCAGGCTATTCGTTTGGTAGACCTGGAGACGATAGGTAAGGCTGAGGCAGAAGACCTCATCCAAATGTATGAGAGTGTCGTTGGGATATACCAACATCTTGGCGACCATGCACGGGCTGCCTCGCTCTATACCACGCTGGCAGGCTTTCTTCAGAGCAAACGTTGGGGCAAAGAGCGTGCCGCCGAATTTAACCGCCGCGCAAAGGAAATGACCGAGCATAGTATGCTTGCCAAACTCCGATCCTTTGGCACAGGCATTTTGACTTCTCCTGATGAAAATATTGTGGCAAAATCCCCTCCCCAACAAGAAGGGCAATCTATGCCCGAAACTTGGGGCAAGATTCGCCCGATTACCGATTTCTTGCGTGATGGGACCCATGAAACGACTGATGAACTGGGGTTGCCAGTTGAGCCGATGCCTGCTCCCGACCCGTTGGCTGACATAGAGACGCTCCCTCCCCCCGAATCCCCCGATGCCAAGCCGATAACGCCGATTGATACTACGGGGCTAGATGAGACCGTCAAGCGTTGGGTGGTTGCCAGTGAGCGGTATCTGGAGCAAGGGTTGCTTGAGGCAGCATTGGATGCTTGCCACGAGGTAGTTCGTCTCGATGTCAACTACCTGCCTATTCACCTTCGCAAAGGCGAAATCTATGAACGGCAGCACCGCCCAAAAGAAGCCCTCAACAAGTATCAAATCCTCATAGACACCTATTCCGTTCGTGAAGAGCATGAACAGGCTATTCTTGCCTACTACCGGGCAATAGACCTATCGCCAGATGTGACCAATATGCGAGCTAATCTAGCTAGTTTATTGCACAAGGTTGGGCGCACTGATGAGGCGGCAGACCAGCTAGCCATGGTGGCTTCGAGCTACTTCCGTATGGGGCAGACCAACAAAGCCCTAGAGGAATATCGCCGGGTGCTCCAGTGGGCACCGCGCAACAAGGTATTACACAGCGAATATGGGATGACGCTTTTTAAGCTCGAACGGCACGAAGCTGCGTTAGGCGAGTTTCAGCGAGCATTGGATATAGACCCAGAGGATATACGGACTATTGCCCATATCAATATGTCGTTGGCGGTGCTTGGTGAGCAACCTGTCACAATATGGGATTCGCTGGCAACATTGCTTGAAAAAATCAAAGCCCACCCCCATGAAAATACGGTTGTGCAAGCGGAGTATCAGTCGGGCTTGATGGTCGCTGATGTCCCTGTTTTACACTACATTTTGGCGATTATTCAGCAGTATAGTAATCAACATACCTCTGCTCTCTTTGAACTTGAACAAGCCCTTCATCTCATTGATATGGAGGGAGAAACCCCGTTGTTGCCCAAAGTGTTGGTCCATCAGGCAATGGCAGACAGCCATATTGCCTTGGGGCAGGCAGAGCAAGCCCTAGCACAATTGCGGATTGGGCAGGAGTTGGCAAAGGAGACGCAGATAGACCCGTCTATCAAACATCCTTTTGCTATTCCCCTCTCACAAGGTAATTTGGTGCGGCGTATGGCAGAAGCCTATGCTGCTACCGATGATCTCGAAGGGGCAGAGCAAGCCCTGGTTGAAGCTCGCCGGTTGTTACCCTATGATCGGGCTATCTATACCAAGTTGGCAGATGTCTACTTCCGGCAGGGCAAACTCAATGATGCCATCACCCAATTGGTAGACCTAGCTGACCACTATGAAACCAACCAGTATCTTGACCAAGCGATAGAGACGCTACAAGATGCGCTCAAACTCGCCCCCAACAATATCTCGATTGGCAGCAAACTCGCCCGGCTGAATATCCGCCGGGGCTACCCAGACAAGGGGGTAGAGGGGTTGAAGCGGGTAGCAGAACTTCAGCGCAAGGCAGGGCAAACTAAGGATGCGCTCGCCAGTTTGCAGCAGGTAGCTGAGATACTTTGGATGCAGGGCAAGCAAGAAGAGGTCCGGGTAGTCTATGATAGAATTGTGCAGATTGCCCCCAACGATGTAGAAGCACGGCAGTGGCTCGCCATTATGCACACGTTGGCTTTCCGTACTAAAGAGGCGATAGCAGAGAAAAGACAGATTGTTCGCATCTTTACCGAGCAGCGCGATTATGAAAATGCCATTGCTGAATTGCACCAGATTATTGGGCTAGACCAAAAAAATTTAGAAGCCTACCACCTGCTTGGAGATATGCTTATGCGCCGTGGGGAATATCGGCAGACGGTACAACTCTACAAACGTATGCTCAAGATGGAAGAGGTGGACTCAGACCGGGTAGAAGCGTTGCTTGCGGCAGCCAATCGGATGCTTGAGCAACAAGAAGGGGTTAGCACGTAGGGGATTGGTGATGAACTGGGGACCGTTCGCTGGTTTGGGGAAGAGGTGTTGCCCTTGACCTATTTGTCGTTACCTATGCTATGCTAGATATAATACGCTTTTGGGGGCGACTGAGCCAACAACCATGGTTTACCCTCCTTGACATTCTGCTTGTTGCCCTGCTGTTCTTTTGGCTCCTTGAGGTTATTCGGGGAACTCGCGCTATGCGGGCACTGCGGGGGATTGGCATGCTGTTGGTCGTCTCGCTCATTCTAAGCACCGCTGTTCCCGAATTGACAACCTTTAACTGGTTGTTGCGTACGGTTATCTACCCTGCCCTCATTGTCGTTATACCGGTGCTTTTTCAGCCAGAGTTGCGTCGTGCGCTGGAGTCGCTAGGGCGTACCGGGGGGGTGTTGAGCCTTTCCTTTCGCAACAGTGACCGTCCCGATTTACTCGATACTATCAATGGCGTGAGCCGGGCTGCCTCGCAGCTTTCCAAGCAGCGTATGGGGGCATTGATGGTCATAGAACGCTCCAATCGCTTGCAAGAATATGCAGACCGTGGGGTCATTCTCGATTCGCGGTTAGCCGTGCCGTTGTTGCTCAATATCTTCTACCCCAACTCTCCATTGCACGATATGGCGGTCATCTTGCGCGATAATCGTATCTTGGCAGCAAATGTCGTTCTTCCCTTGAGTGAAGATGTTATTGGGCATCGCCGCTATGGCACCCGTCATCGAGCCGCAAAAGGGATGAGCGAACAGTCGGATGCGGTGATTGTTGTCGTCTCTGAAGAGACTGGGGCAATCTCGCTGGTCTTTGATGGCAGAATGATTAGCCATTTGAACGAAACTCGGCTTCGCAGTATGTTGGCGCAAATGCTCAATGTCCCGTTGGAGGAACTCTCTTCGTGATATGGCTACGCACACATGGATGGGGGTTTGTGTTTGCCGTATTCCTCAGCTTTGCGCTGTGGATTTATGTATCCTACCAAGAAAACCCTGATCGAAGTACCTCGTTTGAAGGGATGGTGGTGCAGGTCCAGGATATGCCCGTCAGGTTGGTCATTGTTGACCAAGACGGGATGCCCCGACCAGATCAAACCTCCCTTTCTACGGTCAATCTTTCGGTGCGTGCCGACCAACAAACCCTCACCAAACTGAGCCAAAAACACCTGAATGTCTTTGTAGAATTAGCCAATCTCTCACCGGGGGACCATCAGATACCGGTAAATGTTGAACTCATTCGCACTGACCTGCGGATGAAAAACTTTTCTGCGATAGACCCCGACCCAGAGTTTGTGCAGGTGCGGCTAGATCAGGTGATCACCAAGACGGTGCCGATTACGCTGGAAGTACGGGGCAATCTGCCGGCAAGTTTTGAGCGCGGCGACTCGCAAGTGACGTTGCAGGGCAAGCCTATTACCGCAGTGGTGGTGAAAGGTCCGCTTAACCGGGTTGAGCGGGTGGCGAGTGCTCAAATGGAGGTGAATATTGACCAACTCAGCACCAACTTTGAATCTACCCGCGATCTCAAACCGCTGGATGCCAACAAGGAGATTGTCGAGGGGGTGACGGTCAACCCGGCTGCGGTCAAGGTCTTTATCCCCATTCGGTCAGTCGTTGGCTTAAAGCGTGTCCCGGTGCTTGGGCATATTGAGGGGGTGCCTGCGTCAGGGTATGTCGTGACGCAGGTTCGCAGCGATCCTCCCCTCATCACGATTTCTGGCAGTTCGCGTTGGCTTGACAACATTAGCCAAGTGGAGACCGAAGCGGTAAATATTCTAGGGGCTACCGATGTGGTATCAAGACGGGTGAGTATTAACCTGCCGCCAGGGGTTTCTCTCCATCGCAGCGAGGAGTCTGAGGTGCTGGTCAAGGTGCAGATTTTGCCGCTGTTGCGCCCATTCCAAGTACAACTTCCCTTTACTGTCAAAGTGACCGGCAATACGCGAGATTTGGAAGAGACCCATGACCCCCATCTGTTGTACATAGCTGTCAATGGCTTTACGTCATCGTTGGCAGGGGTAGATGAGGAAACCCTCGTTGCTACGGTTGATGTGCAGGGGTTAAGCCCCGGTACCTACACCCTCACGCCTGATATAGTGCTGCCAGATGGGGTAACGCTGGCACAAGACATCCCCCAGGTGACGGTTTCGTTGGCGATGCCCCCAACACCCACCCCCACGCCACAGCCAACGGCAGAAGACACCCCAACTTCTACCCCTAGCGCAACGGTGTATGTGACGACTACGGTAACAACACCTTTGCCCACCGCAGCGATTACGGCTACATTTTCCCCTACTGCTGCTGCTACTGCTACTACTGCTGTCCCATCTTTGGCAGAAACCCCGTTACTAACAGAGACGGAGGATAGTGAGCCGGTTGTGCCTACGGTTACTGACGCGATAACGGAGCCGGTGCCGCAGCCTGGAACGACACCAATACCAGAGCCTACCTCAACTCCCCTTGATGCCACTGTCCCAGAACCAACTGCTATCTTGGTACCAGAGCCGGGGACTTTCCCTGCGCCTGAGCCAGAAGGTCCTCCAGAAAGACCAGATGGGGACGAGGGTACTCGTCCTGTGCCACCTGATGCGCCGAATGATGCGGAGGGGGAAGTCAATACCTCGCCTGTGCCACCAGATGTCCCAGATGATGCAGGGGGGGAAGAAGATACTTCGCCTGTGCCATCTGATGTCCCAGATGATGCAGGGGCTAGTGGTAGGTCAGATGCCCCGTTTATTGATCTGTCGCCAGTGCCTTTGGTGCCTACACAGCAGGCAGACGGTTCAGAACACCCGCCAATCTCTACGGAAACACCGTCCCCATTTCGTAGCTTCCATACCCTATCATACGATGACTAGCACTAGCCAACGAGGGGCGGGGGTGCCTTTGGTGTATGGCGTTGGGGTGGCGATGGCGGCGGTGGTGGTGGCGGTGGTGGTGCCATTGACTGCTTACGCAGACCCTACTACTCCCCAGGGGCAGTTTTTCCCCCAACACAAAAGCCAGTTTTCGCCCCTCTATGCTCTGTTGTCAGCCCATGATAAGGGGCTTGTGTTTTTGCTTGTTGGCTGTTTGGGGTATGCAGTGTTGGCGGTGCTCTATTGGCAGGTGATGCGCTGGCTTATGCACCATCCCTATGCGGCGAGTCGGCTTTGGCATAGCTGGCTCCATTGGGTGCTGTTGGTTGTCGTGTGGGGGGGAATGTTGGTAGCCTATCCCTTGTTGAGCGATGATGCCGGCGATTATGTGGTGCAAGCCCGACTTGCCACCCACTATGGCGCAAACCCTTACCTCCCCGAATCGCGTAATCTGCTTGTTGATGATCATTGGCAGGCTTCGCTGAGTTCCTCGGCAAATCGGGCGGCATTGAGCTATGGTCCCGTTTGGCTTTACCTAAGCCTTCCCGTTGTGGCGGGGGCGGGGGATTCGCTGGCAGCGGCATTGTTGGGTATCAAACTGCTGTCGATGTTGCTCTTGGTAGGGTGTGGGGTAGCAGTGTGGCTACTCTTAGCCGGGCAGCATGCTAATACCCGGCTGGTGTTGGGGGTGATCTGGCATCCGCTGGTGCTGGTTGAGGTGCTGTGGAGTGGGCATAATGACCTGGCTATGCTGCTTTGGCTGCTCCTTATGCTGGTCGCGCTTGAGCGGCAACGTTGGCTTGTGGCAGTCTGTTTGTTGGTATGCGGTATCGCCACAAAGTACCTCCCACTGATGCTTGCCCCGCTGGTGTTGGCGGCACTCTTGCGCTGGTGGAGCAGGGCAGGTATGGAACGGGGAAGAATAGGCGCAAGATTAGCAGGGTTGGCGGTGGGGGGGGGAGTTGTGTTGTTGCTGCTGTATGCCCCCGTGGCGTGGGGAAATGGGGGGGCTATCTTTGCTGGTCTCGCCACCCATGCCGAGAAGGTCAATCCGTCAATCGGGGCTTTTTTGCGGGTGTATAGTGGGCTGCTGCTAGGCGAGCATATCGCTGCGTTGGTTTCTCCTGTGCTGGTGATTACGCTGGTTGGTTGGCAAAGCTGGCGGGTATGGCGGGGGGCGGCATTGGCTGATGCGCTGCTCATTGTTCTGCTTACCTATATGCTTATCCTTAGCCCGTGGCTTGTTCCCTGGTATGGTCTGTGGGGGGTGGTGTTGGCTCCCCTCTCCCGCTCCCGCTGGCTACAACAAGCTGTTCCTGGGGCGGTGTTGGTGTTGCCTACCTACTATTTGGTCAATGCGCTGCCGTTCCCCGATTGGCTGCGGGTGCTGCTTACCGCTGGTGTGGCGTTGGTGTGGCTGGCGTGGGGGCGCAGAGCTATCAGTTTTACAACCGCTCGTTGACGCTCGTGGATCGCCTACCGCTCCCCCCGCTCGCGGCTCCCCCTGCTCGCGGTTCGCCGTCCTACCCAAGACTTTGTATCTGGCGGGTGGCGAATGCTGCCAACTCGCTTGCCGTGGCACCATCTGCCCCAGGTACCGGTGTGGAGGGGGACAGGTTCGCCAACTGCTTGAGGGCATTGCGATAGTTGCGGCGTGCTTCCTCGATGCGGCCCATTTGTCGCCAAACATTAGCCATGCCAAGCATCCCCGGCACAAATCGCCTATCAAGATAGACCACCCGGCGATATTCGTTCAAGGCTTCGTCAAACTGGGATTCGTGCTCATAGATCTGTGCCAGGGTGTAATGGGCTTCAATGGAGAGCGGGTCAATTTTGAGGGCTGACTCACAATGGTACTGAGCACACCCCCACTCGCCACGGTCTGCACATATCCGCCCAAGCATAGTCCGCCCTTCTACATGGTCTGGCTGGATATTGAGCAAGTCTTGCAACAACTGCTCACTGGTTGCCTTATCCCCCTGGGCAAACAGTGTTTTGATGCGAACCCACAACTTGGCAGGGTCTACTCGTTCTGGCTCCACGACAGTTGCCGGTTGGGTTGGTATAACCAAGCGGGGTTTGGGTTGCGGCTTTGGGGATGGAGTTTGTTTGGGATGGGGATATTCCAATGGGGGCGGTGGGGGGTCTGGCTTCACCGGCACCGGGATAAAAGATCGGTTTGCTTCCTGTGGATCATCCCCCCCCCGCATCGTCTGGCTCACCCCCCGCAACTGTTGCAGCAGGGCATCTAGGTCTGGCATAGCGGTAGCGGTAGAGACAAAAGACGGCATCTCGTCAAGCGTAAAGAGGGGGGCATCAAGATGTTTGCGATAGACCACCGTATTGGGGAAATTGTGAACTTCAAACTGGTGGTAAATACTCGCTTGTGGCTCTGAATGTCCAACAATGAGCCACCCACCGGGGGAAAGAGCGCGATAGAACCGTTCAACCACCTTGCGGGTTGTCTTTTCGTCAAAGTAGATGGTCACATTGCGACATAGGATCATGTCTAGGGCGGTTGTGCCATTGGTGATAGAAGGGTACCTTGATTCTATCAAGTTCAAGCGGTTAAATGTGACCATGTTTCTGATTTCCGGCTTCAACCGCCAACGATTGCCTTCTGGGATAAAATAATTTTGCTTCAGTATCACCTCAGTATCACGGAATGACCAATTGCCATAGAGACCCTCACGCGCCCGCATCAAAAAATCGGGGTTAATGTCTGTCGCCAAAATGGAGATATGCCAATCATCCTGGTTGCCGAGCAGTTCACGCATCACCATCGCAATAGAGTAGGGTTCCTCCCCCGTGGCACAGCCGGCACTCCATATGCGGATGCTTCGCAAGGCCGAGCGGCGTTGGATGATCTCTGGAAAAATATGCTTACGGAAGGCTTCAAACTGCGGCTTGTTGCGAATGAAACTCGTTTCCCCAATGGTCAAATGTGCCAACGTGATTTCCCACGAGGGGCCATTGTTTGCCGAGTCTGAGTAGAGTTCCGCTAGGGTCTTTAGTCCAGAAGCCTTGAGGGCCAAGCTCAAGCCGTGGGCAAGATCATCACGCTTGTGCTCAGGATAAAATAATCCACTGCGACTGAGCAACAGTTCACGAAAGCGGTAGTAGAGGTCATCGCTCAGTTGTGGCTCCATGATCTCCTTACCTTCCTGTGGCTGAGAGCACATCGGTTCCAAGGTATTGCAAGATTGCCGGGGCTATCTGGTCAAGCGGCGCGACCCGAACCACCGCCCCCGCCGAGACTGCCGCGTGGGGCATGCCATAAACGACACAGCTGGCTTCATCTTGGGCATAGGTTTGTCCATTACGCACCCGCATAGACCGCATCCCCTTTGCCCCATCGTCACCCATACCGGTGAGAATTACGCCAATAGCTTCTGACCCATAGACCTGTGCTATAGACTCAAAGAGCACATCGGCACTCGGACAAAAGCGATCTGTGGCAACATTATCGCGTAAGCCAATGTAGCCCTTGCTGACGGCGAAAATATGGCGTTCATCAGGAGCTAGATAGACGACCCCCGGCTCCATACGTTGGTTGGGTTGGGCAATAACGACTTTGAGCGGGATGGTGGTATTGAGCCAATCTACCAACGCTTCAACGAAGCCACGGGCTATATGCTGGACGAGCAGGATGGGCAGGGGAAAATGGCTCCCCAACCCGCTCAAGACAATTTGCACGGCAGCAGGCCCACCAGTAGAGGCGGCAACGGCTAGGACGCTCGTATGGGATGTAGTTGGCTTGGTCTTGATAGTCGTTGGCGCAAAGGTTCGTGGTGGGTGGCGGGTAACTACCGGCACATCTGCCATCAGTTCAAGGGTGCGTAGCAGATTCGCCCGGTCTGTCTCGAAGGCGGCACTGATGGGGCTGCCAGGCTTGCGAAGCACTGCCACTGCCCCCGCAGCGAGGGCTTCCACCGAGCGTCTCCCTTCGTCTCCCATGCTATTACTGACCATCACAATGGGGATGGGGTAGCTTTGCATAATGCGGCGAGTGGCTTCGTAGCCGTCGAGTACCGGCAGGTGAATATCCATAGCGATAACGTGTGGGCGCAGTTGGTGAGCCATTGCTACCCCTTCTTCGCCATTTATCGCTGTGCCGACAATCTCAAATTTGCCGGAAGCCTCAATGAGCCGTATCAGCAGCTCGCGCTGAGCACGGGAGTCTTCTACAATAAGCACTCGGATTGGTTCATTCTTCTGACGGTTGCTCATAGCTGCCCCATTTCTGTTGGGAGCGTAGCGAGGTCTGATGGGGTTTCTGGTACGAGTTTTAACAAAGATTCTGGTTCTAGTAACAAGAGCGAATCGTCATTTGCTTTGACGACCCCTTGCAAGAAGTCGGCGGCTATACGCTTGTTTAATGGGGTAACATGCCGGATAGATAATGTGCGTACATCTATCACCTGGTCTACCCGCAGCCCCATAAGGGGTTCAAGGTTCGTTTCATCAATGCGTCCCACGATGATGATTTGGTTGGTTATATCATAGGTTGGTGTTTCGTCGACAAGGATGCTGCCATCCAAGACTGGGAAATACCGACCACGAAGGTTGAGCAGTCCAATAACTTCTGGTGGCGCACCTGCCAGCGAGACGAGTGCGGGTAAACGCACAATTTCTATCACAACAGAGACGGGCATACCATATTGTTGGTTTCCAATGCGAAATGTTAGGGTAAGCAAGGTATTGTCTGTGGGTAAAACAGACAAGGCGGCTTGTATCATGCTTGTGTCGGTTTTTGCTAGTTGCATGCTTGTAGTATTCCTTCCCCAAAGGGCTATTCGCCCTCGGTTGTTGGGGGCATATAGTTGGGAAAACGCAGGTATCCTTATGGCAAGGGATGGCTCAATACCTCCTCACGTTCTGCGTATTTTCCCTATCAGTGTTGTTATTGCTTATGGACAGGTACGGGTACTGTCCTAAGAAGATTCCTCCATATCGGGGCGGATTCGCTCATCATATGGTTAATTTGGTGCTGGTCTTTCATAAGACGGCAAGTTGCCGTAGGGATTCTATGAGATTGTGTTCAGCAAAGGTGTCTTTGGGTATGTAATCAATGGCACCAAGCTGAAGCCCCTCAAGCGCATGCGGGGCATTGTCGTAGTGCGTTAGCATAACGACAGGAATATGCGCCGTGGCGGTATCACATTTTAATATACGACAAACATCGTATCCGGTTAGGTTGGGGTCTGGTAGTTCAATGTCAAGAATGATAGCATCAGGGAGTAATGAGTGGGCAAGGTCTAGCCCATCACTTCCCGTTAGGGCTAACGTTACCTGCAACCCATGTCGTTCTAATTCCATACGGATACGGTTTGCCTGAGTCTGGCTATCTTCAATAACCAGAATCTGTTTATTCGCCATAGTTTCTCCACGTTGCCATGTTGCGACAGCGACTAGACGGCAGTTACTTAGAGAAGAAAACTGCTTGGAACTCAAATTTTATATCAATTGTTCGATAGTGTCCAGTAACCCTTGCTGGTCAAACGACTTTTTCACGATGTATGCATCAGCCCCCGCCGAGATACCGCGCTCGCGGTCTGCCGGGGTGTCCAGCGATGTGACCAGGACAATAGGGATATGCTTCATCAAGGAGTCAGATCGCACTTGGGTAGTGAGTTCGAAGCCATTGAGACGGGGCATATCAATGTCGCTCAATAGCAGATCACAGCCGTTTTCGTCAAGCATACGGCGCAGGGTTTCTAACGCCTCGGCACCATCTGTCGCAAGCGTCACCTGATAGCCTGCCGCTTCGAGAATGTTCTTTTCTAGGGTGCGGGTGGTGATGGAGTCATCTACAACCAGGACGGTTGGTGGACGGGTAGAGTCGGTTATTTCTGCCGTTTGGTTGACGATGTAGCGTGACCCGATGGCGGCACGCACGACATCTACTACGTCTAGGATAGGCACGACACTGCCGTCTGCAAGGATCGTTGCTCCTGCAATAAAGCGGACTCGCTGGAGCGGGGCAGGCAGCCGATAGACAACGAGCTCCTGCTCGCCAAGCACCGCATCAACCATACAGGCAATTTGTCGCTCGCCGCTGCCGAGCAGGAGGGCTAACGACCAGTTCCCCGTCCCATTGGAGCGTCCCGCTACGAGGGCTTCGTGTCCCTTGTCGCGCCGTCTTTGCTCCTTGACGATGGGGTGTTCGCTCTTGCCGAGCAGGTCCGTAAGATGCACTAGGGCAAGGGGCTTTTCGTCTATGAGCAAACAGGCGCGTCCTTCCAGTACCTTGATGTCTGTTGGGGCTACCGAGACAATGCGCTGCACCGAATCAAGCGGCAGCATGTAGGTAGATTGGTCTATGCGGAGGAGCAAGCCGTGGGAACTGGTGAGCGAAAGGGGTACGCTAATGGTGAAGATACAGCCTGTCCCCAGGAAATTCTGGACCGTCACCCGACCATGCATACGCTCAACTTGGGAGCGGACTATATCTAGCCCAACCCCACGTCCAGACATTTTGCTGACGATTTGACGGGTAGAAAACCCAGGCTGAAAGATGAGGTCTATCAGTTCTGATTCAGACACTCGCGCTATATCTGCCTCTGACAATACGCCACTGCTCATTGCCCGTTGGCGTATATTTTCAATGTCTAGCCCGGCTCCATCATCTTCTACGTGAATGGTCAGGTAGTCGCCGCTTACGGATGCCCGCAAGATAATGTGTCCTAGCGAGGGTTTGCCTTGCTGCTCGCGCACCGTTGGCGATTCTATGCCGTGGTCTATGCTGTTGCGAAGTAGGTGGAGCAAAACTTCGCGGAGCCGTTCGAGCACTTGGCGGTCTGCTTCTGCATCCCCATCTTCTAGCGACAACTCTACCTGCTTATTTGCTGTCCGTGCCATCTCGCGTACTTGCAGGCGCAGGGGGCTAAAGAGCGTGGTAATGGGCAGCATACGGGTGCGCCGTATCTGGTCGTGTAGGCGGTCTGTGACGGTAGACAGACGGGTATAGTCTTCGGTGGAGAGGCGAGCATGCATCCCTAATCGTTGCTCTATATCCGTAATGATGGTATTGGCTTGGGTTAGGGATTCCATGAGGGTAGAAAGCTGTGAGACAATCGTCTGGTAATGTTGTCCGCCTTCGCTCTGCTCCAAGATACGGGCAGCCCGTTCAACAAAACTCATGTCGGTTTCCCGATCACTCAAGTGGTGAACAGTAGGCTGAAACGCCGGGGTATAGCTCTGAAGTTGGGTGAGGATAGGGCGAACATGTCGCCAGATACGCCGCCAGCGCACGGGGGCATCGGCTAGTTCCCTCGCTTCGGTAGATCGCTGTTGAGCGCGAACAGAGCAGGTGATAAGTTCGCCGGTCTCGTTGAGTAGGTTGTCCAGCGTTGTGGTGGTGAGGCGCACGGTAGAGACGTGTTCCCAGGGCATATCGCTACTGCCCCCACTGGCAGGCTGCGACACTATATCGGCAGAGGGTTCCTCCACTTTCTCGTGAGTCATTGGCTGTGGCTGTGGCGCAGGTTGGGGGGCAGCAGCAGCGGGTTGCGGCGCAGGGTTGAGAGCGGACGCAGCAGCAGCGGGTTGCGGCGCAGGTTGGGGGGCAGCGGCAGCGGGTTGCGGCGCAGGGTCGGGGGCAGACGTAGCGGCAGCGGGTTGC
>CAYPHM010000056.1:0-10437 GCA_964410555.1 uncultured Chloroflexaceae bacterium | reverse complement strand
GGTTGCGGCGCAGGGTCGGGGGCAGACGTAGCGGCAGCGGGTTGCGGCGCAGGGTTGAGAGCGGACGCAGCGGCAGCGGGTTGCGGCGCAGGGGCATCCTGGCTCTGGGTGCGTGTGGTAAGAATATGGGAAAGATCGTCAAGTACCTGTTGGTGTGGCTCTAGGCTGGCTTTTTGCCCCGCGTTTATCTGCCCCATCATTGCCCCGATAGAGTCTACCGCAGCATAGATGGTATCGCAGACATCCGGGTCAAGCGTAATTTTCCCATTACGCACTGTGCTAAAGAGGTCTTCCATCCGGTGAGCGAGTTGCTCGACCTCCTCCTGCCCGGCGGCACGCGCTCCTCCCTTCAGGCTGTGGGCTTCACGAAAGAGTTGATCTATCATCTCTTTTCGTTTTGGGTTATCTGGTTCACGTTCAAGTTCCAGCAAAATTTCGGTGATGGCTTGTCGGTGTTCTGCCTCTTCTTCTTGAAAAGCAGCGAGCACCTGCGCCATAATTTCCTCATCACTTAGCATGATCTTTACCTCCAAACCCGTACCCTGTGTTGGTACTCTCGTTGATGTCGATGTCGATGTTGATCCAGTGGTTTTGGTCGTAAGCGTTGTATTTCTTGATTCCCCAAAGACCACCGATGCCCGTTACATAAATTGGTCAATAGCAGATTGTAATTGTTCTTTGGCTTCCTTTGATTTAAACAGGCAATCATCTTTGAATAAGTAATCGCTTGCTCCAAGAGCAATAGCCCGTTCCACATCGCTTACGCTATCGCTGGTGGTCAGCATAATAACCGGGATGTCGGCAGTATTCCGGTTACGTTTGAGACGGCTTAGGATTTGAAACCCATCAAGGGAAGGGAGGTTTATATCAAGGAGAATCAACAAGGGATGCTCAGCACATGCTTGTCGCCACCCTTCAACCCCATCACTAATGACCCGTACTTCATAATTGGTGAACTGTTGGAGCAGGAGGCGAAGCTGTAATGCCTGACTTGGGCTATCTTCAATGAGCATGATATAGGCCGTAGTATTCATGATAGTCCTCGATAGTAACCCCTCTGCAATAATCCAGCGTGTCTATTCCTTGCCAAGCATGGTTGGTACATAGGGTGCATAATCGGTATGCTGTATACCGTTGTAGGGCAGAGAGACCATGAATGGTTCTGAGCATTACCCCATACTTGGGATGTGGGGGGCAATGAAACGGTGGTCATTGTTGCATAGACCCGCCGCCAACCCCCTATGGATTGGCGGATGTGGGCACCTGCAATAACCGTGTTTGGTAAGGAGCATGGTCTTGCTGTTGCTCCTATTGCCCTCATTCTCGTCATATTTCCCATATGTATAAACGATCTCAAAAGGTATGTTTCCCATTAAGGGGTATTCCTGGTGTACCCTGCGTATCCATTGTCTAGCCTATATCGGGGGCCAAGGGAAGTGCCGTTCGTTGCCTGGTGCCGGAAATACCCCGCTTGTCACGAGCGAGTCAAGCCGTTGACCGAGTGCCTGGATTTCTTGTGTACTTAATAGCCGCCGTAGCGTTTGCGTCAAATGGTGTCCCGGTTGAAGTTGGGACTTGAGTTTCTGGAGGGCTTCCTGAATATCGGATGGCAGGGGAAGCCCAACGTAATCCCAAAGGATGGTACGGAGCTTGTATTCATGGTGAAAACAAATCCCATGGTCTATAGCCCACAGCGTGCCATCATCCCCCTTTAGCCCATGCCCACTTTTGCGGTCTGCATTGTTGATAAGGTAGTCAAAGGCGACCAACTGCTGAAGGACATGCGTATAGCAGCCTTCCTGAAGCATCGTGAAAAGATGGGCTGCTGTGTCATGGTCTACAAACACTTGCAGCGACCCAATACCAAAAGGACCATCACGCAGCACCGTGAGGGGGACAAACGAGAAACCGAGGGTTTCGCTGATGAGATAGGCAGCGACCTCGCGGCGGTAGAGTGTCCCCTGCGGAAAATCCCAAAGCGGACGCTCGCCACGGCGGGGCTTGTAGACCGTCAATACCGAGGTATCAGCATAGGTAATAACTGCCAGCAAGGTATAGTTGCTACTATAGGGCAATAGCCCTTCAATAGCGATGTCGCCGTGGGTCAGCGCATACAGCAAAGTATTTTGCTGAACTTTTGGATTATTCGGTTGTCTTACCTGGACCATGACCATTTCGCTCTGGGCAAAAATGCCCGTCTGGATCAATCGGACGACCACAATTGCCACATACGGGGCGACCAGCGGCGACAATTTCCATTGCATGGGTACTCAACGCCCGCATTTGCTGCCGGGAGACGGAAAAGCGTGCCAGCAGGATGTCTTCATCATCCCCTTCTGCCATACCCTGAACAACAAGCACGATCATATCTTGATCGACATCATACCCAAGCCCCATTTGCACAATGCGATGATAAGACTCAAGGGGTTCTTGTAAGCTCATATCGTGCAAGAACAGATCGTCAGTGGTACTTTTGCTTGGGTCTTTTTCTGCCAATTCCTCAAGCAGTCGGTCTATGGCGTTGGCAAGTGCCCGGATTTGTTCTTTTTCAGCGAGCAAGGAAAGGAGTTGATTTCCCTGGCGAACTTGCACATAGAAAGCTCGTTGTCCTGGTTCCCCAACTACTCCAACGGTAATATGTTGTACTGCATCAAAATCATAGGTAAACTCAGCCATGTATCTCCCAAACTAGGTATGTGTTCAGATACCGTTACGGTTTCGGTTGCTGTTCCTGATGATCTAACTGGGAAGGGGGTAATTCTTCCTTTGGCATCAGGTAATCCAGCGAACCCGTCTCATTGAAGGCAAGCAATCGGGGACCCATTGGTTCAAACCGCAGTGCCGTCAAAGAAGCGGGATGGATGATCAAGCGTTGAAACAGGTCAATATGGATGCCAATATAGTAGGCTGTGACGAGTCGGATAACATCGGCATGAGAGACTGCGACAAACAGCGTATCTTGGGCGTGCATATCGCGTAGGGCGTTTAGGGCTTGAATGGCGCGTAGCTGCACCTCGCCGAGCGTTTCGCCGCCCGGTATGCGGGTGTGCGATGGGTAAAACTGGATGCCAGCCCAAAGCTGATGTTGGTATAAGTCTGCAAGCTGTGCTCCAGTCCAATCACCGTAGCGCACCTCGCCAATATCCTCAACAATACGGATGCGTAGGTTGTGCGGCGAGGCGATAATCTGGGCAGTTTCGGTAGCTCGTTCAAGCGGACTACTATAGATAGCCGCAATAGGCAGAGATGCCAGCCGTTCTGCCACCTGCTGCGCTTGGTGTCTGCCTTCGTCATTGAGATGGATTCCCGGCTTCCAGCCAGGCAAACGCCCGTTTATCCAATCATTGGTTGCATGACGTATCAAGAGAAGAGTTGTCACATTGCCCCTCATCAAATATACCTGATTACTTGTCATGATACCACAAACTTTCAGGTTCATGCCAAAGTTACCCAATGATAAGGATTATAACTCTTTTTTGCTTTCACTCCCTCTCCCCCCTTTCCCCCTCGCCCGTTATGGGAGGGGGAGAGGGGGGACAAGAAGGGCAAAATTTCTTTGCTTGTGCGACTTTGACGTAGCCCTACCCCCTGCCCTACAAGGGTAGAGGATATACCGGGACATTCCGGGCAGGAATAAACCATAGGGGAGAACAGCATATAAACCCTGTCCTACTCCGCGATGTCTGCCCACTCCGCGTAATATTCTTCAAGCTGCTGCTCTAATGCAACATACTGGTTGCCTATTTTGGTAATTTGGGCAACATCTTGGTTTACGCTGGCACTATCAAGCTGTGCTTGTACCTGGGCCATCTCTTGCTCTAGCCGGGCTATTTCGCGCTCAAGCTGCTGCTGGCGTTTCTTGCGGGAGCGATCTTCTATCAACGCGGTATTGGTTGATTGCTTCTCCTTTTCCCGGCTCTTTTTGAGCGTTTGTTGCTCTTGTTGGCGTTCTTGCTTCTCGCGGTAATCGCTGTAATTGCCCAAATACTCAACCATCTGCCCATGTTCCACCACCCACAATTTGTCTGCCACAGCGTCTATGAAAAAGCGGTCATGCGAGACAAAGAGCAACGTCCCATCATACGCATTGAGCACCTCTTCGAGGGCTTCACGCGCACTGATGTCTAGGTGATTGGTTGGCTCGTCCATGATGAGCAGATTACTGGACTGAAGGGTAAGTTGGGCTAGGGCTACCCGATTGCGCTCCCCGCCGCTCAGGTCGCCTATACGCTTGAACACATCGTCACCAGAAAAGAGAAATCGTCCCAAGAAGGTGCGGGCGCGTTCCTCCTCCATCGTTGGCTTTATACGCAACAGTTCGTCCAGTATGGTCGCATCCATCTTGAGCGACTCATGCCCCTGGGCATAGTAGCCAATGGCGACATTGTGCCCCATACGATAGCTGCCGCTGATAGGTGGGTGTTCATCTACCAGCGTTCGCAGCAGGGTTGTCTTGCCGCTCCCGTTTGGCCCCAAGATGGCAATGCGCTCACCCCGGCGCATTTCTAGCCCATTGACAGTGAAGAGGGGAAATACCCCGGCTGGTTGTCTGGAGATATAACCTACCTGCAAGTTGTCAAAGGTGAGCACCATATCGCCGCTGCGGAGCTGGCTCTCCAACGTCAAGGTCAACGTCTTTTGCTCCGTTGGGCGATCTACCTGCTCCGTCTCCTTGTAGCGGTTGAGCCGCTTCTCGCGCCCCTTCGCTTCTTTTGCCCGTTGCCCCGCCTTGTAGCGACGGATAAACTCTTCCGTGCGAGCGATGTATTCTTGTTGGGCTTCGTATTCCTTTAGCCGAAGTTCTATCCGCTCGGCTTTCAACACGAGGTAGCGGTTGTAGCCTGCGGGGTAATCCTCAATGATGGTATTGGTTATCTCCAACGTGCGCTTCGTCACCTTGTCGAGAAAGTAGCGGTCATGCGAAACGACAATGAGCGTACCATCCCATCGTTGCAAAAAGCCATCTAGCCACTCCAACGCTTGCAGATCAAGGTGGTTGGTTGGTTCGTCAAGCAGCAACAAATCGGGGCTAGAGAGCAGCGCAGCAGCGAGGGCAGCACGGGTTTTTTGCCCACCGCTAAATTGCGCGAGGGGTTGATGGTACTGTGCTTCGGTAAAACTCAGGTTGTGCAACGTTGAATCTATGCGTTGGTCTTTCTGATAACCACCGGCAAGTTCAAAGCGAGTGCTTATCTCGCCGTAGCGATCCATATGGGCTTGCCAATCGGGGTCGCTGGTATCAGAGACCTGCTGCTCAAGTTGGCGCATTTCCTCTTGTAAGCTATTGAGGTGCTCAAAAGCAGCTTCCATCTCTTGCCACAAGGTGCGGTCATGCTCAAAGCGGGCTTCTTGGGGCAGATAGGCAACCCGATTACCTTTGACAACGTGAATACTGCCTTCATCGGGGGTAAGGATGCCGGCTATCAGCTTGAGTAGGGTACTTTTGCCCGTGCCATTCACCCCAACAATGGCGATTTTTTCACTACGGGATGCCTGGAAGGAGAGCGAATCGAGAATAAGGTCTGCCCCATAGTATTTAGTCAGGTTGGTTACAGTCAGCAGAGTCATAGGTTATTTCTGTTGGTTTGGCGTATGTTGTACTCTAGGTATCATAATCATGTCCCCTATGGTACCATACATTTACTACCCAAAGAGAAGTGGTATAATGCCTGTTTTGGTATAGGGGCATGGCAAAGTCGCACAATGATAAAGATTATAGCTCTTTATCTGCCCCCTATCCCTATCCCTTTCCCCCTGGGGGAGAAAGGGGACCGTGCAGAGATTCGGCTACCCCTCGCCCTTTATGGGAGAGGGAGCAGGGGGAGAGGGTGGACAAGAAGGGCAAATTTTTTTTGATTGTGCGACTTTGACGTAGCCCTACTGATGAGATGATGATAGGGGGGGCATGGATATAACCAACATGGTAGAATACGTTGACCATATGGGCAATGACTTGTCTATTGTCAACGCGGCACGGGTCAGTCTAGGCAAGCGCAAAGAAACCTTTGATGAGCAAGACTACAACTTGCTGGTCTATCTGATCAAGCATGAGCATATGAGTCCCTTTCGGCATGCGTTTGCTACCTTGCGCGTAACATGCCCCATCTTTGTTGAGCGACAGTGGTTCAAGCATCAGGTGGGGGCTTCGGCAAACTCTATCTCCGGGCGATATGTGCAGTATAACCTAGGCTATTGGGTACCAGAGATGCTCCGCAAGGGGTCTAGCTCTATCAAGCAGGGGTCGCTGGAGGAGCCAGTAGAACGGCAGGATGAAGCCCTCAAATTGTACCGCGAAACGTGCGAGCATGTCTGGCAAGTTTACGACAAGATGATCAACGAGTATGGGGTATGCAAGGAGCAAGCCCGCTCGCTGCTTGGACTCAATACCAACACGCAATTTGTGTTTAGTGCCAGTTTGCAAGCGTGGTGGCACTTTTATCGGCTACGAACAGATGCACATGCCCAGGCTGAGATACGCGCCTATGCCCTCCGGGTTGGCGAGATTATCGGGGGGCTTTTCCCCAATGCTTGGGAGTGTCTACGAAACCATGCAGGAGGTAACGGATGAGTATACAATCAGACGGTTGGATTCGGAAGATGGCGTTGGATCATGGGATGATAGAGCCGTTCGAGGAGCGGCAGGTGGGGGATGGGGTCATCTCCTATGGCCTATCGTCCTATGGCTACGACATGCGGGTCACGGATGAGTTCAAGGTATTTACCAATGTATTTAACGTTGTGGTAGACCCAAAGGAGTTTAGCCCCCGTTCGTTTGTGGATGTGAAGGCAGACTATTGCGATATACCGCCGAATTCCTTTGCGCTGGCACGCTCGCTGGAATATTTCCGTATCCCCCGTGATATTTGCTGTATTGTGATGGGGAAAAGTACCTATGCCCGTTGCTTTCGGGGGGACACAAAAGTTGCGTTGGTTGATGGAACATCCGTCACGCTGGAAGATATGGCAAAACGTGCTCAGCAGGGGGAGCATTTTTGGGGCTATAGCATCGGTTCTCAAGGGCAAATCATCACGGCATTGTTGGAAAACCCCCGGTATATTGGCAGGGATGTTCTGATGGGCATTGTGTTAGATAATGGCGAAACGATTTACTGTACCCCTGATCATGAGTTTATGCTGCGTGATGGACAAATGACCATTGCTGATAATCTTCGTCCTGGGACATCGCTTATGCCGCTGTACCGGGATGTTTTTCACGGCTATGAGGGGGTGTTTCAGCCATTAAATGGTCATTTTACCCCTATCTCTGTTGTATCTGATGGTGGGTATAGTGATATAAGCCACTTTCCCGAAGCCATCGCCCCTTTTCGCTGCTTTCAACAAGCCAACCACAAGGTTGTTGACGTTTTCCTTATCCCTGGTGATCACGATGTCTATTGTCTGACAGTGCCAGAAACCGGTAATTTTGCCTTAGAAGCGGGGGTATTTGTCTCCAATTGCGGTATCATCGTGAATGTTACCCCGCTGGAGCCAGAATGGAGCGGCTTTGTGACCATTGAAATCTCCAATACGACCCCGTTGCCCGCCCGTATCTACGCTAATGAAGGGATTGGTCAGGTTATCTTTCTAAAGGGCGGAGATATATGTGAGGTCTCGTATGCGGATAGGAAGGGCAAATACCAGCATCAGCAGGGAATTGTGCTGCCGCATATCAACAAGTGATGAGCCTTTGGGTTTCCCCATCCCCCGGAATGGGAACGGGGGGCACTTACAAGGGTAGGTGTAAGTCTACCTTTTTATTCCCCTCTCCCATAAAGGGCAAGGGGGAGCCGTCCGGTCTCCCTTCTCCCGTGGGGGTAAGGGCAGGGGATGGGGGCTGACCGGTGAGACATTGTCTCCTCTCCCCTAACCTGCCCCTGTGAAAAAGGGGAACAAGGGGGGATGGAATAATTCGGCACCTATGAACCAAGACCAGACAACTAACCTATCACCCATACTGCCTGCCTTGCCTGCCTACCTCCTCATCGGCATACTTGCGCTCTTGTTGCGGGTGCTTGACTTGGGAAGGTTTCTCAACAGCGATGAGATTAACTTTTGGATAGACCGTTCCCATACCTTCCTGCGGGCGATCCAATCCGGCGATTTTGCTGCCACTGCTATCTCTACCCACCCCGGCGTAACGACTATGTGGGCAGGTAGTGCGGGGGTACTGCTGCGGCGAACGCTCTTTGAGCAGGGTATCTTGACAGAAGAGACTTTCCCGATACTCCTGACCCTAATGCGTGTGCCGGTGGTGTTCGTACATGTGGTAGGTATCCTGCTTGGCTATGCCCTGCTCCGTAGGCTCTTTTCGCCTTCTGTCGCGCTGTTGGCAGGGCTACTCTGGGCAACCGATCCCTTTATTACCGCCTTCAATCGAATTTTGCATGTGGATGGCTTAACCGGTACTTTTGCAACGGTGAGCATCCTAGCCGCTTGTTGGTATTGGAATCACCATAGCCCACCCCAACGGCGACAACAATGGGGATGGCTTGTAGTTTCTGGCGCAAGTGGGGCGTTGGCACTCCTCAGCAAATCGCCAGGACTCGCCGTTGTACCGATAGTGTCGGCGTTGGCGGTGTTGCTGGCATGGGAGCAGGTATTTTCCCCTACAACAGAAACATCAGGCAACATAAGTCCGCTTGCCACTCGGCTATGGCGTACCATAGCCCCGCTGCTGATGTGGGGGGGCATCTTTGCCCTCACTATTGTGCTGGTCTTTCCTGCGATGTGGGCAGACCCGATGCGCGTCTATGAGCTCTTGCGCGTGGGGGTAGAGGTGGAAGGTGGCACCCGCCATGTCATTGTCAACTACTTTTTGGGGCAGCAAGACCCCGTACCTGGACCGCTCTACTACCCCGTTGTGTTTGCCATTCGGTTGACTCCCTGGGGGTTGATAGGGATACTGCTGCTGCCGCTGGCTATTTGGCTTACTCGACGTGTCCCGGTTTCTGTTCCTGTCTCTATACAGATACCTGACCAAGCAGACCAGCGGGCTATATGGCGTGATCTGGCGGTGTTAGCGGGCTTTAGTATCCTCTTCATTGGGGCTATGAGCTTTTTTGAAAAGAAGCTAGATCGCTATCTCGTGGTTATCTTTCCTATGGGGACAATCTTGTCTGCCTACGGGTTGATACAAGGGGGTAGTTGGTTGCTTGGTCGGCTCATCCAGCATCGGGAGCAGGCAACTCTTGGCATAAATATACGTATGGGTATTGTAGCAGTTGTTGG
This sequence comes from uncultured Chloroflexaceae bacterium, assembly GCA_964410555.1. GTDB lineage: Bacteria > Chloroflexota > Chloroflexia > Chloroflexales > Chloroflexaceae > JAAUSY01. The sequence continues at coordinate 1,209 of CAYPHM010000056.1, read as the reverse complement.
GCTGATAGCCGTGGGCAATGCGGTATTTTGGCATCCATATGGGGTGTCCTATTTCAACCAAATCCTCGGCGGTATCCAGATGGGGGTGCAAACGGTGCTGATTGGCGAGGGTGAGGGTCTAGGTGATGCTGCCCGTTGGCTAAATGCCCAACCAGACATCACCGGCGTGACAGTCACCAGCACGATGATACACACGCTCCAGGCGTTTTTGCGAAATGGCGCACAGGCGGTATCGGCTGAGGATGGCAACCTCAACGATGCCACCGGGTATGTGCTGATCTACATTCGCCATATGCAGCGTTGGGGGAGTGATCCCCCGCCCCCCTATGATCAGTTTCTCCACAAGATAGCCCCGGTGCATGTGGTCAAGGTGCATGGGGTAGATTATGCGCGTATCTATCAGGTGCCGCCGCATGTCGCCAAACCAGTGCCGGTAGATTTTGGCTCTGCTATCCAGTTCTACGGGTATACCCTAGATACCGCAGATATACGGGCTACTAACGTGATGTCGCTTACTGTTGCTTGGAAGGCGCAGGAGGTTATCACTAAACCCTATATGCTATTTGTGCATGTGCTCAATGATCAGGGGGAGCTTGTCGCACAGGTGGATGTCCCTCCCGCCGGGCTAGACTACCCCATTGAGGCATGGCAGATAAATCGCTATATCAAGTGGGTACACCCCATCCCCCTACCGGCAGATCTCCCCAACGGGCGGTACTGGGTGGCACTTGGCATCTATGACCAAGCGGATTTTGCGCGGCTGCCGGTGAGCATTTCCCCGTCATCAGATGCCCCTGACGATGGGGGGAATGTGGTATTCTTGGAGCCGGTGTGGGTGCAGTAGCGGGGATATGTGGGGATAAGAAGTGCTACAATATTGCTAATAGGTGTTAATTGCGTATGTAACCAATGTCTCACCGGGCAGCCCCCCATCCCCTACCACTACGCGGGAGAAGGGGAACCGCGCAGGGGGTTTTCCCCCCCATCCCCTAACCCCTTCCCCCACTACGCGGGAGAAGGGGAACCGCGCAGGGGGTTTCCCCCCCATCCCCTAGCCCCGCGTCCCACCGTGGGGAGAAGGGGAACCGCGCAGGGGGTTTCCCCCCATCCCCTAACCCCTTCCCCCACTACGCGGGAGAAGGGGAACCGCGCAGCTCCCCCTCGCCCTTTATGGGAGAGGGGGCAGGGGGGAGAGGGGGCAGGGGGGAG
>CAYPHM010000055.1:0-28057 GCA_964410555.1 uncultured Chloroflexaceae bacterium | reverse complement strand
GCAGGTGTTCCTCCCCCGCTAATCCCCCCAGCCCCTCGCCCCGCGTCCCACCGAGGGGAGAAGGGGAACCGCGGCAGGTGTTCCTCCCCCTCGCCCTGGAATGGGAGCGGGGGCAGTGTTCCTCTTTGTTCAGGCAAAGATACGCTCCTGTGTCCCATAGGGTTCATATGGTTGGTAATAGAGCACGAGAAGATCATGAGTACACAGGGCAAAACTGGCATAACTGCGCCCTTCATTATCACTAAATTCTACCTCAACCACTCCTGGAGCCAACTCCTCTACCACTGTGCCAACATGCCCACGCAATAGTCCGTGGTCAGGATGATGACTCAGCAACGCGACTACATCAAGTATCGTTGGTTCTGCATACATCGTCAACTCCTTACAATTAGACAGCACAGCACATTTCTGACGGGCGAGCAGGACAAGTGGCGAGCCGCACCCCGTTGTTGTTGTTGTCGATGTTGTTGTTGCGGACAGCACAGCGCGATGTCGGCTGATTCCATCTGTATTATTGGTTGGGAAAAGATGAACTTTACCTACTCCCAACCCGTTTAATCCAGTCCCCAAGCAAGGCTCCTACTTCGCTTACTTCGCGTGAGATGTACTCATACTGGCGCGTTGAAAGCAGGTTGAAATCGTGTGCCAGTCGCAAGTAGAGCCGCACTTGCTCAAGTTTTACATCGGCGTGAGTCAAGCTATCACGCTTGTTGTATGTTTTGCGAGCCTGGATAATCAATTCGTAGAAATCAAATGCTGCTTGTTGTGTGCGGATTGCGAGGGCGTAACGGTGTTCGCGTGGATATTTCAAGGTTGCTGGCACAAGCCAGCGCAGCATATCGTAAGTTTTGGTAAAAAGGGGAGCTTCTTTCATAGGCAAGGGGACAAGAACAAACTCTGTCGCAATATCTGGTTCCGTATTCGGCTGGTATTGCCATGAGCGGCGTGTGAGCACCAACATTGAATACGTAGCCCAATATCTTGAGCACTAGCCCGCCCTGCATAATAATCCGCTTGCATCGTCCACATACGCCGACGAAAGCGCACGATGTTCTCCCGCTTCAGACGGCGATAGCTGCCAAAGTGCCGAAAGCCCAGAAAAGGCACTCCAGTACGGGTTGGGTAGACTTGGGTTTTCTCAAAATTCCAAAAAAATTTTTGCGCCAAAGGCGCGGTTCTGACATGGTTTTCACCCATTATCTGTATAAAAAAAGAACATGAAGACATAAAAACAAAAAGACATGAAAACACATGTTCTAGGAGAACAAACGGGCGAGCCGCACCCCGTAGCGGCTGTCGTCGATGCCGCCGCTGTTGCTGCGGACAGCACAGCGCGAGAACATTTGTTCTAAAAACCATGATCCGCCTCGTTGAATGTGATTTCTCCCCTTGCCCGCTTTTTCTTGCCCATCAACTGGCAACTTGGTTGCCTCTAGGTACTCATTATACCCCATGTATGGGGTTGCACAAAATTCCCATACATTGCCCCCCATTTCTTCGGCTCCACAATCGGCGCAGCCGTGCGGAAAAATGCCCACAACGGAAGTGCCGCCAATTCCGCTTTCCTCGGTATTTGCTCTGGATGTGTCGGGAGGCTCATTGCCCCACGGGTAGATGCGTTTGCTGGTTGTAATGTCATTTGTCGCCAGTTGAACAGGATAAGCAGCAGCCCGTTCCCATTCTGGCTCAGTCGGGAGACGGATTGTATCACCTTCTGGAAGAATGCCATTAGCTTTCAGGTAACGATTGAGCCATGCGGCAAAGGCAGTCACATCGCCCCAGTTCACATAGACAACGGGATGGTTGCCTTCACCAGCAGGATAGTGCTTGCCGGACCAATGGGTTGGGCGGCGTTTTTGGGACTCTTCGCTCCGTCCTTGCTGCTCAAGGTCATCAAGAAAGGCAAGATACTGGCGGTTGGTCACAGGAAAGCGAGCAAGGGCGTAGGGACGCATGATGTGGAAGCGAATAGCAGGTTTTTCGTTGTCACGTTTGCCATTGTCATCTCCCAGGAGAAACTCGCCTGGCTCAATACGGGTAGCCCAATAGTCTGCATGGGTAAAGTCGAGTGCAGAGCGATTGTCCCCACCGAGGCGGTCAAGGAGTTCTGCCGCCTCATTGCGCGTTTTTGGTTCGGGACAGGCATCAGGAAAAAAGGCGATCTTTTGCAACCGTTCTATCGTTTCGTTGCGAAGAGGCGAGAGTTCGAGCACCCGGTCTGCATCGGCATCGTCCAGAGCGGCGGCGGCTAATAAGAGAGCAGGTAGGTCTTTCGTATCAAGCAACAAGCGCAAAAGTTGTCGGGCAAGTCCTGGTTTCCCGGTGTTTGCCCAATGCCCAACAGCGAGCAGGATAGTCTCACGCCAGCGGCGAAGGTGATAGTGATCAAAGAGACCCTGAACCCCATCATCACGCTCATCGTAGGCACGAGCAGTCAGGTATTCTTGTAGGGTATAGTGAGCGAAACTGTAACCGTTGTCGCGGCGTTGCACCAGTCCGCTTTCCAGGGAAAGCGACTCCAACAAGGTGCAAACGTAGTCGTCACGCTGCTCACGATTCCACTCAGGCTTGTACTCTTCATAGACTGGTCGTAGTTGGTTCTGTGCCTCGTGTAACCATATTTCCCGGCGTTGGTGTTCTTGCATCCAAGCAGCCAGAGTTTGCAATCGTCGTCGTACACTTTCTTCATTTTCCTTGCCGCCATAGAGCGGTGGATGAGAGCGTTGGTTTCCTGGTAAACCATCTGCTTTTTGCTGAATACGCCACTGCTTGAGGAGCAGGTCAACCAGTTCATAGTAAATCCTGGCACGTTGACGCGGCAATCCTGTACCTGTATAGACAAGCAATGCCATACTGGTCAGCAATAGTGGGTTGGTCGCCATTTCAAAGAGCCGTGCGTTGCGCTCCAGGATACCCCAGAGGTGTGCTTGTTGATCGGTAGCTCGTTCGCGCTGTTTATGAGTCTGGTTTGCTGTATGCATAGCTCCAAACCAGTTTTTGAGCAATGTTTGCATTTCAACGCCATTCATCGGGCTAAGGTGACGTTCCTCAAACCCCTGCAAGCGCAAATCGTCAAACGGCCGGCTGGCAACCAGATAACGATTGTTCGAGTAATCTTGCTGAAGGTTCTGGATAAGCTGTTGCATGTAGGCTCGTTCGCGCTCATCTCCTGTTTCGTCTAGTCCATCAAGCAATACTACACAGCCTCCATCTGCAATGCGCTTTGATGGCAAATCATCAGGCATAGCTCGCTGGATGTTTTTTACCTGGGAGCAGATATGATGGTCAAGCCAATCTAGCAACAGATGGCTTGGTGCGCCATGAAGATCAAGTAAATCCTCTGGCTGTCCTCGTACTTGGGTATTGCGGACATGAGTGGCTACCAGCGTTAGGCGAATATAGAATGGCAGCAGCGTTTGGGGACAATGTAAATCAAGGGTTTCTCGTGCGCCTGTGGTAGTGTGCTGTGCATAATCGTGCGCCAGTACCAGTACGCCGTAGTGCAGGGTCGTTGTTTTGCCGCTACCAGCATCGCCGACCAGCAACAAGTTCTTTGTGGTCTGTTCCTGTTCATAGGCTTCATCCGCAGATGGTGCTGAACGACGACGGGGACGGTCATCATCATCATCATCATCATCAGTTGTCAAAGCAGGGAGCAAGCTCGGATCACTGAGTAGGCGATAAACTCCTTGATTGCACTCTAGTTGCTTAAACGCTTCTCGTCGTAGGCGAAACTCGCCCCCTTCGTCAAACTCGCCCATGGTCAGGAGACGAAAGCTCTCCATCTGGGTACGTTCTACAACGCGCAGCGGTACATAGACATCTTGCAGGCAAAGTTGCTCGACGCGATCTCCCGATTGGATGGGGATGATCGGCAGATGTTTGAGTTCATCCTGCAACCAAGACAGGTAGGAAGCGGTACCGGTATCGAGGGCTTTTTGGTCTTTTTTCTGCTCCTGAAGACGATCTATTTCCTCAAATGGCTTGTCACCATGTTTTTCGCCCAGCTTCTCAAAGGACTTGCGGAAACCTGCACCATAGCCAGTGAAGAAATACAGGCCAACAAGTACAATGATTGCGACAAGTGTAAGGGGCAATCCCCATTGCAGAACAAGTCCGATAATGCCAGAAATGCTAGGGTTTTCCACAACATTTATTGGGTCTATGGGTGTTGGAGTTGCGGTTGGCGCAGGATATGGCTGTTGTGCAGCAGCAGGCAAAGAGATCATAGACAGAGCAACAAACACTCCCATGCAGAGCAACACGGCAAGCAGGCGGCGAAAGATAGTTACATCATACATTGTCAGGATATATCCCTTCTCGTTTCAACTACTCGGTAGAAAGTATACCATAATCTTTCGTTGTGTTGAATATGGTCGCTATACACAACCTGATACGTCCCATACCCTAGCCCCGCGTCTCACCGCGCAACCCCCCATCTCCTGCCCCCGTTCCCAAAGGGCGACAACCCTTTCCCCCTGCCCCCTCTCCCATACCAGGGCGAGGGGGAGGAACACCTGCCGCGGTTCCCCCGCTCCCCCCGCGGTAGGGGCTGTGGCAAGGGTATGGGGACTTGCCCGGTGAGACGTTGCATGCCTACGGCTCTACAACCTTGACCTGCCCCTGTGTTGTCCAACCTATGCTACAATAGCCATAGGCAAAAGTCAGGTATACTACCGTAGGGAGGTCGCCAGTGGAAATCATAGATCACACAGACACTATGCTGCGTATTCACCATATCCCCTATGTCCCACGGCATATCTGGTTCATTGGTATGCTTAGTGGCACCATTGGGGTCGCTATCCTTATCTGGGTAGCCATGCACAACGGTTCTCCAATAGGCGTAGTGCTTGGGGGGCTATTTACGCTCATTGGGCTATGGTCTATGCTTACGGATGAACGACACATTATTTGGGCATTCAACAAGCAAGAAGGCTTGCTTACCGTGCGCTATGATGGTCGCAGCAAAGAGGTTATCACCCAATACGCCCTCTATGATATACGTGATGCCGTTATCCAAACGCGCCCATCAGCCAAATATGAGCGCGGCGATACCTTCCGTGACGAGGTAGTCTTACGCTTTCACAATAAGCATGAAGCCTTAGTTTTGCCTACGATACAAGATACGGTTGACTGGCAGGAAAAACGCAAACTGGTTGCCTTGATCAATACATGGTTGCGTACCCCAACCGCCACATGGCACCCCTACCATGATCAATGGCGATCTATTTTTGATACTTCCCCGGTATTCCTGCCAGATAAGCAATCGGCACAATCCTTTCAGGATGTCCGCTTAACAGATTTCTAATGCCAAACTCCGACATGGATACGCTCCATACCCTCACCCAGATAGCCCAGCCTGACCATCATCGGCAGCAACGAACGGGCATGCCCGAAATCGTGCTCGCAGATCGTAAGAGCATAGACCAGAATATCGCTATAGCCACCACAATGCTCAAACGGGAGCATCGCGTTATCCTGAGCCGAGTTTCCCCCGATCTGCTCGCAGCCCTCACGTCCCACTTTGGCGACCTTGTGGAGACTGGGAGCACTGGTACCACGGTGGTTCTTCGGGCTACCCACCAGACTGTCCCCCAAACCGGTGGGTGCGTGGGCATCCTCACGGCTGGAACATCAGACATCCCCGCAGCAGAAGAGGCAGGTATCTTGTGTCGTGAGCTTGGCTGTGCCGTCCAAACGGCGTATGATGTAGGGGTAGCAGGATTGCACCGGTTGCAAGCCCCCCTGCAAGCTATGCTCGTTGATTCGCCAGTAGACGTGCTCATTGTGGCGGCAGGGATGGATGGAGCATTGCCTTCGGTAGTCGCTGGCTTGGGAGATGCTCCGGTCATTGGGCTACCCACTTCTGTTGGCTATGGATTCGGCGGCGATGGGGTGGCAGCCCTTATGAGCATGCTCCAGAGTTGTGCGCCCGGATTAGCAGTGGTCAATATTGATAATGGCATTGGGGCGGGGGCTATGGCAGCACGTATTGCCAACCGCGCCGCAGAAGAACGAAAGAGAACAGACAAATGAAGATTGCCTACTTTGATTGCTTTCATGGTGCAGCAGGCGATATGTTGCTTGCCAGTATGCTTGATGCCGGGTTGGATATGCCAGCCCTTGAAGAGGTGCTTGCCCATCTGCCGCTAGACGGCTATACGTTGGAGCATACCGTTGTGACGAGCCATCATGTGCGGGGGAGCCGTTTTACGGTGCATGAGCATACGCCGCAACCATCCCGCACTTGGGCAGACATCCGCGCTATGCTAGAAACGAGTTCTTTGCCCCCTCGCCCCCGCTCCTGGGCATTGGCAGCCTTTGGCCGCCTAGCGCAAGCCGAGGCAGCTGTGCATGGCGTTTCGCTCGATACGGTGCATTTTCACGAGGTGGGGGCTGTAGATAGCATTGTTGATATGGTGGGGGTATGTGCTGCGCTTGACCTGCTTGGTATTGAGCATGTCTACGCTTCTCCCCTGCCCACCGGGAATGGGTGGGTAGAAACAGCGCATGGGCCACTGCCGGTACCTGCCCCCGCTACGCTCAAAATCTTGGCAGATGCGGCAGTACCCATAGTCCCCGCTGCTAGTAGCGGCGAATTGCTGACCCCTACTGCGGCAGCATTGCTGGCAGAGTTAGCCCAGTTTAGACAGCCTCCTATGCAAGTAGAGCATGTCGGCTATGGCTTTGGTCACAAGGTATATGATCGGCTTAATGGGCTACGGGTATGGCTTGGGACAGGTACACCAACCCATCACCATACCCCCTCGCCCGACCATCCCCACGAACACCCCGCTCCCCCCACGGTGGGAAGTGGGGCAGGGGAGGGGGGGCAACCGAGTGTCCCAAGCTCTTCGCTCACCATTCCCCATGAACATGTTGTCGAGCTCCGCTGTAATTTGGATGATGTGACAGGGGAACTTGTCGCCTATGCTATAGAGCAGTTGTTGGCAGCCGGTGCGCTTGATGCATGGGCTACGCCACTCGTGATGAAGAAAGGGCGACCAGCGGTTCAGCTCTCCTGTTTAGCCTATCCCACCGACAGAGATGCCCTCGCACAGCTTATCTTGCATGAAACCCCCACGTTTGGGGTGCGTTGGGAAACCAACGAACGGGGTATCGCCGAGCGACAAATTGTCCAAGTAGAAACGACTTGGGGGCGTGTGCGGCTCAAACAGAAGCTCATCGGCGGCAGGATTGTCTCTAGTACCCCAGAGTATGACGATTGTGCGGAGTTGGCACGGGCAGCGGGAGTGCCATTCGCCCAGATATACCAATCAGCGATAGGGTTATATCCAGGACATTGATGTTTATCTTGATATAGCAGGTGAATGTCCAGTTTCTCCGGTTTTTCGCAAAAATCTTGCAAAAATCCCCCTTCACACTCTATCAAACATAAGGTATCATGGATAGGCTTTTTTGCTGTTTTTGATGGTACAGATAATATACAAGACCAAATAACCATATGGCAAATGACTATATGCGTAAACCTGTACGCTTGAAGGCTCTTTTAGAGTTGCTCAAGCAGTATCTCCCTTGAACAGCGCAAGTTGTTGTCTACTCCCCAGGGGAGAGGCATTGTTGTAGGTTTGGTACCAAATTGGTATGAGAAACCCAATCCTACAGCAGGACACCCTAACTGAAACCTTATGGCGCATGATAGCATCATATTGAGGTAGACTAATGAAACACGAGTGGCTTATATCAGCCAAAAGCGAAAGCTAGAAAAGCTATAGAGGAGTAAGCATGCATACGAGAGTAGCCATTATCGGGTCTGGACCCGCAGGACTCACCGCCGCCATCTACACTGCCCGCGCCAACCTAGAGCCATTGCTCATCCGTGGACTCCAACCGGGTGGGTTGATTACCACGACCAATGAGGTAGAAAACTATCCTGGTTTTCCTGAACCTATCGGTGGCTATGACCTGACAGCAAATATGCAACAGCAAGCAGAACGGTTTGGGACTCAGATTCTCGATGAGATTATCGTGCGGACAGATTTCTCGCAGCGTCCCTTTACCCTTATGACCGATGCTGATCAGACAATCACTGCCGACTCGGTGATTATTTCCACGGGGGCTTCGCCGCGCAAGCTAGGAGTTCCTGGCGAGGATCGGTTGGCAAATCGTGGTGTATCCTACTGTGCCACCTGTGATGGCTTCTTTTTCCGTGACAAGCGGGTGGTGGTGGTAGGGGGCGGAAATAGTGCGCTTGACGAAGCCCTCTTCCTGACCCGTTTTGTCTCTGCGTTGACCATTGTGCATCGCCGTGATGAACTCCGCGCCGACTCCATTTTGCAGGAGCGTGCCTTTGATAATCCCAAGATACAGTTTGCTTGGGACTCGGTGATGTCTGAAATCATTGGTGAGGAACAGGTATCTGGGGTGCGACTCACCAATGTAAAGACCAAAGAAGAACGCATCCTAGAGACAGACGGGGTGTTTATCTATGTGGGACACGTTCCCAACACAGAGCTTTTCCGGGATCAGCTCCCCACAGACGAAAACGGCTATCTCGTCACCGACTCGCGTATGCGAACGACTATACCAGGGGTGTATGGTGCCGGTGATGTTGTTGACCATATCTACCGTCAGGCTATCACTGCTGCAGGGCAGGGGTGTATGGCGGGTATGGAGGTCATCGCGTTTTTGGCAGAGCAAGATCACCTCGCCAGCAAAGCCCAAAAAGCTGCTGCTAAGGGGTAGCGTTGAGCATTGCCCGGTTCCCCTTCTCCCCTCGGTGGGACGCGGGGCTAGGGGATGGGGGGCAACAATACCCCCTGCTCCCCGCGGTGGGACGCGGGGCCTAGGGGATGGGGGGCTGCCTGGGCGTTGCTATAGCCCTGGGTTTTGCCTAGCAATCTCAAATTGCCCCCCCTTACCCTACCCTGCGATAAATGACCTTAGCAGACTCAGGTTGACCTTATCCTCTGCCAAATCATCTCCCTTTGGCGTTTCGAGGATCATAGGGAGCGATTGGAACCGTTCATCATTGATTAGCATACGGAAAGCATGTTCACCAACGTACCCTTTGCCAATATGCTCATGCCGATCTTTGCGACTGCCAAGATCGTGTTGAGAATCGTTGAGGTGAAAGACCTTGAGGTGCTCCAACCCAATGAGGCTATCAAACTCGGCAAAAGTGGCTTCATATGCTTCAGGAGTGCGTAGGTCATAGCCCGCCGCGAGGATGTGGCACGTATCTACACAGACCCCCACCCGTTCGCTGTGGGCAGCAGTATACTCCCGCAACTGTGCCAAATGCTCAAATCTGTTACCGAGATTGGTTCCCTGCCCAGCGGTAGTTTCTAGCAGCACCATAACCCCCGGTGCTACGTCATCTGTGAAGATGCGGTTGAGGGCATCGGCTATACGCCGCAAGCCAGCATCCTCACCGCTGCCCGTATGCGATCCGGGGTGCAAGACAACCCCTGTCACATCGAGCATAGCACTGCGCTCCATCTCATCGCCCAAAGCTGCAATGGACTTTTTCCACAGGTCATCTTTGGGTGAGGCAAGGTTGATCAGATATGAGCTATGCACAATAACGGGGGTAATGGCAGTCCGTGCTTGTTCTGCTTTGTATTGGTCAATATCTTGTTGTTGGTAGGGTTTGGCGTTCCATTGGCGTTGGCTTTTGCTGAAAATCTGCATGGTCTGGCAACCAACATCTTCCCCCCGCGCAAAGGCTTTGAAGATGCCGCCTGATGTGGGCATATGAGCACCGAGCAACATAGTATTTCCCCTAGCTATTCCGACTTTCGTTAGGGATATTATAGCATAAACGGGGTTCAACCATAGGGGAACAATTTTGCCGGGAACGGGGGAAAGACGCGAGCTAGTCGCCGAAGAGTTCATCTATTCCCTCTTGAGCTTTGCGGTGAGCCTCTGGAGTGCCATATTCCACTTCCCCCATAGCCTTATAGAAATCTGCATCGTAGGGGCGAGTACGGACAACAACCGCCATAGGCACCGCGTGTCCAAGCACCATCGCCTGCTGCTTAGTATCCAGCGTTGCCAATACCGCCTTGAGACCCCCACTGCCGCTCACGCCGGCAAACACCGAATCAATGTCTTTATCATCATTGAGCAGTGCCGTAATGCGCGTCCCCAACTGGCTCATCACCTCATCGTCAATGGATGATGGTCGCTGGTCTACTACCAACAAAGTAACGCTAAACTTTCGCATTTCCCTAGCGATTTTGCCAAAGATAGTCTGCCTTGCCGTGGCAGGGTTGAGAAATTTGTGGGCTTCCTCAATCGTAATCATCAGCGGGCGAGGACGTTCACCAGGGTGCTCACCCATCTGCAATTCCTGCGACTGTTTTTCCCAACGATCATGGATGCGGCGGGTGATGATATTTGCCACAAGCATATAGACCAACGTGCTGTCATAGCCGCCAAAGTCCAGCACCACATGCTCTCCTGCCGCCAGCTTGTCTATCATCAAATCTACCGCGGAAAAGTCTGCTTTGTCTTTCACAAACCCCAGGCGGCGTATCTGGAGCAGCTTTCGCTTGAGGGCTGCCACGGAATTGCTGTGCGCCCCGGACTGGTCAATAAACGTCTTCATATCATCGCCGCTCATTTCAAGTAGGCGAGCGAGCCAGTTTTCCTTGTAGGAGTCTTCCAGCAGGTGGCAAGATTCAGCAGCGGCACTGCTGAGATTAAGCTCATCCTGAAGGGGGATGACATCATCTACCTGTATCTGATTAAGCCCTATGGTGATTTCCCCATCCGAGCCGATGCGCCGGATAGAGGAGTCTGGTCGTGCCAGCGTATAAAACCGCACTTTGCTGCCAAACAGTTGGCGTAGCCCTTTCACCTGTGAACCCTCCTCCGAGAGCGACCCCCATCCATACTCGCTGTGCATATCAAAGATGAGGTTACTAGCAATGTTAGCGTGGATGATACCGCAGAGAAGCAGCCGAGTGAGAAAACTTTTGCCGGTGCCGCTCTTGCCAAACACCCCATTACTGCGTTCAACAAATCGTTCTAGGTTTATGCAAACGGGAACATCCATATCCAGTGGGCGACCTAGCTCAAAGTGGGTTTCGTCAGCATCTCCAAAGACGCGGGTAAAATCTGACTCTTCTGCTTCATACATTGCCGAAAAGTGGCAGGGTATCGTCTTGACTGGCTGCAACTCTTCGTCTAGGTTACGTGGGAGCATCAGGCGGGGTGAGATGGTGATTGCCCCGTAGGTAGAGGTACCAGTCAGTACCGTATTAATAAACCCATCGTCATTTGGTGGGTCGAGTAGCACCTTTGGATTGGTAGACTCCAGGATAACGTCTGTGACCATAGAGAAAAACTCATGTTTTTCGCCATGCACAACGACAAATTTGCCTACCCGTATATCTTCTACGCTGGTATCCAAGCGCACACTTAACCCTTTGGTGAACGACCCGCTGGTAATTACGCCGAGTTTGCTGCGGTGGAGTTGTGTCATGAATTGGTTCCCTTAGTTTCAGCGGTCAAATATCCGTCCCCATTTCCCCATTATAGCATAAGGGGGTAGGGTAGGTTGTAGAGCCGTTGCATGCACCGTCTCTACAAGCGAAGCGGGGGCAGGGGGAGAGGGTTGTCGCCCTTTGGGAGCGGGGGCAGGGGGGGGGGACAAACCGGGCATTGCCATCGCCCTAGCTACTCCTATCCAGCCCTACAATTTGCATGCTATCATGATCGTGATATGATAAGCTATATCAGGAGATGGTCTTCTGATCCATATTATCTTGGATAAAACCCAAGAACACAGTTAATCAGGAGCGATAATCTATGGAATTTACAGAACTAATAGAAAAGCGATATAGCTCACGCGCATACAAACCCGACCCGGTAGAGCAAGAAAAGCTCAACCAAGTGTTGCAAGCAGCTATTATTGCGCCTACCGCCGCCGACAAACAGCCATTTCGCCTTATCGTCATTCACACCAAAGGCAAAGAAGCTGACCTCAAGCGTATCTATGACCGTGACTGGTTTGTCCAAGCACCTCTCGTCATTTGTGCCTGTGGGGTACCAGAAGAGGCATGGGTGCATCGCAATGGCAAAAACCACTGTGAAATAGATGTGACCATTGCTATGGACCACTTGACGCTTGCTGCTGCCAATATTGGGCTAGGCACATGCTGGATTGCCGCCTTTGATAAAGAAGCGGCTCGCGCTTTTCTGAAGTTGCCAGAGAATGTTGACCCACTTTTCTTTACCCCACTGGGGTATGCTGCTGATATGCCAGGAGCAAAAGAACGCAAAGCAATGGAAGAAATCGTCCGCTATGAACACTGGTAGATGACATACGGTATTGGTTCCTCGTGGCGATACCCGTTGCGAAGAACCAATACCATTCTTACAAGAGAAACAGAAATGGGGCTAACGATGATTAAGCGTATCACCCTAGAAAACTGGAAGAGTTTTCGCCAAGCAACCCTGCACATTGCACCTCTCACCGTCATCATTGGCACAAGTGCCAGCGGCAAGACCAACGCCGTAGAAGCCCTAGCGTTTCTTGGGCGTATGTCACGGGGGCAAAATATCCGCGAGACCTTTGCTGGTGATGAAGGGCAAAATGGCATCCGTGGGGGGGCAGAGAGCATTACCTTTAAGCCAGCAGATTACTTCACGCTAGATGTGACAATCCAGGGCATTGCCCCAGAGAACCCCTCATCCTACCTCTATCACCTAACTGTTGAGCCTGCTCCCTACCTCGTAGCGGCGGAACAGCTCTCCAGTGTCGCCGATGAACAAGGCAATGCCCCAACAACCGACATGTTCATTGATATGAATGTTGACAAAGAGAAACACCTAGCCAATGCTGCGTATGAAAATAAGGGGATAGTCGGGCGGATAGACCGTATGGTCGAGTTATCTGGGCTGTATACCTCACTTGGCAGGATGGAGGAGCGGCTCCCCGGTGAAGTGCGTGGGGTCTGCCAGACTTTACAGCACATCTACGTGCTTGACCCGGTAGCCGCCCTTATGCGCTCGCCAAGCCTCATAGGAAATGTCTCCCTCAACAGCAATGGTTCCAACATTGCGGCTGTCATTGCTGGCAAGCCCCCAAACCAGCAGCAGAAAATTGAGGCAGCCTTGTCTTTCTATGCATCTCACCTGCCAGAAGGCAATATCCGCCGCGTCTTTGCCAAGAAGGTTGGGAAACCCCTAACTCACGCGCTGCTGTTTGCCAAAGAGCAATGGCTCGTCAATGAACCCCCTACCCTTATGGATGCCCGTACTATGTCCGATGGCACACTACGCTTTCTGGCAATCCTGACTGCCATGCTCACCCACCCATCGGGCAGTCTGGTCGTTATCGAAAATATAGATTATGGACTCCATGCATCACGGGCATGTCTGCTTATTCATATGATTCGCCATATTGGAGAGCAACGCAACATCAACATCATTATCACTACCCACAACCCCGATTTGGTGAACGAAATGACTCAAGAGGAACAGGACCATCTCCCACTGATACAGGTTATTCATCGTAACCTTACCACAGGCGAGAGCAAAATAACTATCTTGGAAGACCACGCAGATCTACCCCGGCTCTTGGAAACGCTCTCCCCTGAACGAGAGGCGGCACGGAGTGCGATACGGCGGGGGATAGCGCATAGTCGACGCGAACACTAGCTAGACTAGCTAGTCAGAGTCAACATACAGCGTGTAGACATCCGTCCCAGAAGCAATAGTCGCTGCAGGAGGGGGATAGGATTCTTGTACCACATCCGGGGTTGCCATGTTGGGGTAAGGGTCACGAGTAGTCGTTGCGGATTCACGGGTGACGATAATCACTGTTGGCTCAACCCCCGTAGTTGTGACCGTTTGCCGTATGGTATCCTCTGCCTGTTCCGGTGGCACCCCTATCACATCAGGCATATGCACTGGCGTTGATGGTAACGGGTAGACGGTACCACGCCCTGTTGCGGTAGTCGGTTGCGGTACAGGATACGCTGTGGACGTAGGTGTGGGGGGGCGTGTAGGACGCTTTGTTCGCGTGGGGGTGGGCTTGGGTAATGGCGTGTTGGTTGGCTCAGGGTATGCTTCTTCCGTCTCCGTTGCCCCTGTTGGAGTAGGTTGTATCGGGTAGGGTATTACGTCAACCAGTTGGGTGTATTGGATAGCCGCAACGGTTTCTTGTGTTGCCCACAATGCTGCCTCGGTCTCGCGTGCTGTTATCACAGTAGACCGAAGCACTTCTGCCTCCCGTAAGCTCGTCTCAGCCAACGCTTGTTGCGTTTTACTCTGGCGCGATTGATCATTGTCAATGGCGATAACCGTTTGTTGAGCAGAAACCGCCGTTTCCATCTTCGCGTGGTATGCTTGCAATGATTCATCGCCCATCTCCCATTGCTGCCGTATCTCGCCCTGCGTATCGAGAATTGCCTTTTGTTGTCCCTGCGATTCGCGTTGAGCACTAAAGGCAACTAGAGCTCTCCGCAACGCCGTTTCTGCCCGCTGAAACTGGAATATAAACAATACGACAGCCACCACAGTGGAGACGGTGGCGATAGCCGCCAAAATAGAGATAAGCCGATTTTTGCGCTGCCCCCGCTCAAACCGCTGTTGGGCATTGCGGCTCAGGTGAAGATAGTTCCACTCCTCGCTAGTGACATCACCCCTATTGTTCCTTGCCCATAGTTCAGCATCCTTGAGCATCTGGTCACGCAAGAGGAGATTATCGGGGCGGTTGTGGCTCAACCACAATGCGGCTTGCTCTTGTAGCATGCTGAGATGTGCCTGTCGCCATGCGGCGTTGCTCTGGCGCACCGGCTCAATCATGCGGTCATGCGCTAGTTCGTACCAGACGATACCTCGCCGTTTTTCAGCCCGTACAAGGTGGGCATCTATCAGCATACTAATGGCATCGTTGTCTAGCCCCTCGCTTGCGCCGCTGCCCTGGATAATCTGCCCCCGAAACCCCTGCTCAGTGATGAGATGCTGGTCAAACCAATCACGCATAGCCCGCTCGCTAATGCCTGTTTTCTTGGCTATGGTGACAACCCGATCTGCATAGTAATCTGCCAGTGCGTGGTCAACCGTGCCAATGATATCGAGATCAGCTTCCTCGATGCGCTGCTGGTTAGGCGGGAGCTTCTCCCATAGCCGATAGCAGACCACTTGCAATTGCACGGGTTCAACGTGCTGCCCTAGTGTGGTACCTTGTTCATGTCCGCCTATACCGGGGATTTTCACCTGGCGCAGATCATCTATCAGTTTGGTAACGGCAGCATCCGTAAAATCTACCCCCGCTTGGGCTGCTGGTTGTTGTATGGCTTTGTGGGCAGCATCTGCATGCAGCATATCAAGCCGAAAGGTGGTGTCTAAGCGGGTAGGGATGTGGGACAAGTATGGCTCTAGTGCGGCGACAAAATCTTCACGGATGGAGAAAAGGGCCCAACACTGACGATCTTGCAACACCTCACCTATCTGCTGAAAAAAAGCGGTTTTCGCCTCATGGTCTGCAGGGTTGAGGGTTAGAATTTCTTCAAACTGATCTACGATAAGCACCCATCGGAGCGGTCTATCGAGGGCATAGGAGAGATCATCAGTCGTATCTTCATCATCATCGTTTGATGAGTAACGGTGAGTGGCAGATGGTTGATGGACTTGCATCCGTTCTGTCAGGTAGGCGAGGTAGTCTGGCAATCGCATAGTCTGCATCTGCTCTGCTGCCATTTGCTCTGCTGCTGGTATAGTCTCTTCCATTGCCATCATTAGGCTGAGGGTGTAGCGATTGAAGTTAGGGTCTGCTGATGCATGCAGGGACGGGTCGGCTAAACTTACCCGCAACACGGGAAGAACGTGAAATTCCTCCTCCTCTAGCTCAGGGAACAGTGCGGCGTGGATGAGCGAGGTCTTGCCTGCGCCAGAGGGGGAATAGAGCAGCACAATACGCTCTGCGATAAGCAGATTTACCAAGCGGCGAGCTTCACGCTCCCGCCCATATAGCTTTTCGCCACGCATAAACGAACGCGGACCAACGTATGGGTTGGGGCGTGGTGGCGTAGCGGGAGCGTTGCTCCCTGTTGGTGTCGTGGCGTTAGTTGTGTCTGCTTTTTCAGCCATTACGCGACCTCATAGGTATTTCAGAATTGCTTACCCCCTGCCCCCGCTCCCATAAAAGGGCGACAACCCTCTCCCCCTGCCCCCTCTCCCGACACCCGCTCCCCCTGCCCCCTCTCCCATAAAAGGGCGAGGGGATGGGGGCTGCCCGGTTCCCCTTCTCCCCTCGGTGGGGGAAGGGGCTAGGGGATGGGGGGTTGCGCGGTGGGACGCGGGGCTAGGGGGGCTGATTATGTCCCTTTGCGGTGGTGTTTGCAATAGGTCTGGGCAAACATCCTGTCCCACAACCGCAACGGCTCCCCACACACTTCACAACATCCCATCACTCGCCATACCTTGCTTTGCCATTTGTGGCGCTCATCCATCAACCGCTGATGATCGCGCCGTATCTCCTCGACCATCTCTTGTTTGTGCTGCTGGTGACGGGCAATATCTGGCTGTTGGTGTTGCTGCTCTCGACAGGCTATCTCCTGCTCATCCTGTGAGCTATCCCAGGTCTGCTCCAACAGATACCACGTTTCCGGTGATACCCCAAGCCCCCAAAGCAACACGAGGCTATCATCCCCTCCCGATGCCAGCATCCGCCCATCGGGGCTAAACGCCACAGTGCGTACCCCTGCCGTATGCCCCATCAAGCGGCGCACCTCGTTTCCACTGGCAAGTTCAAGGAGACGTACCGAGCTATCGGCATTGCCAATGGCGAGAAGTTGCCCATCGGGGCTAAAGCAAAGGCTATGAATAGCCGTTTCCATATGCTGCTGCCATAACTCTAGCCCATTGATCATACTCCACTGCCGCAGCGTACCATCATCTCCGCCTGATGCAAGGACGCGTCCATCGGGGCTAAAGGCAATCCCATGTATCTGGCTTGTGTGTCCTTGAAGCTGGTAGAGTTTGTTCCAGGAAGACTCGTGAAATTGCCAAACAACAAGCGTAGCATTATGTTCGCTCCAAGCAAAGAACTTGCCATCTTTGCTAAACGTCACACTCAACACCGGCGAGGTTGTATCATCCTTGAGGTGCAAATGTTGGTTGCCTGTGGCAACATCCCACAGGTAAACGGAGTGGTCATGACCCGCGGTAGCCAGCATCCGCCCATCGGGACTAAAGTCTAGGCAGGAGACCGCTCCCGTATGCTGTGCTATATGTGTGAGCAACTCCCCCGTAGCAGCACGCCAAAGACAGATGATACCATCTTCTGTACTGGAGGCGAGGGTCTCTCCACCTGGACTAAACGCCAACGACAACACGGCTCCCGTGTGACCAACAAACGGTTGGTGTTCTTGGGGGTTGGCAATAGTCCAACAGGCGATGCCCCCCTCATTATCGCCAACAGCGAGTGTGGAACCATCTTGGCTAAAACTCAATGACCGAATAGGTTTTTTGGTTTGTTGTTGCACAAAACCCTGTATATACATTCCCGTCTCGTTTCGCTAGATTGTTCCTGGCTATTCATCACCGGCAATGGCACTCATACTGGTTTTCTTGTGCTTGGGGCAGCGAGTCTTAGCCTGCATACGCTGCCAGAGCGCAAGCGGCTCACCGCAGATTTCACAACACCCCATAGCCCGCCAGACTTTTTGTTGTTGGGCTTGCTTCTCGGCTTTTTCCTGGGCTTCACGGTCTAGGCGTAGCCGTTCTTCATGCTTCTGCTGTTCATAGGCTTGTCGCTCTTGCTCTTCAATCTGAGCGGCTTCTTTCCAAGCCTGGACAATCGGTTGCCATGCTGTTTCAGGAACATCGATGTTCCAAAGGCGCACCGTGCGGTCAAAACTAGCAGAGACGAGCAATTGCCCATCGGGGCTGAAATCCACACTCTGCCCAAAATCTTTGTGTCCCGTAAGGCAGGCTTCTTCGGTAGCTTGCTCCACATTCCAGAGGCGCACCGTCATGTCATTGCCCGTAGACGCTAAGGAGGTGCTATCAGGGCTAAAGGCAATACTCATCACAAAGTCCGTATGCCCTTGCAAGGTAGATCGTTCTGTCCAGTCTGGGACATTCCAGAACTTAATTGTCGTATCATAGCTGCTCGTAGCGAGGGTCTGCCCATCGGGGCTAAAGGCGACATATTGCACATAACCTGTGTGTCCCTCAATACGATACAGTTCTGTGCCATCTTGGGCATCCCATATGCGGGCAGTATCATCATACATCCCAGAGGCAATGTAGCGACCATCGGGGCTATAGGCAACACAAGCCACAAGGTTGGCATGTTCGCCACGGGTTGCCCATATGGGCAATGCATGAGCTACATCCCAGAGCCGCACCGTGTTGTCGGTGCTACCAGAGGCAATTTTTGTCCCATCGGGGCTAAAGGCTATACTATTGACGGAATGGGTATGTCCTACCAAGCGGTTGATGGCTTCGCCAGTTTCCACATCCCAAAGCTGAATAGAGGCATCATCATTCTTCGAGGCGATAATGCGCCCATCGGGACTGACTGCCATGCTTGCCACAATGTTAGTATGCCCTTTCAACCGGTGGAGAACCCGCCCAGTTGTGGCGTTCCATACCAATACGGCATCCCATATGCCAGCGGCTATGAGGTTTTTTTGGGGTACCCATTTGACGATACGCACCCGTGACCCATCTGTACTCTTTGCTATCACACCCTGTATGTTGACCGGCACCTAAACTACTCCTTCCTTCACATT
Organism: uncultured Chloroflexaceae bacterium; assembly: GCA_964410555.1. Lineage (GTDB taxonomy): Bacteria > Chloroflexota > Chloroflexia > Chloroflexales > Chloroflexaceae > JAAUSY01. The sequence continues at coordinate 9,338 of CAYPHM010000055.1, read as the reverse complement.
GCTGTGGGTTTTGCTGGTTGTTTCTATTGCTTTTGCAAGGTCTAAAATTTGTTGCCTTATACTAGCATATTCATCACCGAGGTGCAATATGGGGGTGATAGCCGGACACCCAAAAGGGGATAAGGCACTTGCCCCATCCCCTTTTGTTACAGTTGTTGTATGGCGTAGTAGAGTAGATAGATACGCGAACGTGGCTCCTAGTGTGCAGAAGCGGAACCTGAGCCACGCGGGACACGCACCGACTCGACCAGTTCCTGGATTTCTTGGGGTGGTGGGGGGGTAACGCGAGAAACGATAATCGCTACGGTGAAGTTGAGGATAGCCCCCAACGTCCCAATACCCTCAGCACTTATCCCAAAGAACCACTTGGGCATACCAAGCCACTTCTCCCCCACAATGTAGGCAGACGTAAAGACGATACCCACAACCATACCAGCGATAGCCCCGGCGCTGTTAGTGCGCTTGTCGAAGATACCCAAGATGATAATGGGGAAGAAACTCGATGCTGCTAGACCAAAGGCAAATGCCACCACCTGCGCCACAAATGCGGGCGGGAATATGCCTAGCAAACCAGCAATCACCACTGCCACAAAGATAACCCCACGGCCTACCAAGAGACGCTCTTTTTCAGAAGCGTTGGGATTAACCAAGCGATAGTAGAGATCGTGCGACACAGAACTGGAGATAACCAAAAGCAGACCAGAAGCTGTGGAAAGTGCCGCTGCTAGACCCCCTGCTGCAACCAATGCGATAATCGGGGCGGGCAGATTCGCAACCTCTGGGGTAGACAGCACGATAATGTCCCGGTCAATGTAGACTTCGTTTTCGGTTGTTGTGTCGCCAGGCGGCATATCATCAGCAAGATCATCAACAGAAGGCTTGCCGCCAGTAAAAGCGTTTCCTGCATCAAAGTTAATCAAACCATCGCCATTTTTGTCATCGGTAAACTTGAGCAAACCGGGTTTTTCCCACTTGCCAATCCATTCCAGACTTTCACCCTGGACATTAACATCAAGCATACCGGTTTCTGCATTGCGGCTTATGGAACCACGATCCATTTCGTTAAGCGTGTCCAACAGGTTGTACTTGGCGATAACGGCAATAGCTGGAGCAGTGGTGTAGAGCAGCGCAATGAAGACCAACGCCCAACCCGCAGAGTAGCGAGCAGCCCGCACGTTTGGCACGGTGTAGAAGCGCACAATAACGTGGGGTAGACCAGCAGTACCCACCATAAGCGCAATGGTAATAAAGAGCACGTCCTGCATCGGCTTCCCAACGAAGGGCGCGATGTACTCTTTCATACCCAAGCTCGTTTGCAGATCATTCAAGCGTGGGGCTAGGTCTGCAAAGCTAAATGCTAATTGAGGAACAGGTATACCCGTAATCTGCATAGAGAGCGCGATAGCCGGGATCATATAGGCAAAGATGAGCACAAAGTATTGAGCAACCTGCGTCCAAGTAATGCCTTTCATACCACCGATAACAGCAAAGAACGCCACAATTGCCATACCGATAGTGACCCCAACCGGGATAGACACGCCCAAGTAGCGGCTAAAGACGATACCCACCCCCCGCATCTGACCAGCAACGTAGGTAAAAGAGACGAACACGGCACAGACCGCGGCAACCGCACGCGCCGTACTGGAGTAGTAGCGGTCTCCCACGAAGTCCGGCACGGTATACTTGCCAAATTTTCGCAGGTAGGGAGCGAGCAACATGGCTAACAGCACGTAGCCGCCGGTCCAACCCATCAGATAGACAGACCCATCATAGCCAAGAAAGGCGATAAGCCCTGCCATAGAAATGAACGAAGCAGCGGACATCCAGTCTGCGGCAGTTGCAGCACCATTCGCAAAAGCCGGGACACCCTGTCCCGCTACGTAAAACCCTCTGGTATCTCGAACGCGATTGGCGTACCCAATATAGAGGTATCCCCCAAAGGAGAGAGCTACCAAGAGGTACGTCCACATTTCAACAGACATGTGTTGTTCTCCTCTTTTTCAATTACTCGTTTACGTCAAATTCTTTGTCTAGCTTGTCCAGGGCTTTTGCGTAAATGTAAATCAATACGACGAACACGTAGATAGCTCCCTGTTGGGCAAACCAGAAACCCAAAGGTAAGCCACTCCCTGGCATCAGGATGTTGTTCATCGGTTCTACCAATAGAATACCAAAGCCATAGGATACAACCGCCCATACTGCCAACAGTGCGCCAATAATGGAAATGTTTTTCTTCCAATATTGCTGCATACGATCTTGGTGTTGGCTGGATTCACTCATGTTATGATCACTCATAAAATCCGTTTCTCCTTTCACAACCGGTCTCTTACCCAATGTTTTACCAAATATTCCTAACACGGCGTAGCTGTTAGCTTCTCACCATCCATCCTTTTTGATTTTGGCGAGAGATCGAGAAACCAAACCGTTAGGAACACAGACTACTGTAAGGTCTATAGTATAGGAGAAGTTTCAGGAAAAAATAAGAAACGTGTAAGGATTTGGTAAAGATGAGAAATGGGGGGGTGTTGGTGTAGGGGCGTTGCATACAACGTCTCGATGGTCAGCATCCATCCCATCCCTTCCCCCGCAAGCGGGAGAAGGGAGACCGGACGGCTCTACAACCATGCCCTACCCCTGAAAGAAGAGGATTAAGGGGTAGTCCTAGAGATCCGTTTGGCAGCGGTTGACGATTTGCCAGAGCGCAAACCGTGCTCGGTCCATATTGCCATCTGGCAGCACACCAAGCACCGCAAAATAGCCGGGGATAATCAGAGACAACAGGTAGGTAAGCTCATCCGTGTGAAAGACGACATCATACACCTGCCCCACCGAAAGCCTATCTGCTGTGCGGTTGCACGATGCTACCAACGATGCCAACTCTAGCTCTGCCGCACGTATATCATGGGGAACGCTCTCGACATCCAAGAGCATCTCAACGCCGATTCCATCGGCACCAATCACGCCGGCAATCCGGGCATCGGTGACGACATCCACCGCTTCATATAAATAATCCATCAACATAGTTAGGTACCGCTCCTGCCAACACAAATGCTGCTTCTACATTTCCTGCCGTCCTGTCAATGCCGACCCTAGCGTTTCCGTGTCTGCCCATTCGAGGTCGCCGCCGGTGGGCAGCCCTCGTGCCAACCGAGTAACCCGTACCCCAAGCGGGGCGAGGTCACGTAGCAGCAAAAAAGCCGTTGCTTCCCCCTCAGTATTAGGGTTGGTCGCTAGGATAATCTCTTCGACAGGTTCGCTTCGCACTCGCCTGATGAGTTCTTCTATCCGTAGATGCTCACGATAGATACCCTCAAGCGGTGAGATATGCCCATGCAATACGTGGTATAGCCCTATATAGGAGGATGTTCGCTCCAACGCTAGGACATCAAGCGGTTCTTCAACCACACAGATGGTCCGTTGATCGCGGGAACTGTTGGCGCATACCTTGCATAGTTCATCCACAGAGATATTGTAGCACCGTGAGCAAAAGCGCACATGCTCTTTCATCTCCACGAGTGCTCGCGCAAGCGAACGGGACAGATCTTCTTCTTCCCTCAAGAGAAAGAACGTCAAACGGGATGCTGTTTTGGGACCAATCCCCGGCAATCGCCCAAATGCTTCTATCAAGCGAGCAACCGGTTCAACGAGAATATCCTCTGCCACCTTGTCTTTTCTCCTGGAAATATTTGTCTATTACCCACACTCTTGAACATGCTTTACCATGAGATGATTATGGCTTCTTTGATGGTTTCACTCATTTCTGAGCGGAGTTTCCCCTGAGCAGGGGGGGTGACGGTAACGGTTTCCCCCTTTCAAGGGTAGGTCAAGTTGTAGAGACGTTGTATGCAACGTCTCACCGGGCAGCCGCCATCCCCTGCTCTTCCCCTACTACGCGGGAAAAGGGAACCTGGGCAGGGTGCGGCTCCCCCTCGCCCTTTTATGAGAGAGGGGGCAGGGGGAGAGGGTCATAACGTGGTGGGTTTTGCTCAGCATGACCTACCCTTGTAAGACGGTTCCCCCCCCATGCCAGGGTGAGGGGTATATTACATCATCCCCGGTATCTGCAAACCACCCGCAATGGGACCGAGCCGCTCTTCTGCCAAATCTTGGGCTTTCTTGTTTGCATCGCTAAACGCAGCGACCAACAGGTCTTGCAGCATCTCGACATCTTCTGGGTCTACTACTTCAGGCGAGATAGCTACCCCTTTAATCTCACGATGACCATTCATTGTGACGGTAATAGCTCCTCCCCCTGCGGTTCCCTCGATGATTTCATTGGCGAGTTCTTCCTGTATCTGTTGCATTTGACGTTGCATTTTCATCGCCATTTGCTGCATTTGACGTGGATTCATACGTGGTTCTTTCTCCTTAATCAGGTAATTCTTCTTCTATCTTGATAATATCCGCATTAAAAATGTTCATAGCTGCACTCACAAGTTGGTCTTTACGTGCCGTCTTCACTTGCCGTCGGAAGTCTTTTTTTTTCTTTGGTGCTTCAAAAGTACACCGAATGGCAAATGTAGCTCCCATGTGTTTGCTCAATACTTCCTCGACAATTTGCCGTTTGCGTGGTTTCTCAATGTTTTCTTTGTGAAACTTTGAGGATGCCAGCAAGACCACAGTTGTGTCTTCAATATCTACCGGCTGCACCCCCCGCAATATGGCTTGCAAAGCAGAATCAAAGGGGCGAACATCCCGCACAACATGCTGCCATACCTGCTCGATCTGCCCTAAGAGCGAGGTATCCTCTTCGTCACCGTCTCCCTCGTCCTCATCCTGCCCATCATCTCCTGCTTGGGTATCGGCTGAATGGGGAGAGTATGGTGGCTCATCCTGTGATTCTGGCTCTGCCGCTGCTGGTGCCGCTGGTGGTGGCTCTGCCATTGCCGCTGCTGGTGCCGCTGGTGGTGGCTCTGCCGCTACCGCTGCTGGTGGCGGTGGTGCCGCTTTCTTAGGTGGGGCAGGGCTTGGTGATGGTGATGATGGCTTGCGTGGGGCGCGGGCAGGCGTAGGTGGAGGGGTTGATGCAGGTGGGGAAGCTATCTGTGCCGGTGCAACCAACGCCTCTACCGCTGCCAATTCTAGCGGCAGGTGTCCATAGGGACTCGTGCGGAGTTGGTAGTCCAGATTACTAAACAGCTTAATCCAGTGCATCACGGAACCAATATGCCCCCGGCTCATCCATCCTGCAAAGATAGCTTGCTCATCCTCTCCCCCGTCGATAAGCGTACGATCTCCTGTTGCCATCAGTACCATCAATGAGCGTAGGTGATCTATCAGGTCACGGGTAAACTGGCGCATATCCGTTCCCTGGTCTGCTATGCCATTGATCGTTCGCAACACCCGCGACACATCACTATCGAGCAGGGCATCTATCAGCGTGGCTATCTCGGTTGAGCTACTCATCCCTAGCAAACTTTGCACCTGCTCTAGGGTGATGGTGCCACGGGAGAAGGAGCGTACCTGTTCCAACACGCCAATGCCATCACGCATACTGCCGGTGGCGGCACGGGCAATGGCTTCTGCAACGCCGGCTTCTAGGTCGAGCTCTTCCTGCTCGGCTATGTGGCGAATATGCTCGGCTATGGCTGCATTGGTATGACGGGCAAAGGTGAACCGTTGACAACGCGAAAGGATGGTTGCCGGTACCTTATGCACTTCAGTAGTCGCCATCACAAAGAGCGCGTGGGGCGGCGGTTCTTCTAGCGTTTTGAGCAGGGCATTAAAGGCGGCAGTGGAAAGCATATGCACTTCATCAATGATGTAGACTTTCGTATTGCCCATAGTTGGGCGAAACTGTACCCGCTCGATAAGCTCGCGGGCATCATCCACGCTAGTATGGGATGCCGCGTCCATCTCGATAACATCTACCATTCGCCCATCGGCAATAGCCCGGCACGAATCGCATACTCCACAAGGACGCTCGGCTTGTGGAGCAGTACAATTAACGGCTTTTGCCAGCAAGCGTGCCATGCTTGTCTTACCAACGCCACGGGGACCGGTAAAAAGGTAGGCATGGGCGATACGATCTTCAAGGATCGCGTTTCGCAGGGTCTGTAAGACGTGATCTTGGCCTACCAGTTCATCAAATGTTTGTGAGCGCCATTTTCGATACAGTGCTTGTGATGCCATACCCATCTCTACTTGGAGGAAACCCGTTTCATTATACCGTACCAGACAAGTGGGAGCAAACGCCGGTGTGTGGCAGACTTTTTTCCCAAACACGAAAGGCTCTTGTCGAGCCGTTGCATGCAACATCTCGACGGTGATGGTTCTATCCCCTAACTCCTTCCCCCGCTATGTTATCCCATACTTCTTCCATTGGCGCGTCACCCGCTCGACAATCTCCTCAGCCATCTGCAAATCCGAGGGCCACTCGCGGGGGAAGCGGTCTAGTGTGGGGTCTTTGCGCGTGGCATCAATGCCCATCTTGCTCCCATAGGCAAAGTGGTCAGCGGCATGGTCAAGCGCATCGAGCGGACCATCGGCAAACACCATATCTCGCCGTGGGTCAGTGTTGCTCGTCACATGGAACAACACCTCATCCATATCATGCACATTGACATCCTCGTCCACCACCCAAATATACTTGGAGAGCGACATTAGCATCAACCCCCACATTGCATACATCACCTTGCGAGCCTGTCCAGGGTAGCGTTTCTTGATGCTGACCACAACAAGGTTGTGAAACACCCCTGCCGCCGGCATGGTGTAGTCTACCACCTCTGGTACCACCAACTGGATAAGCGGTAGGAAAAGCCGTTCGGTTGCCTTGCCAAGCCAGTAGTCTTCTTGGGGGGGCTTGCCCACAATCGTTGTCGCATAGATAGGCTTCTGGCGCATGGTGATAGCCTGAACGTGAAAGACGGGGTACGTATCTGCCAGCGAATAGAAGCCGGTGTGATCACCAAAGGGGCCCTCAAGCCGCTTCTCTGTCGGGTCTACCCACCCTTCTAGCACAATCTCGGCGTGGGCAGGCACCTCAAGGTCTATTGTCTTACATGCTACCATCTCTACCCGCTCACGGCGCAACCAGCCTGCCAGCATTATCTCGTCTATCCCCGGTGGCAACGGCGCACTGCCAGCATAGATTGTTGCCGGGTCGCAGCCAATAACGATAGCGACTTCCATACGCTGTTTGCCCTTTTCGTTGGCGAGGCGTTGATGCTCTGCTCCCCCCTTGTGGATTTGCCAGTGCATTCCAAGCGTCTGCTTATCATACACCTGAAGCCGATACATCCCCACATTGCGAGCACCAGTGCTTGGGTCACGGCTAATGACCATTGGCAGGGTGATGTACGGTCCGCCATCCTCGGGCCAACAAGTCAGGATAGGCAAGCGGGAGAGATTGACTTCATTGCCAGTCAAGACAACCTGCTGGCAGGGTCCGCTCTCTACCGTCTTGGGACGATAGCGCACCACCTCGGACAGCTCACCGAGTTTGCTCACGGTCTCCAAAAAGCCCTGGGGAAATTGCGGCTTGATCATGCTGCTGATACGCTGGCGCAGTTCGTCAAGCGTATCTAGCCCTAATGCCCATGCCATACGATTCTCTGACCCCATCATATTGATGAGTAATGGCATGTCATAGCCACGTACCTGCTCAAAAAGCAGCGCATAGTTGTGGTCTTTGCTCTTACTTACCCGGTCTGTTATTTCGGTAATCTCCAGTTCGGCTGAGACAGGGGTCTTGATACGGCGTAGTTCTCCCCGTTTCTCTAGGTATTGGACAAAGGTCTGTAGGTTTTTGTAGCTATTGGGTACACGATTCATAACGTCTTCTCTGTTTCTAGGGTCGTGGTATGGTCGTTTGCCAGTGAATTTGCGGTATTATGGTACCGATACGTTCGATAGTCAGTGTCAACGTGTGAGCATGGGCAGGGATGGGGGCTTTGCTGTGGGAATACGTATCGCATGCGCGATGTTCCGGGTCGTATGGGGAAAAGGTCCAGTCCCATGCTAATGTCTCACCAGGTTGCAATAGTGTTTCTCCATAGGTTTGCCACCATGTATTATACCACCCACTGCCCTTTGTGCTACATGGCGCAAAGATTTCGCCGCTGTCTGAAGTGATAGTAAAGTTTTTGGCACTGAATGGCGGTAGTAGAACCGTACGTCCGGTGGTGTTCTGTAAGGCAAAGTGGGGATGAGAAAAAGTCTCATAGGTGAAGTTGGACACGGTGAACAACCAACCATTGGATTTCCACGTTTCATTGTTAGCAAGCACCAATGATGGGGTACTAGCGGGCGTGGGAAGATGGCTTCTGATAGGGGTAGGCGAAGCAAGCAACAAGGGAATGGGTGTGGCGGTGATGGGAGCAGCGGGAGCAGGCGCTGTTGCAGCAAGCAGAGTAGGGGTATCAGAAGGAAACGGCGATGTAGGAACAGCAGCCGTTTGCTCCCTAGCCACGAGGGTAGCCGATGGGATAATTGGTACAGTTGGGGTAAGAAGAGATTCCAGTGGGATAGGCTTGGCACTGGTGCAGGCTGTGGCGAGCAGCAGGGTAAGGACAAGGGCTATGAGCCATAGGGATGGTTGTTGGTATCGCATAGGGTACTCCAGACTAGGTACGTACAGGTCCATATTAGGAGAAATTATAGATCATTTTGCTAAGTCGGGGGTAAGTTTGTACATAATACACAAATACATTACGTCTGTTTTTGTTGATTTTGTCCATATCGCGTGTTATCATATGTTTAGTAAAGCAATTGCAACGGAGCAATTGATCACTCGAAACTCCACAGTGAAATGTAAAAAGAGTTCCTTATATCGAGTGTAGTTCACAGCGCAGTAACAAATACAAGGAGGGTAGCCATGAGAAAGCACATACTTGAGCAGAAGAAAATACAATCATATGTCACCACCGTGCCAGAAGCCGGCAACGCTTTTCGCTTGCACAACATTGATGCCACAGCACGGATGAATCTCGCAAATGCCGCAGCGATGGTATCCGCTCCGACTGATGAAGTCTTGGCAGTAATGGAATATCGGCTCCGCCGGGCAGCCCGCAAAGCCCCTGCGATACAGCCAAAACCAGATATCCAGCATATTCCTGTTGAGATGGTCCTTGAGAGTGAACTCGTCGCATAGCTTATAGATATATTTGAACGTATGGGGAGCGTGTTACAACGCTTACCCCCTCCCAAGTACAATTGGGAGGGGGTTTTCCTTTGCTCCTGTACATATTTTAGTTGTCCGATCCCGCTTGTTTCCCGCTCCCCCCTACCCCCGATCCCATAAAGGGCGACACCCGCTCCCCCTGCCCCCTCTCCCATAAAGGGCGACACCCGCTCCCCCTGCCCCCGCTCCCATAAAGGGCGAGGGGGAGTCGCCCGGT
>CAYPHM010000054.1:24554-28062 GCA_964410555.1 uncultured Chloroflexaceae bacterium | reverse complement strand
CGAGGGGAGAAGGGGAACCGGGCAGGTGCTCCTCCCCCTCGCCCTTTATGGGAGCAGGGGGTAGGGGGGAGCGGGTGTCGGGAGAGGGGGTAGGGGGAGAGGGTGTCGGGAGCGGCGGCAAGCGCAACGGGTGCTTCGGGGGTTGTCGTATAGGGAATACCTCCGGTCACTTGTGCGACAAGGAAAAGGGATAGTATACTCAGAAGCGCAATACCGAAACGGGTCATAATACGGTAGCGGTACGTGTGGGTCATCGTCATCATAGGTTTTTCCCTTATATCTTTTATAAGAGAGAACCAAACCCCGCTTGGGGGATGGTGGGTGTTTGGGGATATGATAGCACATAATGCAAAGTGTGGGGAGGGGGAATGAAATGCAGAATCATGGCAAAGGGAAGCGGGTAAAAAGTAGATTGAGGGAGTGAAACCCATGACTTCCTCTGTCATCTTGGAGTAATCTCCCCTAGCAACAGCCCTTTTTGCCCCTTCGTTCAAGTAGACAGATGTTCATACTTCTGTAGTACGAGAAAGAAGCGTAACCATTATGTCCAATCTCCGCCACTTGCGCGAAACCTATAGACTGACTATTCGGGGGGTGTCCCACATCACTGGCATCTCTGCCTACAAACTCACACGGGTTGAAGCGGGGAGAGCTAGATTGAACGCCAACGAACGGGCAAAACTGGCGTTGGTATTTGGAGTGCCCCAAGAGACCTTCTGTGACGATCTGCCAACAAACCCTCGCACTAGTTCGATAACCAATAGGTTTGTCGCAGCTATTCGCCGCCATATGCTGTTCTTTATGCTCCTCTTTGTTGGCGTACTCAGTGTGGTTATGGTCTCGCCTGTTTGGATGCAGACAACCCAAGCACAGCCTAAAGCACAAACTCCTACCCCCCAACACATCACGATAACCAAACAGCCGCTTTTTAGCTATAGCAACTTGTCACAGAACCACGGACGGGGAGGCACAGTGCAAGATGTGCGCGAAGAGTGGGCATTGCTACCAACTATCCCCGCCGATAGGATACTACGTGCTCCGGAAGTCCCTACGCCTACCTCCACCCCTACACCTACCCCCATACCAACGGCAGCGAACGTTTGGCTAATCGATGCAGGTCCTTACGGATGCCCCCTTCAGCCTGCCAGCGGACGTATTGTGTTGACGCAAGGGTATGGGGTCGGGACACATGCGCCAGCAGAAGAATGGGGAGCAATTGACCTCGCGTTGGCTTCTCCTGCAGAAACGCAAGGGGTACCTGTGGTTGCTACCCATAGTGGCACAGCATCAGTGGTGTTTGCTAGCTACCCCGGTGGAAATCAGGTGTCGGTTAGTGGGGGGGGATGGCGCACAAACTATGCCCACTTGTCCGAGGTGCTAGTTGAGCATGGGGCATACGTTGCGGCAGGGACGGTGATTGGTTTGGTTGGCAACACGGGGATGTCTAGTGGTCCCCACCTTGATTACCAAGTCTGGTCTGGTAGTGTAAACATTGATCCTACGGAGTTAGTCCAAGCATGTTGGTAAGGTATGGTTTACCGAAGTAGGGGGATGGAACAATCCCGGTTCCCCCATTCCCCGCTCCAAACATCCGCTCGTTGACCCTCGCGGCGTGAATAGGGTGATGGGGATTCCGACTCCCTTCTCCCACGTAGTGGGGGAAGGCAGAGGAGGGGGAAAACGTCTCTACAAACGGACATGCTTACTACGATGATTCGCCTGGGGTTTCTGGTGTTGGCTGTGGAGGGATTCCATCACGCGCATGGGTACAGAGCTCTGGTAGCTCAATTGCGCGTGGTTGATCTATATCACTCAACAGGTAGGATAGGATAAACGTCCCTTGCACCACTTCAGGAGTCCTTTCTGGGAGATGTTCTGGAGCATTTGGCAAATGGTGTGTCCCGGTTGCCTCTGCGTCAAGTTTCACCATGTACCCCCCATCTTGCGCTACCCAAAAATGCACCAGGGCTGTTTCCACTGATTGTATCTCCCCAAAGAAGGTTTTGGGATTATCTAGCACATAGTGATCAGTCATCAAACCACTGATTGTTGCCCCTTTATTGATAAGACGGGCTTGGTGTAGGGTACCTATCAGGTGATTGGGATTGAGCGGGGGCATTGCTAGGTCTTGCAGCATACGGGTACATGTTAGCTCCCCTGTATCAGCCACGGTTGAGTACATATAGGTAGTTTGATCTATGGTATACAGCTCTACGGAAGAGGAATCTACCGGCATATACGTAAAAGACGATCCCGTCATAGAGAGCTGAGTAGAGAGCGTATCTGAAATATTGTTGACATGCATTATCATTGTGGTACTTCCCTCTTTGCCCGCGTGGTACTGGTCCTTGAAGGAAAAGCGTATTTCCATACGATACCCTGCGAGGGTGTCTAGCCCTTTGGCGGGAGTGATAGAGATCGTATAGGCAGGCTTCGAGGTAGTCATGGTCAGTGTCAGTGGGAGGGTAGCCGAGCGGAGCGTAGGCGTGGGGGTGGGTGGGGGGAGAGATGGGTAGGGGGTGGGGAGCGTCCATGTTGGTTGAGGGGTAGGGGTTGTGGGGGCTGAAGCTGGCACACCTCCCCCGCATGCACTGGTAACAACGAGCATACCGACCAGCACACTTATGAGTACAAGGGTTTTGGGTAACATACGCATCAAAAAATAATCTGTTAGGGGCAGCAGGTCATTCCTACTGCCCCTGATGAGGTCTTGGGTTGCTTAGGAGAGTTCCCTACGGTTGTTCGGGGGGCTCTTCGAGGTCTTCGGGCATCTCTTCGAGGTCTTCGGGCATCTCTTCCATATCTGGCATCATCATGCTTGGGTCAGTAGCATTTTCGCATGCTTCGCTGAGTTCAATTGTGACATCACTGTCCACATCAGTGAGGTTGTAGGAAATGGTAAAGGTTCCATCAATACCAGAGGAATCCTGACCAGTGAACTCTGCATCTAACTTAACTAGATAGCCGCCATCTTGGGCAATCCAAATATCGCCTTCAGCAGTTTCTACTTCACTAAGTTCACCAAAACCGCCGCTTTCTTCATCAATGCTGTAGTGATCGCAGACAATGCCATTGACCGTCACGCCTTCTTCTTCTAGCGTGTTACCTTCCATATCCATGCCTTCGAGAATATCGTTGGGGTCTAGCATCATACCGCTATCTTCACCGGGGTAGCTGAAACATTGGGCTTCATCCATTCCTGGAATGGCAGCGTTAATGTAGGTTGTGCCATCTACGATGTACATATCGGCATCTGTTGCTGGCATACCGCTTTCCTCAAATGTTGGACCAGAAGCTACAAGGTGGATATGCTGATTGCCGGTCATGTTGTTTGCTTTAATCATCATCTCTACTGTGCCACTTTGGTCTTGCCCTTCTTCATCCATACCATCTATGGAGAACATCATTTCAACGATATAGCTATCAAGTTCATCCAATGCAGTTGTAATTTCTTCAGCGTCCATGTCTTCTTCAGCGTCCATGTCTTCTTCAGCGTCCATGTCTTCTT
>CAYPHM010000054.1:0-24454 GCA_964410555.1 uncultured Chloroflexaceae bacterium | reverse complement strand
CGTCCATGTCTTCTTCAGCGTCCATGTCTTCTTCAGCGTCCATGTCTTCTTCAGCATCCATGTCTTCTTCAGCGTCCATGTCTTCTTCAGCGTCCATGTCTGCCTCAGCGTCCATGTTCTCCTCAGCGTCCATGTTCTCCTCAGCGTCCATGTCGTCATCGGATGTCGTGTCCGTGTCCTCATCTCCTGCTGGTGCTTCGGTTGCTGCTGGTGCTTCGGTTGCTGCTGGTGCTTTAGCAGCAGGTTGTGTCTGACTTGCCCCACAAGCACTGATGATTAGTAATCCTGCTATAATCAGCAGGAGCCGTGTTAGGGTATGCCTCATAACTGAAAACTCCTTATGCTAAAAAAGGTAATATCTACAAATCCAGAGGATAACGCCTCCGGTAAAATGCCATAGTATGCGGAATCAAGGGGACTGTCAAATGGTGGGGCAGGGCGATGGCAAAGTCGCACAATCAAACAAAATTTGCCCTTCTCCCCCCCGCATCCTCTCCCATAGGGCGAGGGGGAGCTGTATGGTCTCCCTGCTCCCGCTTGCGGGGGAAGGGCAGGGGATGGGGGCTGACCGGTGAGACCTTGTTTACTCTCCCCTACCCTACCCCTGCCCGTAAACCCTACCCTACCCTATCCATACCTTGACGAATGAGATCGGCGTGGTCGACTGTCTGGATGTCTAAGCCCCACCACACGAGAAACTCGCTATTGCCAGCTGGTCCGCGTATGGGGGAGCGGGTCAGTCCACGAGCGGTAAAGCCAAAGGGGGCAGCAGCATCCAATATTTCACGCAGCACTCGCCTATGCACCGTAGCATCTCGTACTACCCCTCCCTTGCCCACATCTTGGGAACCTGCTTCAAACTGGGGTTTAATCAGGGCAACCACCCAACCATTATCCGCGAGAAAGCGGCGCACTACAGGCAGGATAAGGCGCAGCGAGATGAACGACACATCAATCGTGCAACACTCCACCCGTTCACTGTCGCCAGGCAGCGTTTCTAAGTAGCGAATATTGGTTCGCTCTAGTGAAATAACCCGTGCATCCTGCCGCAATCGCCAATCAAGCTGCCCATAGCCTACATCCACAGCATAGACTGCCGATGCGCCCCGCTGCAACAGCACATCGGTAAAGCCGCCGGTAGATGCCCCCACATCAAGAGCAACCAAGCCATTGGGGGACAGGCTGAAGGTATCCAGCGCATGGGCTAACTTGTACCCCCCACGGCTAACGTAGGGGAGTCTCTGATCAACTGTTATATCGCTGTGGTCATGCACACGCTGCCCGGCTTTTGTCTGCACCTGTCCATCAACCCGCACGACCCCCGCCATAAGCAGGGCTTGCGCCCGGGCGCGGCTCTCTGCCATCCCGTGTGCCACGAGCAACTGATCAAGGCGTATCTTCTTTGGCAACGATGCCCTCCAGCCGATGTATCTCGCGTTCTAGTTCGGCTACATAGCCAGCAAACCACCCCGGTGCATCATTGCCTCGTGCCGCAACATTAGCCCGGAGCCGTCGTAGCTCTGTCCGCCGCTTTCGCAAGTCTGCTGCGCTATCTTGCACCGGTTCTGCTTCAAGCAGTTCTTCCTGGTCCTCTTTGGGAAGATGCTCAAGAAAGCTCACGAGTAGCTCCGTCAAGAGTTCGGGAACATCTACCTGATAGGTACTGATCATCTGCATCAGTTGCTTACGTTGACCTTGCGTAAGGTACACACGAGTCGGGATGGTGTATTGCCCTTGTCCTTCGTCCATAGTGTGGCTCCGTTTGTCCTGAGTTGGAATGGTAAATTGGACATTGCCATGCCCCCTAGCACCTATATCCAGTTGTCTCCATTTTTCTGCTATCGCATACGTTCGGTCAGATAGCCGACCAGTTCGTCTATCGGGACACGCTCCTGGTCCATGCTATCCCGATCTCGCACTGTGACGGTATGCTTCATAGCCGGGTCTTTGCCATCGCCTAACGTGTCAAAGTCTACGGTAATGCAGTATGGTGTACCTATCTCATCCTGCCGACGGTACAATTTCCCGATAGCTCCCGTGTCATCATAGACTGTACGGAGCATGCCAGTCGCTTGGAGGGTTTTACGGATGTGCTTTGCTATCCCGACAATTTCCTCATTGTTACGCTTCAAAGGCAACACCGCTACCTTGATAGGAGCTAGGGCAGGTTTGAGATGCAGCACGGTGCGGAAGGCTTCATCTATAGCCGGGTTTGCCTGCCCCCGCAATTTCTTACCCACATCTATGTTGCCTGCTCCAGGCATATCGAGCAGGGCTTGCACCCGTGGTAGGGCGGCAGGTAAATCATGCTGGATTTCCTCACCGGCTGCCAGCAGGGCATCGCGGTTTTCGGCAGAAATCTTGTCATTGCGTCCCACGCTCTTGAGAAAGCTGGCTAAAGCATCCGCCACTGCCTGTTGGCGGTCTTCGCTGAGTTGCTTGACCTGTTGCTCTTCATAGGCTTCTGTTAAGATTGCCAGCACCCCACGGTCTACCCCCGCCGATGGCTCTATGACAAAGGGAACGATATGTTGGCGGTTTTCCTGGTCATAGTAGGTTAGCTTTGCCACACTGTCGCTATTGGGGGGCACTCGTGCGGTGAGATTCAGGCGGTCTTGCTCTCGTGAGTGCGAACCGAGGTCATAGTCGGTTCGACTGGCGATACCTTCTAGCTCTTCAAAGCCAATGGGATAGCGGTACATCAGGTCATAGGTCGCCTTTGAGTAGTGGGCAAGTTCTTCGCGGGGGACAGTGTAGACCTGCAAATTGTCTCGGCGTAGCCCCACACTTTCCCACCAAGCAAGGCGGGTTTCCAGCCATTGCTCGTGCCATGCATCTTCCTCACCCGGCATAACGAAATACTCAATTTCCATCTGTTCAAATTCGCGTACCCGAAAGATGAAATTGCGGGGGGTTATTTCGTTCCGAAAGGCTTTACCTATTTGGGCAATACCAAAGGGAAGTTTGCGCCCGGTAGTCGCTTGCACGTTGGCAAAGTTGACAAAAATCCCCTGTGCCGTTTCTGGGCGCAGGTAGGCAAAGGTGTTTTCACCTGCTATAGGTCCCACCTGGGTTTTAAACATCAGATTGAAGGGGCGAGGGTCGGTCAAATCTGATGAACCACACGTTGGACATGTTTTGCCGATTTGGTCGGCACGCCAGCGGCTTTTGCACTGTCGACAATCTACCAGTGGGTCTATGAAGGTGTCTTCATGACCAGAGTATTTCCAAACGAGACGGTTCATCAGGATAGCAGCATCTAGCCCTTCCATATCGTCCCGTTCATACACATTGGCACGCCACCACGCCATTTTGACATTATTCTTGAGTTCAACACCGAGTGGTCCATAATCATATGTCCCTTGCAAACCGCCGTAGACATCGCTCCCTGGAAAGAGAAATCCCCGTCGTTTGCAGAGCGAGACGAGTTGATCGAGGGTATGAGCAGCCATAGATGACCTCTTCTTTAGTATTCCCTACAAGAGTGGGTTAAGAAACCTCCACGGTTTCCGGCTCAACCTGCTGAGATTTACCCGTTGCTTGCTTGACCGTCATGTTTGGTAGCCGTCCATTGGACGTATGGTTCTTTTCGCCATCCCCATTGGTTGGGAGCGTAGTATAGATTTGGGTGGTCGAGAGAGATGCATGCCCAAGCAATGCTTGCACCTCGCGCAGTTCAGCCCCATTGTTGAGCATATGTGCTGCAAACGAATGGCGCAAGGTGTGGGGGGTAAGATTGGTTAGTCCTAGCTTCTCGGCGTAGCTCTTGAGAATGAGCCAGAACCCCTGGCGGGTCAAACGTCTGCCCCGATGGTTGAGGAACAGTTCACCATTGTTTTCCCCGTTACTTCGCAAGAGTTGGGGGCGACCAATATCAAGGTATTCTTCCAACGCCGTGACAGCGGTGGCACTGAGCGGCAGGGTACGTCCCCGATCCTGCTTGCCAATACAGCGCAAGGTTTCTGTATCCATATCAATATCTTGGACATCTAAGGCGACAAGCTCGCTTACCCGCATACCCGTTGCATAGAGCAATTCGAGCATAGCCTTGTCGCGGAGACTATCAGGAGTGGCATTCCGCATAGGTAGCTCGAGGAGATCATCTATCTGGTGGGGAGAGATAGCATGCGGAGGACAGCGATCTACTTTTGGAGAGTCTATCCCTTTTGTCGGGTTTTGGTCTATCAAATGGTTTTTTTCCAAGTAGGAGCAAAACGATTTGACTGCTGCAGTGCGACGGGCAACCGTTGAGTTGGCATAGCGGCGTTCACGCAAGAAGAGCATGAATGCTAGTATATCCTCGTGGGCTACGCTCTTCCAATCTGGAGTACCACGCTCAAGCAAAAAAGAAACGAACTGTTCTAGGTCCGTTCGATAGGCGGCAATGGTGTTTTCTGTTAGCTCTTTTTCTTCTAGGTGTTCTAAGAACTTGTCTATGTATTCTTGCATTAAAGAATCCTTTTCCGTCTAGCCTCACATCGAATTTGTCCTACGACTGGAGGTCTTGTACTTGTATTTTCCACAATGAGGGTCTTTGTAGACATTATGTTACAGCAAAGCAGAATGTGTGTCAACTAGGGAATGTCAAATGGGGTTGGGGTAGACTCTTTTCCCTGGTCATAAAAAGGCGTATAGCGACTCGCTCCCCCCTTGCCCCCGCTCCGTGTCCCACCACGCATCCCCCCATCCCCTGCCCCTTCCCCCACCGAGGGGAGAAGGGGAACCGTGCAGGTAGCGGCTCCCCCTCGCCCTTTATGGGAGAGGGGGCAGGGGGAGAGGGAAATAAACAAGCCCCCATCCCCTTGCCCCTTCCCCCGCTACACGGGAGAAGGGGAACCGGGCAGGGGTGCGGCTCCCCCTCGCCCTTTATGGGAGAGGGGGCAGGGGGGGGCGCGGTAGGATGCGGGGTAGGGGATGGTGAGACAGATGGGGATTGAGAGAGGAGAGAAACGAGATTTCCCCCCACATACACTATATGAGCGGTTCTACGGCGACCACGATTTGCTCAAACTGGAAATCCCCTACATACTGGTTGATAAGCTCTGCCAGCGCATGATATTCCTCATGGATTTGTCCAGTAAGTTCCTCCGCAAGAAACACATTACCAAGTACCGCCGCATAGTGAAGTTCTTTGAGCCACCAAGCAGGGAGTATCTGCAAAGATTCTGTAGGCAGTGGGGGGAGTGGCGTATCATTACGACCAGAAGCACTCGCTATCGACGATTCCTGTTGTTGAGCATCTTCGTACACAAAGCGTACCGCTAAGTAATCGCGTAACACCTGATAGATGTCTTCCGTGGTAAAGGGCTTACGGATACACGCATCACAACCAGCATCCAACATATTCCGTTGGTCTTCCTCAAAGGTCGCAGCGGTGAGGGCAATAATGTAGGGAGCAACATGGGAGCTTGTGGCTTGCTTGAGCCGTATCTGGCGGGTCGCTTCGTAGCCATCCATGATCGGCATACGCATATCCATAAAGATTAGCTGTGGGTGCCATGCTTCCCACTGTTTCACTGCTTTTTTGCCATTCATAGCCACAAGCACCTCAAACCCTAGTCGTTCCAAGATGTGCAACAAGAGCTGTCGGTTGTGGTCTCTATCTTCCACAACCAGAATACGCCAGTATGGTTGATGATTGGCAATTCCCGTAATCTTTCTTGGTGGGGAAGTGTTTTCTCCCCGATCAGGGGAAATAACCTGAACCGGGATGGAAAAGGAGAACGTCGAACCATGCCCCGGCTGGCTTTGCAGCGTGATGCTTCCCCCCATCATCTGCACATAGTGGTTGCAGATAGACAAGCCAAGCCCTGTTCCTTCTTGCTTTGCTATCCCCGTAGCTGTTTGGGTAAAGGCATCAAACAGGGTTGATTGCTCTTCTTCAGCAATGCCAGGTCCGGTATCTTGCACATGAAAATGCAGCAGCACAACGGAGTCTGGGGGGAGAGGTTCAGGTATATCACTTGCCACCTGCAAGGTAACGCTCCCCTTATCCGTAAACTTGATAGCATTGCCCAACAAATTGATCAATATTTGACGAAGTTTGCTCTCATCCACACAGATATAGCCAGGCGTGTAGGCAAACTTGTTCAGTGCGAGAGATACCCCCTTCTTTTCAGCCCGTAGCTGAAACATGGCTATGAGATCATGCAGCAGTACATTGAGCGCACAATCTTTTTCCGTGAGTTTGGCTCGCCCTGCTTCAATTTTGGACATTTCCAAAATGTCGTTTATCAGTGCCAGCAGGTGCTCGCCGCTGCGCTCAATAATCTGCAAACTTTCCCGCTGTTCATACGGTACATCCACATCTTGCACAAGTAGCTGCGTGAAGCCAAGTATGGCATTAAGCGGTGTGCGGAGTTCGTGGCTCATATTGGCAAGAAAGGTGCTCTTGGCACGATTGGCAGCTTCAGCTGCTTCTTTGGCGCGTTGGAGTTCTTGTTCATCTTGTTTGCGCTTCGTTATATCAGTGATAATACCACCGATAGCGTAGACTTCGTTTTGGTCGTTCAAGAGCGGGAATTTCATCAGCAGGTGGGTATAGGAGTTGTCATGATCATGGTAGCTCTGTTCAAATGCTAGGGCTGTTCTCGCAGCTATCACCTGTTGGTCTTCATCCCGCCACCGCTCGACATGCTCTGCTGCTACCAGTTCATCACACGTTTTGCCAATGATCTCTTCTGGCGCAAGCCCAAACAAGTTTGCTCCACTCCGGTTGATCAGCATATAGCGACCATCTAGGTCATACACAAAGATAAACGCAGGCGAATGTTCCAATACGGTATGCAGCAAGGCTTGACTTTCGCGGAGCGCAGCAGTACGTTCTTGCACCCGTTGCTCAAGTTGCCTATTGGCTTCTTGTAGCGCAGCTTCACTTTGGCGTAGGGCATACTCTGCCTGCTTTCGTTCGGTGATATCTTGGGCAAAGGCATAGAGGTATTCTTGCTCACCAGCGATGATAAAACTCAAGGAGAGTTCAACGGGAAATGTTCGCCCATCTTTAGTTTGATGGGTCGTCTCTTGTCGAGGAGCTTTGACCTGTCTCTCTAGCCACATTTGATTCCATTCCTCTGGGGTCAGCTGGGCATCTATATCCCACACCTTCATAGTGAGGAGTTCGTCACGGGTATAGCCTAGTTTGCGGCATACAGCATCATTTACATAAACAAACTGACCATCATGCTGCGCCCAGAAGATACCATCCCCCGCTTGATCCAGCGCAAACTGGGCTACCCGCAGGTTTGCCGTCTGCTCTGCGACCCGTTGCTCAAGTTGAGCATTTGCCTGTTGGAGTGCGGCTTCGCTTTGCCGCAGGGCGAGCTCTACCCGCTGCCGTTCGGTTATCTCCTGCTGCAAACGGGTATTGTTCTCTACCAGTTTTTGTTGCATCCTTTGCAGCGCAAGGTGGGTAGCAATCCGTGCTTGTATTTCTTCCCGCTGAAAGGGTTTGGTGATGAAGTCTACCCCGCCCAAGTGAAATCCTTTGACTTTGCTTTGTACATGGTCAAGCGCACTGATGAAGATGACGGGCTTGTCGTGGATAGTCTCCTTTGCCTTGAGATGTTCGCAAAGGGTATAGCCATCCATACCAGGCATCATGACATCGAGCAAAATGAGGTCAGGCTGTATCTGCTCGACAGCTTCGAGTACTTCGCTTCCCTCATCAAATGCATGGACGGTATAGCCTTGTTTTTTGAGAATATGCGAGAGGAGACGTAAGTCGTCTAGGGTGTCGTCAACAATGAGAATAGTTGCTTGGGTCGGCTCAAGGTTCATTGGTTTTGCTATTTCGCTGTTCAATGATCTGCTGTTGGTTGTCTCTGGTGACAACTACGAGAGTCATTATAACATGGGTTAGTGGAGATGCTACTATCCTCTATACTCTACGATTCCCCCCCTTTTTCCTATGTTGGTCGGGACGCACGGTGGTGCGCTCGCCGGGGAGAGCCGTTGCATGCAACGGCTCTACAAGCGAACACAGGGAGGGGGCAGGGGGAGCGGGTTGTTGCCCACCCCCTCTCCCACCGCGGGGAGCAGGGGAACCGGTGAGACGTAGCATGCAACGGCTCTACAAACGAACACAGGGAAGGGGCAGGAGATGGGGGGAAGTAGTGGGACGCGGGAGCAGGGGATGGGGGCTGCCCAAAGGAGGCAAAGTATAGGAAAAATGTCTGCCACACCCATGACCTAACTTCGGACCGGAATCGTAGAATGTCCAACAATATGGTAAACTAACGATACCTATTGACAGCAGGAGCAACAGTTATGATCACAGAAACATATGACGTTATTATCATTGGCGCAGGCATGGGAGGCTTGAGTGCCGGTGCCTATCTCACCAAAGCCGGTAAGCGGGTGCTCGTTTTGGAGCACTACGTTGTACCCGGTGGCTATGCCCACGAGTTTACCCGTGGCTACTTTTCCTTCGATGTATCCTTACGTGCTCTTGACGGCATAGCCCCAGGAAGCCTCATCTACCCGGTATTGTCCGACCTCGGATTACTCAACACGCTGAAATTTCGACGGCTCAATCCATTCTACACTGCTCACTTTCCCGAACACACCATCACCGTCAACGCCGATTACCTTGCCTATGAAGCCCAGATTATTGACCATTTCCCCCATGAGTCGGTTGGTATTCGCAGCCTCATAGATGCCATGATCCAGGTATACCAAGAACATCGCCGCTACCATTTGGACAGAGAAGCCCAACGTACAGCAGACACGATTACGAAGGACTACCCCAACTTGTATGCTGCCACGATGATGCCGTGGGCAACCTTTATGCAACAGCACATCAAAGACCCGCAACTCCAGGCAATCTTCAGTATCCAATGGAACTACCTCGCCCTGCCCCCATCGCAAATCAGCGCGGCAATTTTCATCTTGCGTTGGGTCAGTTACCACATCTTTGGGGCATACTACCCGGAAGATGGCGTAATGACCTTGAGTTGGGCATTGGCAAGGACTATCAAAGATCACGGTGGACAGGTGCAATATCGCCAGACAGTCCAAGCCATTGATATACGCGAGGGAGAAGCAGTAGCTGTAGAGACCGACAAGGGACAACGATTTACAGCCAAGACCATCATTAGCAATGCCAATGTCCCCGATACTATGCTTAACCTGGTGGGAGAATCTTACCTGCCAGCAGCGTATGTGGAGCAGGTACAGGCTCTTACCCCCTCTTTCTCCAACATCATTGTCTATATGGGATTAGATCGTGATTTGCAAGCAGAGGGGTGGCTGCATCATGACTTCTTCATCAGCAACAACTATGATTGTGAAACAGCCTATCAAGCAGTACAGACAGGCAACTTTGACCAAGCAGACCTGGCTATCACCTACTACAACGTCTCTTATCCAACCTGCGCCCCCAAAGGGAGTAGTGTTGTGTCACTCTACCATCTAGCCCCCTGGGATTATGCTAACCAGTGGGGGACGGGTGGTGATCTTTCGCACTACCAACACAATGAACAGTACCAAACTGTTAAAGAGCACCTTGTCACGAGTATGATAACCCGTGCTGAGGAGCATATCCCACACTTGCGCGATAGCATACGGTACCAGGAGACTGCCACGCCTTTAACCAATTTGCGCTTTAGTTGCAACCCTGGCGGCAGCTTTTCTGGTTCACCTATGACGGTAGACAATACTTTCTCGCAACGGATGAAGCCAACGACTCCCATACCGAATCTCTTTTTGGCTGGCGCGTGGGTAAGCGAGTTTGGTATCAGTTCGGTAATGCTCTCTGGACGAACAGCAGCCCGTTTGACCCTAGCGTACCTGGGGGAAACCGGCTAACGGCGGGGAACCGTTCATTCAGCCCCCCATCCCCTAGCCCCTTCCCCCACCGCGCATCCCCCCATCCCCTAGCCCTTTCCCCCGCTACACGGGAGAAGGGGAACCGGGCAACTCCCCCTCGCCCTTTTATGGGAGCGGGGGCAGGGGGGAGAGGAACGGGATGGGAGCGGGGGCAGGGGGAGCGGGTGGGAGTAGGGGGGTAGGGGAATGAGCGGGTTGTTTGCCCCCCCATCCCCTAGCCCCGCGTCCCACCGAGGGGAGAAGGGGAATGAGCGGCTCCCCCTCGCCCTGGAAGATGAGGTCTCTTACCCCTCACCCTTCATGATTACTAGGAGCATCTTTTCCCTTGCTAGGTACTCGCAACAGAGCCTTGATGAGCTCACCAATCTGTACTGGCTTACTAATGTAGTCATCCATACCCGCATCGAGGCACATATCCCGATCCTGCTGCAAGGCGTGGGCGGTCATAGCGGTAATACGCGGTTGAAGCTGCTGAGGCAGCATAGAACGAATATGACGGGTGGCTTCTAAGCCGTCCATTTCTGGCATTTGTACATCCATAAAGACAACATCATACGGTTGTCGTTCTAAGGCTTGGATGGCTTCAATCCCATTGCTGGCTACATCAGCATGATACCCCATACGGGCAAGCAGACGGGTGGCAACTTTTTGGTTGACCATATTGTCTTCTGCAACCAATATCTGCAAGGGGTGCCGTTGGGCTAATTCGGTATCTATTTCCTGTTTATTGAGCGAAGAGATTTTCGTTTCCTGGTTCTGTTGGTCGGCAAAAATAGTCATCAAGGTTTTGTAGAGATAGGATGGCTTGACAGGCTTGGTAAGACAGGCGGCAAAGGATACCTCTGCCGCTTCTATCGCCTCTCGCCCTGGCTCCATTGAGGGGAGCAGAATCATAGGAATGGTGCGTTTCTGCTGGTTCTTTTGTATCCTACTTGCCAGCATTAGCCCGTCCATCTCTGGCATATGCAAATCCAGAATACCTACATCAAAAGAAGTATGGTTCAAGAGGAGCAATGCATCGTGACCCGAAGCCGCCTCCTCAATGTACATCCCCCACAGTTGGAGTTGGCGTGCCAGCACAAACCGATTGGTTGCATTATCATCTACCACCAGCACTCTTCGTCCCTTTAAGACGGGTTGTGGTAGGTTCAGGTAGGTATGTGGTTCGCCAGGTTCTGCTAAGGCTAGGAAGGTGAAATGGAAGGTAGAACCACTGTTGACTTGGCTTTCTACCCACATATTGCCCCCCATCATCTCTACCAACCGTTTGCTAATCGCCAAACCTAGCCCGGTACCGCCATATTTGCGGGTTGTAGATGCATCCGCTTGGCTAAACGACTTGAAGAGGCGATGGAGCCGTTCTGGGGGAATACCAATGCCCGTATCCCGCACGGCAATGTATATCTCATAGGGAGCAGAAGGGTCTTGGGGTAAACGACTAGATACGCTATCATTGGAGGAAACAGACACTGTGACCTCGCCGGTCTCCGTAAACTTTACCGCATTGTTGAGCAGATTCACGAGCACCTGACGCAAGCGAGACTCGTCACCACGCAGTCTCCCTGGGGTCTCTTTGTCTATCGTGTAGATCAGGTCAAGATACTTTTCTGCTGCCCGTGTTGCGACAATCTCCAGCGAGTCCTCTATGCACGAGCGCAAGTCAAAGGGTTGCTCGTCTAGCTCCATCTTACCGGCTTCAATCTTCGAGAAATCCAAGATGTCATTGATAATATCAAGCAACGCACTGCCACTGGTGCGTATGGTGCTGACAAATTCCTGCTGCTCTTCTGAAAGCTCCGTACTGATAAGCAAGGTCGTCATCCCAATCACGGCATTGAGGGGGGTACGGATTTCATGGCTCATATTTGCCAGAAACTCTGATTTCATCCGGGATGCATCCTCGGCAGATTTGCGGGCTTGGTGGAGCAGCGTTTCTGTCTGCTTACGTTCGGTAATATCTTGGAAGGTCACGACTACGCCAATTGGGGTATCGTTTTCCATTATGGGGTTGACAAGACATTCCACCGGAATGAACGTTCCATTTTTGCACCAAAATAGCTCATTGTCAACGTGTCGAGCTATGCCATCTTGTAACGACTTGTTGATCAAACATTCCTCACGGGAATACGGGGAGCCATTGACATGGGAATGATGAACCATCTCATGGTGGGGCTTGCCGACCAATTCTTCCTCGGTAAACCCAAGCATTTCACAGGCAGAGGGGTTCACAAAAACGGTATTGCCTTCATTATCTAGCCCAAAGATACCTTCGCCTGCGGTATGCAAAATGAGTTCATTGTAGTTTTTGAGTTTGGTCAAGGCTTCTGATGTTCGGATACGTTCGTGTAATTCTTCTTGCAAGGCTTGGGTCTTTTCTTCCACCTCACGCTCAAGTTCATCTGTATGCATCAGGACCCGACCAGTCAATGGGCGTATGATATGAATAGTGGCATAGATACCTAGAACGAGCAAGACAAGCATAGTAATGCTGATTATCCCAATTTGGTTATAGGCAGGAGTATAGAGTTCTTGCATGTCCTGTTTGATAACAATAATCCAGTCGGTTTCTTGGAGATGGCGATAGGCGACAATTTCATAGGTACTCTGGGGATGTTCATATAGACCTGTTTCTTGGTGGATTGATTGTTCTAGTGCGCCGCCAAAAGGCGAGGTCGTTGCTACGATCATGTTTGTCCGTGTGCCAGTGGAGTCAAAGAAAATCTGTGGCTCTCCCGCAACAAACGCCCCCACACAGGCTTCGCCACTCTCCCCCATACCATCGGTATCTTGCAAGATAGTTTGTAAACGGGTGAGGTCAAAGAGTACCATATCTGTTCCGACATGCATGTGTTCATGCCGAATAGCCGCACTGACGAAAATGTAGCTGTGGTGCTCGATGTAGATGGGATTGGAAACAACGACATCTGGGGAGCCTTCAGAGAGAGGGGGAAGCCATTCACTTGGCGATATAGGCATTTGGATTTGAACCACCGGCTCACCTTGTTGATCAAAGCGTACTAATCCGATAGCTTCTGGGGAGATGGAAAGCGCATCTTTTAACTTGGGTTCGCTAAACTCCACCAGTTCTTGGTAACTTATGTCACCGCGGTTATACTCTTGGAGTATTTCACGAATACGGGTTCGGCTCGTTATTTGCAAGGAGACATTTTTTGCCCGTGCAAGAAATTCATCTACTGCCATTGCTCGGTTATTGGCAATTAGGGTAAGATTTTCTTGGGAATCCTTTTTGAGATGATTATAGAAAGGGACAATGCTGACAAGGGAAACAATAGTACTTACCATAACTATACTCAAGGCTGAAAAGATAATGAGTGATCGCTGGAGTTGATTGGTCATCATTGTGCCTTATACCTTTCCATAACGAATAGCAGATAAGTTCTAGGATATTTGCCCACAAGAGGGGGCTTAGGGCTAACAACGTAATACAATGGCATATTCGCTTCTCCAAACCACTAGGTAAACGTTATATTTGTGATTATAATAACATAGACTAGCCAGTGTGAGTAGAGGTATTGGGACAATTCAAGGGGCAATAGATCAAGAGCAGCCCTAGCATGTCCGCTCCCCCTGCCCCGCGTCCCACCGAGGGGAGAAGGGGAGAGACGTAGCATGCTACGTCTCTCCAAACGGACATGGGAGCGGGGGCAAGGGGAAGCAGGGAATACCATGGGGGGGTTGCCCGTCTGACCTACCCCGGAAAGGTGAGGGGGAAGCGGGCAACCAAACCACGAGAGCGTTACGCCTCCAGGGTTACATTATAGGTACGGTCTATATCCGTCTCGGTGAGGATAGTATGCATGACCTCATCGGGGATTGGCTCATCCACCTTGAGGATCATCATAGCCCCTTCACGCGGTGCTTTTCTGCCCACGTACATCGCCGAGATATTGACATCGGCGGAGCCAAGCAACGTCCCTACCCGACCAATCAAGCCGGGGCGGTCTCGGTGGTAGGTGAAGAGCATAGACCCTTCTGGCACAAAGTCTACCCAAAAGCCATCAACTTGGATGATATGGGGTTCATCACGCAGCACCGTGCCGCTAAACTCGTGGCTTCCATCGGCAGTATTAGCCCGAATAGTCAACAACCCTGCGTAGTTTTCAATCTCAGCATTGGTATGCTCATTGATACGCAACCCCCGATCACGCGCAATCAATGGGGCATTCACTGGGGTGACGCGGTGCTCGCTGCTCCGTTCAAGCAACCCTTGCAATATCGCCAATCGTACCGGGAGCTGATCGACGCTGGCAAGTTCGCCGCAGTATTCCAATTCATAATCACGGACAGGCTCTTTCACCAGTTGCATCAAAATAGCCCCCATTTGTCGCCCAAGCCCAATGTATGGCTGGAGTACCCCCCATGCTTCAGGGGCAATGAAGGGCGCATTGACGGCATAGCGGGGTGTGCCACCTTCCAACGCTACCAGCACCCCTTCAGCGACATCTGTCCCCACGAGCACCTGAGCTTCTGTGGTAGATGCGCCCAAGTGGGGGGTGACGATAATCTTGGGGTGTGAGGTAAGTTTGCTATCTTCGGGTGGTGGCTCTTTGCTGTAGACATCCAGTGCTGCACCCGCCAAGTGACCAGAGTCCAACGCCTCAACGAGATCATGTTCATTGATGATGCCGCCACGGCTGGCATTGATGATGCAGGAGCCTTTTTTCATCTTGGCAAGCGTTGCAGCATCAAACATGTTGCGAGTAGTGTCGGTCATAGGGACGTGAATAGAGATAATATCGCTGCGTTCAAGCAATTCTTCAAGATTGACGCTCTCTACACCAAGCTGATTCGCCCGGTCTGAAGAGACCACGGGGTCATAGGCGATAATGTCCATTTCAAAGCCCCGTGCTCGACGTGCCACTTCGGAGCCGATACGCCCTAGCCCGATAAGTCCCAATGTTTTCCCGCGTACTTCCCAACCGGTGTATTTGCTGCGGTCCCATTTGCCATGCTGTAGGGAGTTGTAGGCTTGGGGGATGTGACGAGCCATAGCAAGCAGCAGCCCCATCGTCAACTCTGCAACAGCGACGTTGTTTGATGCGGGGGCATTCACGACAATGATACCGCGTTCGGTTGCCGCTTTGACATCAATATTATCTACCCCGGAGCCAGCCCGACCAACAACGCGCAGGTTGCTGCCGGCGGCGATGACATCAGCTGTGACTTTGGTGGCACTCCGCACAACCAGCGCGTCATACTCTCCAAGCACCTGGGGCAGGGTCTCTTTGTCCAAGTCAAGCCGTACGTCTACTTCCATGTTGGTACTGGCTTTGAGGGCTTCTAGTCCTTCTGGTGAGATTTTCTCGGTAACGAGAATACGATTCATAGATTATGTACTCCTTTATTATGTTCTAGCTCTCCACATATTGCTATTGTTGAACACGAACAGGGTGGTATATAGGACAAAATCTTGCAAGGCTTGCAAGAAGAGGTAGGCAGCGTTGCCTGAAGCGTTATGACAGGAAGGCTCGTGGTATCATAGCGCATGCATGCGTCAAGCATACATGATGAAGGGGAGGCTGTCAATGTGGGGAGGAGGAAGTCCGAGGTAGGTGTGGCAACCTTATTTTTCCGCTCGTTGACCCTCGCGGCTCGAATAGGGCTAGGGGGAGCCAAATACCCCCTTCTCCCCATAGTGGGGGAAGAGGGCAGATGAGACATTGACCCGATCCTGGGCAAATTTGACGGTTTTTCGCCTTGACTTTATAATCACATCCTAGAGAGTCATACTGCAACCAGTGCAGGAGACTGATTAGAATATACTTGAATGGTAGAGGTGTCCCTTTGAGGACAAATGGCGAAGCCGGTGAAAGTCCGGCACTGTCCCGCAACTGTAACGCTTAAAAGATGCTCATTAGAAGAGCCTAAGCGAAGTCAGGTCGCCCGCCTCTAGCAGTCTTTGTCGCCTCGTGGAGTTGGGGGATAAGGGCAGATGATGGCGCATGGGGAACCCCCCATACGCTGCAAGTATCCCCGTACTGTGAAGACTTGTACAGTGGTGCTGCTTGCTATTTGCTACCAACCAGCCACGAGCAAGTGGGTGGTTTTTTTAGTCCTAGAGGGATCAATCAATAATCGTAGCCCAAGAGCAAGATGTCTCTAGGTCAATTCAATTCAATCAAATGGAGAAGAATTGTGGAAATACGCAACATGCACGAGAACAGCATCCAACCGGTCAATCCAGAGGAACCATTACCAGGACTGCTCCGCTTTTTGGATGCTCTTGCCGATCAACCCCTAGCAGCAGCACCATCTATTACCAAGCTAGAGCCAATCCATACACTCAAAGGGCATATTGATCGGGTATGGAGTGTGACATGGGAGCCGACCAGTCGCTTGTTGGCGACAGTCTCTAGTGACGAGACGGTACGGGTTTGGCGAGCATCAGATGGCGCACTGCTCCACATGCTTGCCTACCATACGGCGTGGGTTTTAGACGTGGCTTGGTCGCCTGATGGACAATTAATCGCATCTGCTTCGGGAGATGGCACAATCTGTCTGTGGCATGGCGTACATGGTACGCTTGAGCATGTCTTTGAGGGACACAATGATGGGGTCTATGGGGTGGCATGGTCGCCAAATGGACGCTTGCTTGCGTCCGTATCACGGGATGGGACAGTGCGAGTGTGGCGGGTACAAGATGGCAAGACGGTTTGGTCTGCCGTTGGGCATGGACGTGGTATGTGGGGGGTGGCGTGGTCGCCCGATGGTCATACCCTAGCAACCGGGGCGTGGGGGGGAGTTGTGCAATTGTGGCAGCTACAACAACCAAAACCGGTCCAAGTGCTTACAGGACCTACGAACCATGTGAATAACGTTGCGTGGGCATCGGATGGGCGGCACCTTGCTGCGGCATCGCATGATGGGAGTGTGTGTGTGTGGCTTGTGCATCAGGAGGAGGATAATCATCCGCGGTATAGGTTGTGTGGGCATACCCACCGCGTCCGCGATGTCGCGTGGGTGCCAGGAAGCCTAGACCTTGCTTCTGCGTCAGATGATGCGACAGTACAAGTATGGAATATGCACGCAGGTACAGATAAGCCTCAACATACGCTTGTGGGACATACTAGTTATGTGTATGGGGTAGCTTGGTCGCCTGATGGGGCTATGCTTGCTACGGCATCGGATGACAAAACGGTGCGGTTGTGGCAGGTTGTTCCGCATCCCTAGCCCTGAAAGCCTAC
Organism: uncultured Chloroflexaceae bacterium; assembly: GCA_964410555.1. Taxonomy (GTDB): domain Bacteria; phylum Chloroflexota; class Chloroflexia; order Chloroflexales; family Chloroflexaceae; genus JAAUSY01. The sequence continues at coordinate 7,424 of CAYPHM010000054.1, read as the reverse complement.
CATAGCCCATGCAGGGGGAGGTCTACCGGGCAAAGGCTACCACGTTATTACCCGCTCCCCTGCTTTGCGTCCCACTACTTCTCCCCATCTCCTGCCCCATCCCTGTGTTCGTTTGTAGAGACGTAGCATGCTACGTCTCACCGGTTCCCCTGCTCCCCGCGGTGGGAGAGATGGGGGCTGCTCGGAACACCCTCTCCCCCTGCCCCCTCTCCCATAAAGGGCGAGGGGGAGCCACTCATTCCCCTTCTCCCCTCGGTGGGGGAAGGGGCAGGGGATGGGGGGTGCGCGGTGGGACGCGGGGCAAGGGGCTGGGGGGAAAGCAGGAGCTCTAGTTCTTTTTTATGATGAGGGAACCCTATCTGTCACACTTGCCCCCCACCCGAAAGTTATTGACAACAAGCAGCAAGGTATGCTATACTTGCTGCTATGCGGGAGTGGCGTAGTTGGTATCGCGTCTGCTTCCCAAGCAGAAGATCGCGGGTTCGAGTCCCGTCTCCCGCTCCATTTGGTATGGACTGTACACTTTTTGTACAGTCTTTTTTCTTGTGCGCTCCAACCGTATGAGTAAGGGGTATAGGGTATGACACCAGGATACAAACGTTCCCCGATTATTGGGGTCATGGGATCAGGTCGGGCAAGCTGCTATGATACGCTAGGCTATCAGCTTGGACAAGCGTTGGCTGTAGCTGGCTATGTAGTCTTGACTGGCGGCGGCAGTGGGATGATGTTAGCGGTGTCGCAGGGGGCAGCCGAAGCCGGCGGATTGGTTGTCGGAGTGCTCCCATCACAAGGACCAGACGACCCCCACTATCAGGGATACCCCAATAGTTACGTCCATGTCCCCATCTACACGGGTATGTCGCTTGCCCGCAATGCCATCAATGTGCTATCGTCAGACGTAGTGGTTGCTTTACCAGGCGGTCCGGGGACACTTTCCGAGGTTGCTCTCGCCCTCAATGCCGGGCGGCATGTGGTCATCTTGGGATGGGATGAGGTAGTGTTGCCAGAAAGTTGCCCACTATCCCTTGTGCATCGGGTAGCGGATGTCACCAAAACGCTCCAGATAATTACCAAGATACTGGCAGGAGGAAACTGAAAACCCAACAAACTATGAAGACAACCAACAGCCTAACCTTATCCTTATCTTTAACCTTAACCTTGACCCTAACCCTGCTATCCCTGCTATCCCTGCTATCCCTAGCAGCATGCAGCCAATCAACCACGACCACAATAACTACGACGATAACCACAACAACTACGACCACCACGACCACGACTACCCCACCGCCAACAGTAACCCCAACTAGCACGGCACCACTCACCGCAACGGGGGCTGTGACGACAACCGCTCCACTCACCGCAACGGGGGCTGTGACGACAACTGCTCCACTCACCGCAACAGGGGCTGTGACGACAACCGCTCCACTCACCGCAACAGTATCCCAAACCCCAACGCTTACCTTGTGGACAACTGAGCAAGGGAAAGCCCTAACAATGGTGCATACGCTGGTAGACCAGTTTAGCCAACAGCATGGTATTGCTCTAACTGTCATGCCCAAAGACCCCGATAGCTTGCGTGTGGATATGATAACCGCCGACCTCAGTGACACCCCTACCCCACACATCATCTGGGGCACCCATGATGATCTGGCGAACCTGCTCCAAGATAAAGCCATCCAGCCTATCACTCGTATCACTCGCACATTGTCAACGGACATCCTGACAGCCACGCGCCAATCTGCCACCTATGCAGACCAAATCTGGGGATACCCCCTTTCAGCACAGGCTTTCCTTTTGCTGCATTACAACAAGAAGCTGCTGGATAATCCCCCGCAAACGACAAACCAGCTTATTGAACAGGTACAGTCCATAGCCACAACAGAGCCAACCCTGACGACAACCGACTCCACCAATCCCCAGCCCCGCTTTGGGATGGTTGCGGCGTGGGGGGAACCCTACTGGTTGCTTGCGTGGCTCAACGGTATGGGGGGGAGCATCACCAATACCGATGGCACACTACCAACGCTCAACACAGACCAGATGACCAATACACTGTACCTCTTGCGTGAACTCTACGCTACTGCTCCCCCCAAACAGTGGGGGTATGAAGCAATGGTCAATACCTACCGTGCGGGGGAAGCAGTTATTGCCATAGATGGGGTGTGGAGTATGGCGACCTACCACGAGTACACCACAACGCTTGCGCTAGGGATGGCGACTATGCCCATTGTGCCTAGCACCGGGCGTATAGCTGCCTCCCCGCTAGGGACAAGCTACCTAATGATACACCGTGATACTTTAGGGGAGATGCTCACCGCATCCCACATGTTCGCTACCTTCCTCATGACCCCCACGGTACAACTTTCCCTAGCCCTGCAATTGCAACGGTTGCCGGTTTCACTTGCTCTGCTGGATAGCCCAGAGATAGGGGGAGACCCTGTGCTGGCACTAGCAGCAGCCCAAGCACCGTATGCCCCAAGCATCCCCCCAACAAGTACCTCGCGGTGTGCGCTGCTGGCAATCCGTCACTATCTGCCGTTGGTGTTAGCAGGCGATATAGCACAACCAGATGGGTTAGAACGGATGCAACAGGCAGCAGAGACATGCATGCGTGGGGGGGGGTGGTGAGGCGACAAACCCAAATTGCAACCCACAAATGCCCCTTCTCCAGGGTGTGCCAAATAGAATTTGCTAGGACAAGAAACCAGGGTAATAGCTAACGTCCGAGCAGCCCCTATCCCCTGCCTTACCGGGCAGCCCTCATCCCCTGTCCCTTCCCCCACCGAGGGGAGAAGGGGGAAATGCACACCGGGCGGCTCATCCTCGCCCTATTCGAGCTGCGAGGGTCAACGAAAGGCTAAAACCTGATACTCTCGCCCTATCTCCACCTCACCAGTAAAGCCACTCTTACGGGCTTCCTCCAATGCCTGATCTTCTGGCATAGTCCACTTGGGGCTATAGTGGACCAGCACAAGCCGCGATACCCCCGCCTGTCGCGCAATCTCGCCGGCTTCGCGTGGGGTCGTATGGACACAAGAAGACCGAGCACTCGTTGCCTCATGGATGAGTGTAGGCACCCCCTGGGCAAGGTCTACAACGTTTTGGCAGGGAGAGGTATCGCCTGAATAGGCAAGCGATTGTTGCGTTGCCTGCTGCTCAAAGCGCATGGCTAAACACGGGCGAGGATGATCGTTGAGTTTAGTATGGATGAAGCGTCCTGCGCCGAGATCGATGCTATCGCCTGCATGGATAGGGAACCACTCCACTGGCGCAGCATGATCCTCAAGCGCAAATGCCTCAAGGATACGGCGGACAAGCGTTAGCGTTGGTTCCAAGCCAAAGATTGACACAGGAGTTTTTCGTCCTGCCAACTCCATACTAAAGAGCAGCGGAGGTATCCCGTTGATATGATCAGCATGACTATGCGTCAGCACCATAGCCGTAAGTTCCTGGGGGTCTACACCGGCTTTAAGCAACCGTTGGTAGGTGCTGCCCCCGGCATCTATCAATACAGGTCCCCCCGCACCATCCCAAACCATATGGGTATGTCCCCGTTCTGCATCAGGGACCCCTGTCCCCACTCCAAGCAGTATTATCCGTTCTTTCCTATCCATGATGCTCTAGCTCCCCTCTGGACTAAATCAAATTGCCCAATCATTGGTTAGTATCTTTAATCGTATCGTAGGCTTACTCTGTTCTACGCCGTTTTGGTCTTGATCGGGTGTCTGGTTTCCGTTCGCGGTTGGTTTGCTGCGATGAAGTCGCAGGTGATGGGGATGAACTACTTGTCGAGGACGATGGAGGAGGACGCTTCCGTCGACGCTTGCTCGTTCGCTTGTTCCCTGCATCCGAATCCCCTGCTGATGGTCGAGAGGATGAGGTTGATGATGGTGCTGCTGATGCAGATGAAGGTTGCTTGGGACGAGACGATTTTCGTTTGGGCTTGGAGGTACGGGAAGAGGCTTGCTTTTGCCTACTTTTAGCCGTATTCCGGGGACTACCCTCAGATTCAAATTGGGCAAGAAGCCGTTGGTTCTCTTGGTCATCGTCTGAAAGAAACGACAACGATTCGGCAATCAATGTTTGGAGCCTGTCGGCACGTCGTGCTGCGGCAAGTTCCTTTTCCTCTTCTATCAATGCCTGTTGTTCTTCCACTGTCGGGGTATGGATTTCGCGTATATCAGCAATGGGGTACTGTTCTTGCATACCACTACTAGCAAGCTGCACCGTGACCCGTTGTTGCAGCACATTAACCTCTACCACATGCCCCTTGCCATCGATGGTTTCTACCCAGGTCCCCCGACGGGGAAGATCGGCTTTGAGTTCAAGGTACTGCTGATGTTCATAGCTGAGACAACAGAGCAACCGATTGCAGATACCGCTAATCTTTGCTGGATTAAGCGGCAGGTCTTGGTCTTTTGCCATCTTGATAGAAACGCGGGTGTAGTCTGGCAAGAAGGTACTACAACAGAGCATGCGTCCACAAATCCCCACTCCCCCAAGCAACTTTGCCTCATCCCGCGGGCCTATCTGGCGTAGCTCAATACGGGTCTTGAATGTCCGGGCAAGGTCCCGGACGAGCAAGCGAAAGTCTACCCGTTGCTCGGCGGTAAAATAGAAGGTGAGACGGGAACCATAGCTATATTCTGCCTTGACCAAGCTCATATCTAGCCCATATTGTCGAATCTTTTCATTGCAACGAGCCATGATGTCTTCATAATCATACGCTTGGGTCGTAAGAAAATCATCTTTTTCAGCCCGTCGCAAGACCGGTTTCAGCTCACCAGATACCTTGCTTTCTGCGACCTCCATTTGTTCAAAGGCAACTTTTGCCAATTCTGGACCATGGATGGTATCTACAATGACCATATCGCCAGAACGCAAATCCAGATTGCCTGGGTCAAAATAGTAGGTTCTACCACTATCCTTAAAGCGGACACTTACAACAATTGCCATGCTTATTCCTCTAGGCAGGGTTTCTTCCAGTGACGACATACGCCCGGACGAGATTTTGCTTGCCCTTCAAGCGTAGTTCGCCCATTTCTTGCACAATGAACGCTTCCCCAATGGCTTTTACAGTATTTTCGCTAATACACACCGTGCCAGGTTTTGCTGCCGACTCCAGGCGTGAGGCGGTATTTACCGTGTCACCTATGGCGGTATATTCCATACGATGGCGCGTCCCAAAAAAGCCGGTGTAGGCTTTGCCGGTGTTGATCCCAATGCGTATCAAGAAGGATTTTTCTTTATCCAACTTGTCAACTAGCCGTTTTTGCACTTGTTGCATCTCTAGTGCGGCAGCTACCGCATCGGTAGCGTGGTGAATATTCGGGGGATCGTCGGGCAGCCGGGGTGCGCCAAAGATTGCCATAATGCCGTCCCCAATGTACTTGTCTACGGTGCCACGATGGGTAAAGATGACATCGGTCACTTCATGAAAATACTCATTGAGCAAGTCTTGGACTTCGTGCGGGAGGAGGGTTTCTGAGAGCGTGGTAAACCCAACAATATCGGCAAATAAGATGCTAATGTCTTGTTCTTCTGCCTCCCAGAGTTTGCCATGTTGTGAGACATAGCGGGCTAGGGCTTGGGCAACATTGGGGGAAAGGAACCGTTCGAGGTTTTGGCGCACTTGGGCATTGAGGCGGAGTTCTTCGGTGAGCCGAGCCCGCTCAATTGCCACTGCGGCTTGGGTTGCCAACGCCGAGATAAGGTCACGCTGGTGTTCTGTAAATTGGTCTCTGCCAGGAGAATCGAGCAACAACAACCCGATAACTTCGCTACGCAACAAGAGCGGGGTTGAGATAGCGGACCGGATATTGGCACTGATGACACTTTCTGAGCCGGCAAAGTCTAGCCGTGCATCGCGGGTTAAGACAGACTCTCCCTTGTCCAGGGCTTTTTGGACAATACTACTACTGATAGTAATATCATCTGCATCACCAGAACGTATCACCATAGGGACAAGTTCATGCCCCTTTTTGAGCATCAGTATTCCCCGCTCGGCTGGCACCATCCGAAACACCTCGTCCATCACTACGTCGAGCAAGTCTGCCAAATCTACCGTTTGGTTGAGACGAATACTGATAGCGTAAAATTCGCGTACATCTACGGTGCTGGCGGGAAATTCGCCTTCTTGGACAGCGCGTCCATCGGAAGTGAGGGGGAAATATTGACTGTCATCAAAAACGACACTTTGTGCTGCGCGATCCTCAAAGAGCAGTTCAAATGGCCCTATCGTGATAGTATCCCCATCATGGAGTTGCTCCTCACGAACACGCAGGCGGTTGACGAAGACCCCGTTGCGGCTATCCTTGTCACATAACCATGCATGACGACCACGCAGTTCTATGTGGGCATGGTGTCGTGATACAATGGCATGGTTGAGAACTATATCATTGTCTAGCTGCCGCCCAATATGTAGCCCCTTTTCTGTCAGGGCAAGGGTCTTTTGGACATCATTTATCGTGACAGAAATTCGCGCCATAGTAGCTGTTCTTTCATAGTTGCTTGCCTTCAGGCACAGAAACCATCCCGCTTGAGCGGTGGGGGAAAGTGCCCCGCTTCAGCGGCTGTAACCTACTGCCAAAGCCCTAGTCGTCCCCATCTGCCCAATGCAGCATGGGGTTGGTTTTTTGGTCTTACAACTGGGGAAACCAGCAAACCCCACGCCTTGCGGCGGTAACGTGTGCTTTAACAAAGACAGACAGACTTGTTGGGCTGGCAGCAGGGGCATAAGACCGCCTGCTTGGGTAACTGCCAGCGATAGAGCCTGGATCTGGCACCCTTGCCCCCCAGGGTATCATGACCTGCCTATCGAAGCCCTCACGGGCTGAGTCTGGTCAACATCGGCTTGCTTACCCAAGCCTCTTCTCTCTTGGGGCGTTGACTTCCTCATTCATAAGGTTGTGCCTGACGTACTGGGTACAGTCAAGTACCTTGTATTATAAGGTTATCATATAGAGTTTGCAATAGGTAGGGGGTCAGGGCTACGTCAAAGTCCGAGCATCCCCCCCATCCCTTGCCCTTCCCCCACCGCGCACCCCCCATCCCCTTGCCCCGCGTCCCACCGCGCACCCCCCATCCCCTTGCCCCGCGTCCCACCGCGGGGAGAAGGGGAACCGCGGCAGGTGTTCCTCCCCCTCGCCCTTTTATGGGAGAGGGGGCAGGGGGAGAGGGTTTTTTGTCCCATCCCCTTCCCCTGCCCCGTGTCCCACCCCTTCGGTCAGCCCCCATCCCCTAACCTCTTCCCCACAGGGGGGAGAAGGGGAACCGCGGCAGGTATTCCTCCCCCTCGCCCTGGAATGGGAGCGGGGGCAGGGGGAGAGGGTTTCGGGAGCGGGGGTAGGGGGGGAGAGGGTTGTTTGCCCCCCCCATCCCCTTGCCCCGCGTCCCACCGCGGGGAGAAGGGGAACCGCGGCAGG
>CAYPHM010000053.1:21104-28763 GCA_964410555.1 uncultured Chloroflexaceae bacterium | reverse complement strand
CGCTACGCGGGAGAAGGGGAACCGGGCAGGTGTTCCCCCTCGCCCTGGGATGGGATTATCTGTTGTAGAGACGTTGCATGCAACGTCTCACCGGGCAGCCCCCATTCCCTTACCCCGCGTCCCACTACGCGGGAGAAGGGGGACCACTCACCGGGAGCCGTGAGTGTCAACGAGCGGGAGTACGGGGGCAAGCCTGTGCTATAATACAACCAATACGCTCTAGGAAGACAGAGATAGGATAGGATGTTATGCTTGTTTGCCTAAGACCAGTGAGTAACGATACCAGCAATGTCTGTGGAGCCAAAAATAAGGACAGAGCTACGTACTGCTACCAGTGTGGCAAGAAATTGAGCCATACCTTTGCCCTAGAACTGCTTAATCCCAATACGCGGGTTGGGGACTACCAGATTATCAGCGACATTGGCTATGGGGCGTTTGGGGCGGTCTACCACGCCAGACATATCCGCACCAAACAGGAAGTGGCGATAAAGGAGACGCTCGACCCCGAAAGCACCGCTGCCTTCAAAGGGGAGTTTGCCATCCTGCACCAACTCAACTCTGACCACCTGCCCCACTACTACGCCATGTTTGAACATGACGACAAGGGCTACCTCGTGATGGAGTTTGTCCCTGGACAGAGTTTGCTGGAGGTACTCCAACGCCGGCAACATCAACCGCTCCTAGAGTCCGTTGTCATGGGGTATGCGGGGCAGCTATGTGATGTGCTGACCTACCTGCACACTCAAACCCCGCCGCTCATCCACCGCGACATCAAACCTGCCAATATCCGTCTCACACCGGATGGGTTGATTACGCTGGTAGACTTTGGCTTGGTCAAGCAGGGGTTGGGGGGAACAGGCACCACCCGCCGCGGATTGACTCCTCCCTATGCCCCACTTGAACAGTGGGGGAGCATGGGAGTGGGGGTGCATACCTCCCCGCAAAGCGACCTGTATAGCTTGGGGGCATCATTCTACCACTTGCTCACGGGGCAGTTGCCGCCATATGCAACGGACCGTATCGCTGCTACACCCGACTGCCTGCTGCCACCTAGCCACTACAACCCCAACCTTTCGCCACATGTGTCCAACGCGCTGCTGCAGGCTATGACTCTCTTCCAAAAAGATCGAATAGCAGATGCGGCAACGTTCAAGTGGGCATTGCTGACACCAACGGGTGCGCCCCCCCATCCCGGTATGATGACGCAGCCGACAGTAGTCGCGCCAACCCTCCGGGTTACGCCACAACCAGAGCCAGAAGAGGAGCGCGTAGTCACCCGTATTAACCCCCTCTTCCCCATCACCATAGCTGAATGGCGCAACGAACTCGCGCAGCGCAACAAGCGGTTTGGGCAACCAGGCGATGGCTACTGGTGCTATGTGCGCCCCGGCGACTATGCCATCGGTGGGTGGGAGCCAAACGACCCGGTAGCAACGATTACGCTCAACGGCTTTTGGATAGCCAAGTACCCCATCACCGTGCAGCAGTATCACCAGTTTAAGCAGGAAGGCGGCTATGACCAGGAGAAGTACTGGACTCCAAATGGGTGGACATGGCGACAAAAGCACAAGCGTACCCAACCCTACCGTTGGGGAGAAGAACGATTTAGTGGCAACAACCAACCGGTTGTAGGGGTAACGTGGTATGAGGCAACGGCTATTGCCAAGTGGCTAACGATTGCGCTTGCCAATAGCCTACCGCAAGGGGCAAGTATTCGCTTGCCCACCGAGGCAGAGTGGGAAGCGGCAGCAGGTTATGATGTGAATGGACACCGTACTCCCTATCCGTGGGGAGAAGATACGCCGACTCGTGAGCGAGCAGTGTTTGGAAAAAGTTCATCAGAACATCCATCCTCTGTAGGCGAACGCCCGGCGGGTGCGGCAGATTGTGGCGCACAGGATATGGTAGGCAGTGTTTGGGAACCAACATGTAGTAGCTATGCCGGCTACCCAACAAAGAGCCAGCAGGTTGTGACAGATTTTAACATAAACTATGGGGATGTCCCGCGGCGAGGCGGGTCATGGAGGGATGAACTTAACATGATTTACTGTATGGTGCGGTTTAGGTACTACCCCGTCAGCGGCTACTACAATCTAGGGTTCCGCTTGGTGTTATCCCCTTAGCTTACGAATAGATGTTCTGTTTTCTGAATCCTGAATCCTGGGTTCTGTTGCCTGAATCCTGTGTCCGGGGGGGTCTGGGGGGCGAAGCCCCCCAGCGCGGAAGAATGCGCCTTTGGCGCAAAAATTTTTGGGGAATTTGGGGGGATGGATTATCGGTTGTAGAGACGTTGCATGCAACGTCTCACCGGGCAGTCCCCATCCCCTCGTGGCTCATCCGCTCGTTGACCCTCGCGGCTCCGTTATCCGCTCGTTGACCCTCGCGGCTCGTTTGAGCAAGGGGATGAGGGGATGGGTGCAAATGGGTCTTTGACACAACCCTTGCCGTTGATGTGGTTTATTTCGATCCAATCTGTTGCCTTGCGAATACATTGTACCGTGTGTTTCGGCTTCGTTTAGGCAGGATATTCATGAACCTGTTGTAAAACATATTCATAGAGATTTTGATCTATCCAAAAACCAAAATCACGTAAATTGTTTAAAGCAGAACGAACTTCTGGTATCATATCACGTTGCTTGGTAAGAGTAAGAATACCTAGAATCCCTGTTATAGGTATACCATAGGAAGTTGCAAGTGTTCGTCCTTTTCGTTCGTCAATTAAAAGCAAATGTGCTGCATGTTCTACAGAAAGTGCAATAGCTTCTGCTTCACCTAAATTAACAGATTCCAAGATTGTTGTTACTAATGAAGTATGCGAAACAGATTGCACTTGAATCCAATTGGCATTTTCTACTTCTAAAGCTCCTGTCAACCCTTGACCCAATACAGTAATCTCAAGATAAACAGCTTGTGGGATGGTAATACTACCATACAATTCAGGGAGCAGGTTTAGCAACCCAATAGCTGCAAGATTGATGATAGGAGAAGTATTTGACACGATCACGAAGCCCACTCCTGTTGGCGAATAGTTGCCATATCAGCATCGTATTCAGCTATACCATAATGCACAGGAATATGTCGTTCGGCAAGAAATCGCTGGAAGGTTAGCCGATCTATTCCAAGCCATGTACTAGCTTGCCCTAGTGTAAGGCGTTCTTGTTGAAAAAGGGCAATAACCAATTCCTTTAATACTTCATCTTCAGTAAGGTGCGTTTTTGTAATCCAGTCATCTGGAATAACCAAAGCCATAATATACCTGCTTTCATTGCTTTACTATCTATTTGGTTAGTATAGCATATCCCTTAGCACAATCAGGTTCACCTTTCCTGGCAAGCATGGGACGACAGCCATAGCATACAACGTCTCTACAAACTCATCACGCTGCCCCCACACCCGCCTGCACCACCGCCAACACCTGCGCCAACTGCCCACTGAGCAATGCTGGTACGTCTAGCACCAAGCCAGAGAAGACCCGGCTATGCAACATACCGTTGTCATCGGGGGAGAGCGGGGTATATTCCCCATCGGTGAGGGAAAACCACACGATACGGTTATCGGGGACGTGCCAAATGAGGTACTCTTGTACCCCACACCGCTGGTAGACCAGTCGCTTGTCGTGCAAGTCATACGCCACACTGCTGACCGCTATCTCCACAATAAGCTCTGGCGAACCCTCAACATACCCATCATCACTAATTCCCGTGCGATCCCTGGCACTGCCGGTAAAGAACATCATCGCATCAGGTTGGACCTCGCTGGTTGCATCCAAGCGTAGCGAGGTATTGTCGCATAGCTCAACATGGGGGACAAGTGCTCGATATAGCGCAAGCCAACCGATGATATGGGCATGGGAAATACCATGCCATGCATGTAGCGGGGAAGCCATAAACACAACTCCATTGAGTAATTCAGCCCGGACGTTGGGCATAGCGGTATACCGCCGCTCAAATTCCTGGCGCGAGAGGTGGTCGCCATGCTGTAAGCGGGGGATAGTCTCCGGTTGGGGGACTGTTGTAGGGTGTAGTAGGGTTTGGGTCATACGAGTGGGTCTCCTGGTAATACGCTAGTTGTTTGCTGTGTTGCCAACACAGCAGCAAAATCTCCTGCCAACAATGCTCGCGTATGCAATCGTAAGCCAGGGAAAACACCACTCGTGATAATTCCCTCGGCATTAGCTGCCCGTTGGCGATAGCTCCCATGATGCAACTCCCACCAGTCAATGGTCTGCATTTGCACCCGCCAAAGCAGATACTCTTGTACCCCCACCTGCTGGTAAATGAGCCGTTTCTGGGTGTAGTCATAGTCGCTGCTGCTTGTGGCAATCTCTATCACCAACTCTGGCGGTCCCTCGATATAATCATCATGACTTACCCACGATTTGCCCCCATCCGCAGGGTCACGCCGTAGCAAGGCATCAGGTTGTACCTCATTGTTACCATCTAAACGCACCGTAGCATTGTCGGAATAGTCTACACCGGGCGTAGCCGCGCAATAGACACCAAGCCAAGTAATTATCTGAAAGTGGGGTTTCCCATGTCCATAGTGATGTAGCGGGGAAGCCATAAACACAACTCCATTGAGTAATTCAGCCCGGACGTTGGGCATAGCGGTATACCGCCGCTCAAATTCCTGGCGCGAGAGGTGGTCGCCATGCTGCAAGCGGGGGATAGTCTCCGGTTGGGGAGCGGTGGTGGGATTAGGATAGATTAGGGTTTGGGTCATACGGGTGGGTCTCCTAAACGATTGGCTATCTATTACCTGCATTATACCGGAAACGACATCAAAGAACAATAACACAAATCCAACACACCACTAGCACTCCTCTGACAACCGGATGGTATCATACTTATGAAAACGACAAACCAGCACGACAAACTACCAAAAAACGTAGAGAAGGAGGTTGTCCATGTCATTCGATACCAAACGATTTACTGAAAAAACCTATGAAGCCCTGCACAACGCCCAGCTCATTGCCGAGCGCAACGGCAACGCAGAACTAGAGCCAGAGCACATCCTGCTCGCCATGCTCGAACAGGGTGAGGGAGTCGTCCCACGAGTCCTCACCCGTATGAACATAGCCGTTGGTGCGTTGTCTCAGCAGGTGCGTAAAGAAATAGATCAATTTCCCCGCGTCAGCGGTTCTGTTGCCCAAATGTATGCATCATCCCGCTTGCAGCGCGTGCTTTCGCGGGTCTATGATGAACTGCCAATCTTTGGGGATGAATATGTCTCCACCGAGCACATGCTGCTCGCCATCTTGGAGCATGGCGGCGGCGCAGCCCAGCGGGTCTTGCAGCAGGCAGGCATTACCCGTGATGCGCTGCTCATGGCACTGCGCGAGGTGCGCGGCACCCAACGCATCACCAGTCCCACACCAGAGGGGACGTATGAAGCCTTAGAACAGTATGCGACTAACCTCACGCAACTGGCAGAGCGCAGCAAACTTGACCCTGTGATAGGACGCGAGGAAGAGATACGCCGCGTTATCCAAATACTCTCGCGCCGCACCAAAAACAACCCCGTGCTCATTGGGGAGCCAGGGGTTGGCAAAACGGCTATTGTCGAGGGGTTGGCGCAGCGGGTTATCGCCGGCGATGTGCCAGAATCGCTCAAGGACAAGCAAATCTACGCGCTGGATATGGGGTCGCTCATCGCCGGTGCCAAATACCGTGGCGAGTTTGAAGAGCGGCTCAAAGCGGTGCTCAAAGAGATAGAAGACCGTGACGATATTGTGCTCTTTATAGACGAACTGCATACTGTTGTCGGGGCAGGCGCAGCAGAAGGGGCAATGGACGCAGGCAACATGCTCAAGCCTATGCTGGCACGCGGGGCATTGCACATGGTCGGGGCAACCACGCTGGATGAATACCGCAAGCACATTGAGAAAGATGCTGCCCTTGAACGCCGCTTCCAGCCAGTCTTCGTTGAGCAACCCGGTGTACAGGATACCATCAGCATTCTGCGTGGCATCAAAGAACGCTACGAAACCCATCACGGGGTACGCATCACGGATGGCGCAGTGGTAGCGGCGGCGGTGCTGTCAGACCGCTATATCACAGACCGCTTCTTGCCAGACAAGGCAATAGACCTGGTAGATGAAGCGGCTGCCCGTATGCGTATGGAGATTACCAGCGAGCCACAGGAGCTAGACGATCTCAAACGGCGCATCTTGCAACTAGAGGTAGAACGGGAAGCTCTCAAGAAGGAAAAAGATAATGCCAGCAAAGAACGGCTCGATAAGATAGAGCAAGACCTGGCAAATCTTGGGGAAGAACGCCGTGCGCTGGAAAGCCAGTTGCAACATGAGCGGGCGTTGTTTGATGGTATGAACCAACTCAAAGAACAGATCGAGGAGACGCGCAACGAGATTGAGCAAGCTCGCCGCCAGTATGATCTGAATAGAGCCGCCGAGCTAGAGTATGGCAAGCTACCGGAGCAGGAGAAAGAACTGGCAGCAATGGAAGCGCAAATTAAAGCGCAGGGACCAACCATGCTCAAGCAGGAGGTGGACGAGCAGGATATAGCCCATGTGGTCTCTAAGTGGACAGGTGTAGCTGTCAGCAAACTGCTAGAAGGCGAGATTGACAAGCTCATCAAGATGGAAGAACGGCTGCATCAGCGCGTTGTTGGGCAGGACACTGCGGTTGATGCCGTCTCCCACGCGGTGCGCCGCGCCCGTTCTGGCTTGCAAGACCCCAACCGTCCGCTTGGTTCGTTCCTCTTCTTGGGACCAACCGGCGTGGGCAAAACAGAGCTTGCGCGAGCGTTAGCAGAGTTTCTCTTTGACGATGAGTCTGCCATGATACGGCTTGACATGTCGGAGTATATGGAGAAACATACCGTTGCCCGCTTGATAGGTGCGCCCCCCGGCTATGTGGGCTATGAAGAGGGCGGACAGCTTACCGAGGCGGTGCGCCGCCGCCCATATAGCGTCATCCTGTTTGACGAAATAGAGAAAGCCCATCATGACGTGTTCAATGTGCTATTGCAGGTGCTAGACGATGGGCGCATGACTGACGGCAAGGGGCGCATGGTCAATTTCAAAAACACGGTGGTCATTATGACTAGCAACATTGCCAGCCCCATCATTCAGGAGATGTACCAGCGGGGTGAGCCAGAAGATCATGTCCGTTCGCGGGTGATAGAAGAGGTACAACACCTCTTCCGTCCAGAGTTTTTCAATCGTATTGATGAGGTTATCGTCTTCCACCCGTTGAGCCAGGAGCACATCGGCAGGATTATCTCCATCCAGCTTGAACGGTTGCGTCACCTGTTGGAAGATCGCCGCTTAACGCTTAGGCTCATGCCTGCCGCCCTGGAGCAGCTTGGCAAAGAGGGGTATGACCCCCTCTATGGCGCACGTCCCATCAAGCGGGTGTTGCAACAAAAGATACAAAACCCGTTGGCTATGGCACTGCTCAAGGGAGATTTCCGCGAGGGAGATACGATTATCGTTGACGTGGATGCGACAGGCGCGTGTGTCTTTTCGCGGGAGGTCGCGGGGGAAGTGGTCTAGCATAAAACGCAAAGGGGCACGGGTTGTTCGGACAGCCCCTTTGCCCCTTGCCACACCGTGTGGTGAGAAGGCGATCTATTATCGCTACACCGCTATACTTCTTCCCACACGAGCCGCTCGTAGCCCAACGCTACCACGCTAAA
>CAYPHM010000053.1:117-21004 GCA_964410555.1 uncultured Chloroflexaceae bacterium | reverse complement strand
AATTTGTGCATGCGAGCCTCCTCGTAGGTCGTATTCTTGGGGGTATTATAGCATGGGATGGTGCTTGGTTATGGTGGGGATGGGGACTCTTATACCGCTATACTTCTTCCCACACGAGCCGCTCGTAGCCCAACGCTACCACGCTAAAGCAGCGCAACTTCAGTCGCTCGCCATACGTTTCTGCTAACCGATCACGATAGCGAATTATCTGCGTCCGTGCGTCAGCTTGCATCTGCGTGACCACGGGCAATGCTGCCAATGCAGCACGCTCCATTGCCTGCACCTCCTCGCCCCGCATGCCCAGATCGCCTAACCCAATATACTTACATTCAATTAACAGGTCATACAGCTGATATTGGCGCATATCGGGGCGCAAGATCAACAACAAATCGGCATACCGCCGCCCTAGGGCCGGCTCCGAATCCATCATATAGTACCCATCATTGAACAGCAACGATACAAACAGCATCTTGATGGTCAGTTCATTTGCCCAGCGATAATCACGGTTGTCCAGCACGGTGAAATAGGTCTGCTCGATAAACTCGCACACCACCCCGATATTTCCCTGTCCATACAAGGCTTCGACGATCTCAATAACCGTGTTATGGGTACCCGGTGGCAAGAGCATCTCCCGGATGCGCTCCGCATAGAGTTTACGGGTGACTTGGTTGGGTATCGTAAGGATACGTTTTCCCATTGGAGTGGTATCCCCTAGCGTCAGTACCCCCAGATAGTAGAGCAAGGAAGCCATAAACGGGTCATCTTTTTCGCCGTAGAGAACGTGTTGCACCCCAAAGCGTTGGGCTAAGGTCCACACCGATAGGTGCTCGGTTTCATGCAACGCCGCCATAATAACGTAATCGCCGTGCGGGATACGGGAGACATAGTGGATTTTCTGGCGGTCAGTGGCGAGATTGGCATCGAGCATATCTTGGGGGTAGGAACATTGGGATTGCAAGTGGTCGAGAAAGTAAAAAACGAGCGTAGGGTTGTAGAGTCGGATGTCCTCGTTGAGCGAAAAGCGATAGCCATTGTAGAAAGTTCGTAGCAGCAGCAGCGCTTCGTCAGTTTGCTGTGGGGAAAGGTGGCACACCTCTGCAACGTGCGCGAGCATCTCGGCGACTTCCGCTTCGGTAAAGCCACACATGGCGTGGAGGTCTGGCTCTAGGGTGATATTTTTGACGATGTTGAACCCGCTGGTGAGGTCATTGACCAATACGGGGGAGACCCCGGTCATGAAGACTCGCTCCATCCCCTGCCCACCGAGCGCATACTTCACGTTCTTGAACACGGTTTTGATGATGCCTTCCCCTTCAACAAGATGCTGGTACCGTTCGGTACTGCCCGATTGTTGCGCCATAAGGACCTCATTGGCGAAGTTGTCATATTCATCAACGAGCAGGTAGAGCGGCAAAGCAGCATATGAGGTCAGGTCAAGCAGAGATTGTAAGCTATTGAGGGCATCATCCGGGTCAATGATGACCGTATCATCTAACAATGGTCTATACACCCTGGCACAGCGTTGGATACTCCGATTGATGCTATTGTACAGGGACTGCCGGATGTCATCGCCTGTGCCATGTGGGTCAACAGTGGAGAAATCCCAGCGCAAGATCAGGTACTGGTTGTGGTGGGCAGTGGGGGCTTGCCCAATGTCTAGGTGTCCAAAGAGACGGGCAAAGTCGTCGGCTTTGTTCACATCGTAGTAGTTTTCTAGCATCGAGATGAGTAAACTTTTGCCAAACCGCCGCGGGCGGAGGAACAGCAGGGTACGGCCTTTTTCTTCCAACAAGCGGATGTAGGATGTGCGGTCAACGTAATAGTTGCCTTCAGTAATCAGCGTGTAGAAATTGGCATGTCCATAGGGAAAGCGCAATTTGTGCATGCGAGCCTCCTCGTAGGTCGTATTCTTGGGGGTATTATAGCATGCCGTTGGGGTCTTGGGCGGGGAGGGATGATGTGGGATGTCCTAACTTCAGACAGTCTGTTATCATACTTCAGGGGGCTAGATACGCATCAACCCATGTTTGCAACTGTTGCAACCGCTCGGCTTGCTCCTCGGTAAGCATCCCTTCATCTGCAAGCAACTTGAGCCGTCCATATTCCCGCAACTGTTCTTTGGTTTCCGGGTCATACGCACTTGTTGTCTCAAACAGAATGGCAAGTATTTGGTCTACACGCCACCCACGCACCGATGATTGCTCACGCACTGCTTGTACCGTGTTGCCCTGTTGTTCAAGCATGTAGAGTCCGTTATCGTCTGCTGCTTGGGTGATAAATGGGCTATGAGTTGCGATGATAAACTGGAGTTCAGGGAAAAATCGTTTGAGGCGTAGGGCAACCTCACGTTGTAGTGTTGGGTGCAAATGTGCGTCAAGTTCATCAATGAGCACCACCCCCGGCAACAAGCGCATAACATCCGTATGGGGCAAATCGTTGTCAGCAGTTGTCCACATATCTGCTCCTACCCAGTAGGTAGCAAACAACCTGCGGAGCAGGTCAAGCGTAAGGACCAACAGGGTCCTGTAGCCATCGCTGAGGTCTGAGAGTAATACCCCTTTTGCATAGGGTGTATCAAACCGCGGTCCCTGGGGGCTAAACTGGACAAGTTGTACTTCTTGGGGCAACAAGTAGGTATTGAAGATGGTACCCATAGCCTGGTGCTACTCCCCGCTACTCCCTCGTCCGCAAGTGGGGGAATAGGATAACCTCGCGGATGTTTGCCTGATTGGTCAAGACCATCACAATACGGTCTACCCCCATCCCAAGCCCCCCTGTTGGCGGCATACCGTACATCAGCGCATTGAGGAAGTCATAGTCCATTTGATGGGCTTCATCATCCCCAGAGTCATATGCCCGCCCCTGCTCCAGAAACCGCTGCTCTTGGTCGAGCGGGTCATTTAGCTCGGTGAAGGCATTGGCGACTTCCATACCGGCAATGAACCCCTCAAACCGTTCGGTATAATCAGGCATATCTGGCTTGCGCTTTGCCAGTGGCGAAAGCTCAACCGGGTAGTCCACAATGAACGTTGGTTGTATCAACGTTGGCTCAACGTAGGTACTGAAAAGTTCATCCACCTGCTTACCCCAGGTTGTCTTGTGTTCTACATCCAAGCCTGCCTTACCTATTGCTTCATTGAGGGTTTCCAGGGTGGTCGCCTGGGTAATGGCTATACCCGTCTGGTGCAAAATAGCATCTGCTAGTGGGAGACGCTGCCAATCTGGGGCAAAGTCCAATTGGTGCTCTTGGTAGGCAATCGTTGTTGTGCCGGCGACCTCCTGCACCAGGACGCGCAACATCTGCTCAACCAAGCGCATCATATCGTTGTAGTCGGCAAAGGCTTGGTAGCACTCCATCACGGTAAACTCTGGATTGTGGCGGCGGTCTACCCCTTCGTTGCGAAAGTTCTTGCCAATCTCGTAGACACCACCTAGCCCCCCAACAATCAATCGCTTGAGGTAAAGTTCGGTAGCAATACGTAGGTAGAGGTCTTGCCCAAGTTGGTTGTGATGGGTGGTGAAGGGCCGTGCCGCCGCGCCGCCATAGATAGGCTGAAGCACAGGGGTTTCCACTTCAATAAACCCCTGTTCGTCAAGGAAGCGGCGCATAGCCGAGACTATCCGCGAACGCTTCTTGAAAACCTCGCTGCGGTCTTCATTGACAATCAAGTCCAGGTAGCGTTGGCGATGGCGTTCTTCTACGTCCTTTAGCCCTTCCCACTTTTCGGGGGGAGGGTTCAAGGCTTTTGCCAAAATAGTTATATCAGACACAAAGAGCGATGGCTCGCCCTTTTTCGTCATTCGCAACGTCCCACTTGTTTGGACAATATCAAAGGTATCAAAGTCATCACGGAAGCGAGCAAACAGCTCTTCGCCTATATCTCCCTTGCTCAACCAGAGTTGGATACGTCCGCTTTCATCAGCAATGTGGGCAAACGCCAACTTGCCCATAACGCGCCGCGCCCCAACAATGCGACCGGTAATCGTGACGGGTTGGGCAGATTCTGCGAGCGTATCAAAATGCGTTAGGGTAGTAGCAATCGTATGGGTGCGAGAAGAGCGCAGGGGAAACGGCTCAATCCCGGATGAACGGAGACGTTCCAGTTTGGTAAGACGCTGAGTCTGGAGTTCGTTCAGTTCCATGCGCGAAAAATACTCTCAATTCTGTAGGGCTATCAGCACTAGATACCAGAGTTCTTTGCTCTGATAGCCCTTACATATTTTTACGGTTAGCTAATTCGGACAATAGTCACAGTAGCGACCCCGGATGGAGTCTGGACAGTCATTTTCTGTCCTGGCTTTTTGCCAATAAGTGCCGAGCCAATAGGCGATTCGTTGGAAATTTTCCCATCCTGGGGTCTTGCCTCTGTGCTCCCAACAATAACCCACGTTTCATCTTCATCCTCGCCATCAAAGCGAATGGTCACAGAAGACCCTAGATTAACTTCTCGATAGTTGTGATTATCTTCCTCGATAAGTTGAGCACGCGAAAGGATGCTTTTTATTTCCCGTATGCGCCCTTCAAGCAGGGCTTGCGAGTTTTTCGCATCTTCATATTCGCCACTCTCGGAAATATCGCCTAGCTCTTTGGCGGCTTTGATACGTTCTGCTACGTCAATACGTCCTTCGGTAAGGAGTTCTTGCAACTCTGCTTCGAGTTTTGTTTGACCTTCACGGGTCAAATATACCGGTTTTTCAGTCATAACAGTTATTACCTTTATAGAGAGTGCTTGTTCATGGCTGTACCAGACAAAGAAAAGCTAGGTTGTCTGGTTGTTGTGCTTCATGGCATACAGTACATGAACGCTTCATCATTTCATTTTATGCGAGTTTGTCCTCAACAGTCCAAAGTATTGTGAAGAATGATGCTCCACAGATGGCGGTTGAAGAAAAAGACGTAATAAATAACAAATAACTGAGAGCGAAACCCTCAGTTTACTAACTACACGATATAAGATACCTCAGTGTACCACAATATGTAGCGCAGGCTATACTATGTGCCAACTCCCAATCCTCAAGGATTGGACTTCTCAGACAACGGTCTCCATCTCCAATGAGACCGTTTGCATCTGAAGGCGGTGCCCCCGCCTTGTAGAGGCAATAATACCCTATACCAAACTTTTTTGCAAATCCTTACTCCCGCCCTCGCCCTTGACAAGGGCGACACCCTCTCCCCCTGCCCCCTCTCCGCTTGGAGAGACGTAGCATGGCTACGTCTCTCCGGTTCCCCTTCTCCCCACGGTGGGACGCGGGGCGAGGGAATGGGGGCTGCCCGAAGGGGGGGAAGGGGCTAGGGGATGGGGGGAAGAGACGTTGCATGCAACGTCTCTCCAGATGAATCCCATTCCAGGGCGGGGGGTTGCCCCTTCCCCCACCGAGGGGGGGGGGAAGGGGCTAGGGGATGGGGAGACAAACTCTCTCCCCCAATACTAACGTTCAATGGTATAATAGGAGGTCCTTAATAGCGATAGCGTAGCAGGCTAGTAAAGCCTATGAGCACAAGACCTGAACAAATTGGTAACTACATCATAGACCGCGAGATAGGCCGTGGCGCGACCAGCGAGGTATGGCTTGCGACCCATGCCTATATGAACCACCGGCAGTTTGCTGTCAAATTACTGCTTTCGCAGAACACCGAATCTATCCAACGCTTCACCCGTGAAGCAACCCTGTTGAGCCACCTCAACCACAAAAACATTGTCCAAATATACGATCATGGACGCTATGAGCATTACTACTACTCCATACTCCAATACATTGGCGGATGCTCTCTCCAACAATTTATAGACCGCAAACAACGGCTTGATTTCCCCGAAGCCCTCAAGATATTCACGCAGATAGCCCAAGCCCTGGACCATGCCCATAGCCTACAAATAGTCCATCGTGATGTCTCGCCCAACAACGTGCTGGTTGAGGAAACCACCGGTGAGGCATACCTCACCGACTTTGGCATAGCTCGTGACATCAACCAGAAGATTACCGTAGAGGACAAAGTGATGGGCACCCCCGGCTATTGGTCGCCAGAGCATGCCCGCTCCGCCACCGAAGTTACCCACCTCTCTGACATCTACGGACTTGGGGTGATGCTCTATACCATGCTCAGTGGAGGATTGCCCTGGGATGATTTCCCCGTTACCCCCGATCAGCCGTTTGGATCGCTGATCACGCTCAAGCAGCGCGGCGTGTATCATGTGCCAAACGGAGTTGATCGCGTCATCCAAACCATGCTTGCCATAGACCCATCTAAACGGTTTCCCTCTGGGCAGGCAGCAGTAGATGAGCTTGAACGGCTTTCCCAGAAACACCGTGCGGCAACCCAAAACAATGGCAAACCAGCAACCGTGGGGGAAAAGCGGAAACTTGACACGACCAATGCATCTGCCAAATTTGAAGCTGTCGGTGTACAGCAAAACGAAGTAGAAACCGTCCTCGGTCCCGACCTCATCCGTGCGCCTATTGCCCGTGCTCACGAGCGGGCAGAGCAGCTGTGTCAACCGCGATTTGTCGCAGATTTACTTGATACGTGGGCTAAACAAGGCTTTGCCCAGGGGGTATTTCGGCGGGCTATGCTTGGCAGGATGGCTCGGTTGCACCGCGTCATTAGCCGCAATGTCTACTTCTATCAACTCCAAGTGCTGTATGAAGAACGCCACGACCCGGAAGTTATCCAAGAGCCAGACAAAGAGGCAGAGAACATCCCCCTAGAACCAGAGGTAGACCGTTGGAAGGTCGCGCTCCCTTCAGTCCAGATTTTTCAAGATGACCCTGGCAAACAAACGATGCTACCGGGGTCTTCACGGGTAGTCAAATGTAGCAAATGTCAGGGACAGGGCAAGGTGACATGCTCTCGCTGTAAAGGGAAAAGACGCATTGAGACAACCCGCCAACTCTCCCCCGAATTGCTCTCTGATCCATACGGTGGGGGAGTGCGTAGTAGTGGCGGTAGCGGCGGCGGTGGGGGACGTAGCAGCAGTAGCGGCAGTGGCGGCGGTGGGGGACGTAGCAACAGTGGCAACAGTGGCAACAGTGGCGGCAGTGGCGGTGGGGGTAATCGTAGCGGTAGTCGTAGCGGTAGTCGTGGTGGCAGCGGGAAAGACCAGCAGTCTTCGCAGCGGCGTACCAATACCGGGACGGGCAGTACCAGCAACCGTCAAGCATCGTCTAGCTCTGTACCCTACAGTGCCGTAATGCAAAATCCCGCTGGTACGCTCTCTACCGCCAGTGTCGCCCCCAAACCAAAGACCGAAAAGGTGCTTATTCCCTGTCCAGATTGTAACGGCTTAGGCGGACACCATTGTTCTATGTGCGATGGGACGGGGCGTATGCTGGAACATAAAGCCTTTCGTTGGGAACGCAGCACCCGTATGCTCACCGCAAATGATGATCTCCCCTCACTAGACGAAGAATGGCTGCGTCAACAGTTTAAACCGGAACGTATCTACAGTGAGCGGGTATGCCATGATGTCCAATCAAGCGACCCGCCATTTCGCAAAGAATGGGAAGAGATACCCATTGTACAACAGCTCATTGAGCAAGCCGAAACAGAAACGCATACCAACCGGCGGATTATCCTCAGCGAGTTGACCATTACGATGGTGCCTGTCACAGATGTTACCTTTGATATGAGCAAAACCTTTAAACAGCATGAAACAGACCTCTATGAACTGTCTATCTATGGGTTTGAAAATACCATTCCCAAAGATTGGCGATTGCTCAATTGGGAACGGGTCTTGTTTGTTTGGTCTAGTGTTTTTCTGCTCATTTTAGTAGTAGTTTTCGGGTTTTTCGCGTTTATATAATACGAAAGCAAGAAGGGATGCAGCTATGAAATACATATTCTACGGTATCGCGGCGGTGCTTGGTTTTTTGGGCATTATCTTTATCGCTGGATCACAAGGCATCATCATGCGTATCGTTATTGGCATTATCCTCTTTGCCGCAGCCGGCGGTATGATTTACCTTTCCCGTATGCAACCCCAAGTCACTCGCACAGAAGTCACCCAAAAGGTAGACCTAAGTGGCGATGTCAGTTTGCAAAAACTCACCTGTAATGCCTGCGGGGGACAGCTTACCAAAAAGTCTTTGAACATCAAAGCCGGGGCTATCTTTGTGGAGTGTGAATATTGCGGCACAACTTACCAACTGGAGGAAGAGGTCAAATGGTAGCAGCACAGCGGGAAAAAACCTGGGTGCGGCGGCTCTGGGATGGGCTGCGTGGCGAGATTGCCCCTACTCCCGCTACCTACCTTTCCCCACCAGCCGGGATGCATACCTACCACCTGCCGCTCAACGGGGGACAAAAGCGCATCCACCTGCGGGTTGAGCCAGACGGTAGCGGGGTCCTCTTCATTGACGTTACCGATGTGATACACCTGAACACCACCGCAACGGTGATGGTCAAAATGGCTCTTGACGATGTGCCACAAGCACACGCAAAAGCCCTGCTGTGCCAGCAGTTTGCCCGCACAGACCACACCCACATCACCCATGACCTCGCGCATATGTACACGATGGTTGAACAATTGCGTACTCCCGATGGCGGCTGCCCCACCTGCGCCCTGCCAACTATTCTGCGCCATACTACCCCCTTCAGTATGCCAACTCATGCCCCCTACAAAGCTGACCTCGCTATCACCTACGGCTGCAACAACCAGTGCTCGCACTGCTACAACGATGCCCAACGCAAGACTGCCCCCCCGTTGCGCTTGGAAGAGTGGTACCAAGTGATTGACGTGCTGGTTGACAAGGGGGTACCCCATCTCATCTTCACGGGCGGCGAGGCAACCCTGCACCCCCGTTTGCCTGACCTCATCCAGTATGCCAATCAGCGGGGCGCATTGGTGGGACTCAATACTAATGGGAGACGGCTTGCAGATACCAACTATGGGCAAACGCTGGTTGATGCAGGTCTCAACCATGTGCAAATAACGATTGGCTCTAGCCGTCCCGATGTCCACAATGCGCTGGTCAGTGCGGCGGCGTTTGACCAGACAGTGCAGGGGATACGCCATGCCGTAGCCAGTCACCTGCATACCATCACCAATACAACTATCCTGCGCCCCAATGCCGACCACCTAGATGAACTCATCCCCTTTCTCGCTGCGCTTGGCATCCGCACCTTTGCGCTCAATAGTGTCATAGCAGCGGGGGGCGGGGTAGCAAACCCTGATGCGCTCACCTATGCAGAACTTGCCCCGTTGCTGGTACAGGTGCGGGAGCAGGCGGCAGACCATGCGATGCGTTTTCTCTGGTACACTCCAACGGAATACTGTCAGTTATCGCCAATGGAGCTAGATATTGGGATGTTACGTTGTAATGCGGGGGAATATACGCTGTGTGTTGAGCCAGACGGTGCCGTGTTGCCCTGCCAATCCTACTACCATTCGGCAGGCAATATCTTGCATGATACCTGGGAGACGATTTGGGACAGTGTGCTCTTCCAGCGCTTTCGCCAGCGCAATAGTAACCCGCAAGCGTTTGGGCTGCCAGCAGAATGTTGGGACTGCCCCGACCTTGAGGTGTGCGGTGGGGGGTGTCCCCTAGACCGTAACAAGTAATCACAAGAGTGAGGAGGAACGAACCTATGGAAGAACGAATTACCCCATTTGATCGGTTGTTAGACAAGGTGTTTCCCAAGCCGCAGGTGCTTGTGCCAGCCGGTATCTACCACGCCATGCGTGAGGTAGATGGCGTGCCAACCCGGCTCCACTTGCGCGTGGAGTATGACGGCAGCGGGTTGTTGATGGCAAATTCACAGGCAGCAACACGCCTCACCCCACCGGGAACTATTATTGCCAAAGGCATCCTCGACGGGGAGCCAGAAGAGACGATTATCAAGCGGCTGAAAAAGCGGTTTCGTGGGGCAGACAAAGATACTATGCAGCGGGATATGCAACAGGTACAAACGTTGCTCAAGCGGATCATTACACCCGGTATGGATTATCCCATCATCAACTTTGATACCTTCCTTGCCAAAGAAGTTCGCTTGATTGCCCCGCTCAAAGTGGATATACCGCTTGCCCCGCCAGACATGCTAGTGCCGCTCATTGATAAGCTATGGGAGGTGGGTATCCCCAATATGATGCTGCTGTTGCCAGAAAACCCTGACCATACCCACATCATCCGGGCTATTGAGCGTGCCGAGGATTTGGGCATGATTGCCGGGGTGCGGGGGCGTGGGACGGATATACAGCAGGGGTCGCTGCTGCACGATATGGCGCAAGCGGGGGTAGACTATATCACGGTGTTGTATCAGTCGATGGATGCGAGCATACACGATGCCCTTTGTGGCACGGGCGACCACGCCGCCGCCGAGCGCATGCTCGATGCGATACCCGCGCATGAGGTATGCCCGGTGGTTGAGCTTGCCATTGTCGAGTCTACGATGGACACCATCCATGAGACGGTCACGATGCTGATTGAACGGCGCATCCAGACGGTTTCTTTCTTTGCCATTGCCTATGTTGAGGAACAGCAAGCAGCAAGCAGCGGCGGATCATTGCCTGTCCAAGCCCTGCCCCAAGTTGAACGGTTGGTGGAAGAACTCGCCGATGATTACCATATCCAGGCTATTTTGCAGCCAATAGGAGAGTATGATAGTGCGGTATCGTTGGCAAGCCAAGTGCGGCATGGTCCGCGCTGTTCTGGCAATGTGTCCATACGGGTAGAGCCAACGGGGGCAATTATTCCGGCGCAGGGACCATACCGCAGCATAGGCAATATCTTCACAGACTCGTGGGAGTGGTTATGGGCGGACGATGCGTTTTACGAATTTCGTGAGCGGGTCAGTAGTTGGGATGAGGAGGAGGATGTAGAGGTGCCAGCGGCGTAGGAACTGTTATTCCCCTCTCCCCCTGCCCCCGCTCCCGACACCCTCTCCCCCTGCCCCCTCTCCCATAAAGGGCGAGGGGGAACACCTGCCTGGTTCCCCTGCTCCCCGCGGTGGGACGCGGGTCTGGGGATGGGGGGCAAGATACCGTATAACCAACCAGGGTTGGTCAACACAGACGTTCTTGCCCCCTATATATAGTAGCTTATCCACAATTTTTCCCCTTTTATCCACAAAATGTGGATAATTTTCAAGGGGTGTCGTAGGGAGTACCGCTCGCTTGAGAGCTATCACCTATTATGACTAAGCCCCCCTACCCCCTCACGCCGCCGCACATAGAGTTGTCCGTTGGGAACAGGAGTTTCCACTTCGATAAACTGGATACTTGGGAAAAAGACATGCACAAAGCTGTCAATAGCGATTTTGGGGTTCTTGTGGATGTTATCAGCATCTATCACCCACAGGTAGTCGTCAAAAATCATTACCCCACCGGGCTTGAGCAACTTCCACGCCAGCACCGCATCAACCAGCACATCTTGCGCCATATGCGAGCCATCTATGTAGATAAAGTCTGCTTGCACCTGTTGGGTAATCAACGCTATGAGTTGGTCTTCTGAGCGACCAACCAAGACCTGTATCTGCTCACGTTTGCCCGTTTGCTCAATATTGTGCATAAAGCGATCATACAGGTTTTCTCTATCCTGGGGCATATGCTCCATGCTCCCCTCGAAAGTGTCAATACAGTAGAGCGTGGAAGTGGGGTGGAGCAGCAGATGGTCTGCGATCCAACAACTGGACTGCCCCTCAAAGCTGCCTACCTCAATAACGGTAAGCGAAGTAGTGGCATCCCAACCTTGCTGCTGCTGTATCGCCTGCCAAGCGGGGAGTGTGCTGCTAAACCAATCATGGGTAAAGGTATAGGTCATTGGGTATCCTCAAAAATATGGACTTCATACGTAGCTCTTGCCAAGCATACGGGTAATCCAACGACGGGTATGTGCGCCTAGCATGCGGGAGAGCAACGCCGCCACGAACAACATCACCAACCGGGGGAGGCTAAAGCGGGGGGCAACCAGAGCGCGGAGAGCTTCAGGGTCACGCAGTGGGAGGGGTGAGGTATCGGTTATGGCAAGGACTATTTCCCCCTGCCAAGCATAATCTACCCAAAAGAGATCAGGCATACTGCGCTGAAAGAAGTAGTAGATAGGATTATAGGCATACAAATAGTCAAACAGTTCACCAAAGGGTTCAGCTGGTTCTTTGGGGTGCAATATCAGCCTATCTCCCACACGATTGACATACCAGCGATGAAACGACCAATGAAAGAGCCGTTCGGCTATTTCCGAAGGGCACCCAATGTATCCAGCTTCGCTGACCCGTTGCAATTCTTGCACAAAGAGCAAGGGGTCATCCATGTGCTCCAGAATATGGGAGCAAATGACATACTGGTATGCCCCATCACGAAAGGGCAAAAAATGGGCATCAGCAATAACCAACGGGCGATTATCATGGCGCAAATCGCCCCCTCGTTCGGTATTATCTTCCAAAAAGCGATCTACCAGAATATCGGATCGTGGGTGGGGATTATCGCCGCTTCCCACTTCTAGCACAAGTCCCGTTGTTGGCGGGTTACACTGCTGTATCATCACAACCCCTCGTGGAAAAACGTCTCTGTTGAGGGTAACACTACTTCGTTTCCTACTTTAGCATAGCTTTGGTGAATATGCAACAGCCCCCGTCCCTGCCTGCATAGGTAAGGGCAATCTATGCTACTATAGAAGCTATCATGACACAGCAGACGTATATATCCAACAATCGGCTCATCTTGGGTAGCTACATCCTCATAGGCATCATTTCCCTAGCCCTCCGCACCGCTGACCTCGGCAGCTTTGCCAACGAGGACGAAGTGCGCTACTGGCTTTCCCGTTCACAAACCTTTCTGAATGCCCTACAGACTGGCGACTTTGGGGCAACTGCTATCACCACCCACCCCGGCGTAACGACCATGTGGCTTGGTAGTGTGGGCATTCTGCTGCGGCGAGCGTTGCGGGCATGGCACATAGTGCAAGAGATAGACTTCCCGCTGCGCCTTGCGCTTATGCGGCTACCCGTTGTGCTGGTGCATACTGGCGGTGTGCTGTTTGGCTACGCCATGCTACGCCGCATGCTCCCCCCCCTCACCGCAGCATTGGCAGCATTGCTCTGGGCAACAGACCCCTTTGTGTTGGCATTCAGCCGGGTATTGCATGTGGATGGTCTCGCTATGACCTTCGCCACCTTGAGCATCCTCGCCGGCTGCCTCTACTGGTACCACAATGCCAAACTGCGTTGGTGGATACTATCGGGGGTTTTTGCAGCCCTCGCCATCCTCAGCAA
Source organism: uncultured Chloroflexaceae bacterium (assembly GCA_964410555.1). Lineage (GTDB taxonomy): Bacteria > Chloroflexota > Chloroflexia > Chloroflexales > Chloroflexaceae > JAAUSY01. The sequence continues at coordinate 7,800 of CAYPHM010000053.1, read as the reverse complement.
ATCGCCAGCCCTTGTGCTTGGGGCAGTGGCAGGGGGTATGGCATTGCTCTGGATACTCCACGCTTGGCGTACCCAACACAACATCCCCGCGAATACCCCCCCCGCGTTGGCAACGCTCGCTGATTTAGTCTGGACTGCAACGCAACGTTTGCTCCTATGGGGCAGTGTGCTTGCCCTCACCATGGTCATTGTGTGGCCCTCTTTTTGGGTAGACCCTATGCGGGTCTATACCCTGATGCGGGTTGGGGTAGAAGTGGAGGGAGGCAGCCCACATGTCCAGGGAAACTACTTTCTTGGACGGGAGGACAACGAGCCGGGTATGCTCTTCTATCCTGTGGCTCTAGCCCTCCGCACGACTCCCTGGTCGCTGGCAGGACTCCTGCTGCTCCCGTGGGCAATGGGGCTTTTACAACGGAGCAAATTATTACCCGCTCCCCCTACATCCGCTCCAATAATGGGCGAGGGGGAGCCGCCGCATCCGTCCCCTTTCTCCTTCGTAGCGGGGGAAGGACAAAGGATGGGAATTGCTCGAAGGGGTAGAGGGCTAAGTGAAGACAAGAGTCCCAGGATGCAGGATATTGCCCTACTCGCTGGCTATGCCCTATTGTTTGTCGTGGGGTTGAGCCTTTTTCCCAAGAAGCTCAACCGCTATCTTATCCCGATATTCCCTACACTGGACATCCTAGCAACGGTGGGGTTAGTGTGGGGGATAGGCAAGTTGCAAGCTATCTGGCAAGCATGGCGCAGCCCTACGGCACGTTTTGTCATCCCCGCCGCTGCTACGCTCCTGGCATTGGCGGCATTGTTCAATGCTATCTGGTACCATCCCTATGGTATCGCCTATTTCAACCAAGTGCTAGGGGGACCGCGCATGGGGGCGTGGGCATTTCTCATTGGGCATGGCGAAGGGCTAGAACAGGTGGCAGCCTTCCTGAACGCGCAACCAGATACCACTGGCGTTGTTACCGTCACGACTATGCCGCCGCCGCTCCAACTCTACCTCAAACATGGGGCATATGCGGGACCGCCGGATGGCGACAAGCTCCCCGACAAAACCGGCTATGTGGCAATCTATGTTCGTAACGTGTGGGGAGTAGCCCTGCCCCCCTTTGACCAGTTCTACCAGCGCAAACCAACAGTGTTTAAGGTGACGATCCACGGGGTAGCGTATGCGTGGGTCTATCAGGTGCCAAGACCCCTGCCGCATCAGTCATCGGCACAGTTTGGTGAAGCGATAGGGCTCCATAGCTATGCGATAGACAGCACAGCGGTGCGCTCTAGTGGCACCCTCTCAGTGACGACCCAATGGGAAGTTCACAGACCTGTATCGCAAGACGTGATGCTGTTTGTGCATGTCTTCAACGAAGCGGGTGAGAAGATCGCGCAGATTGATGTGCCGCCGGGTGGTGCAGACCGTCTCCCCACCACATGGCACCCGAATGGGTATGTTAGTTGGGTACACCCTGTGCCACTTCCAGCAGACCTCCCCAACGGGCAATATTTTGTGACGATTGGGCTATATGAGCCGTCAACGTTTGCGCGGCTCCCATTGTCTGGCACAGACTCCCCGCATCCTGCTGCTCCCGATGATGGGGAGCATGCGCTGGTTTTGCCCAAGGTTGTCTTGGGAACGGAATAGCGACAAGATGCTACAGCTTTTTGTCGCCCGCTCCCCCTTGCCCTTACAAGGGTAGGTCATGCTGAGCAAACCCCACCACGTTATGACCCTCTCCCCCTTGCCCCCCGACACCCTCTCCCCCTTGCCCCCGCTCCTATAAAGGGCGACAACCCTCTCCCCCTGCCCCCTCTCCCATTCCAGGGCGAGGGGGAGCCGCTCCCTGCCCGGTTCCCCTTCTCCCGCGTAGTGGGGGAAGGGGCTAGGGGATGGGGGCTGCCCGGAACACCCTCTCCCCCTGCCCCCGCTCCCATAAAGGGCGAGGGGGAGTTGCCCGGTTCCCCTTCTCCCGCGTAGTGGGACGCGGGATAGGGAATGGGGGATGCCCGAAGGGGGGGATGGCTAGGGATGGGGGGAACACAACCCTCTCCCCCTGCCCCCTCTCCCATCCCAGGGCGAGGGGGAGTTGCCCGGTTCCCCTTCTCCCGCGTAGTGGGGGAAGGGGATAGGGGATGGGGGGAATGAACCGCGAGTGTCAACGAGCGGACGAGCCATTCTCCCGCGTAGTGGGACGCGGGATAGGGGATGGGGGGAATGAACCGCGAGTGTCAACGAGCGGACGAGCCATGTAGAGAGGGTAAGGGGGTGAAAACGGGTACATATTTCCCGTGTAACTAGCCCATGTATAATTGGAAGGTTACTTGGGACAACCAGAGTTGGTGCAAGTTATGCCAGAGTTGGTGCAAGCTATACCAGAGCAAGCATCCCTATGTCAGTGGTGCAACAGCGAGAATATCCGGCTACACAACCACCAAGTCAAAGTAGCCAACGCACAAATGGATGGGCAACCCCACAGTCTCTACCGCTGCCAACAATGTCAGCAGTATTCATTGGTGACGTGGTGGGGCAATCAGTGTCTATCCTACCGAGCACTCGCCCAACGGCGATTCCTGCTCCCGACGGTCTACCTCGTCATCTACCCTATTGCCTGTGCTTGGTGCCATACGACAGACCAGGTAGAACCCGCCGAAATCAATGCGACCATAGCGAACCCCTGGAATCGGCGGCATCGTTATGATGTGTACGCCTGTTTTGCATGCAACCACTACACCGCAGTTTCCTATCTTGGCGAACTCCACACCTACCGGGCAAAGCGGGACAGCACCTATGGCACACTCTACCATCTGGTTGAAGATACCTAATCGTTTTAGCCGTTTTAGCCTTTACCCATCACCTATTCGGTGTCGTTGTTTTTTATGCAAAATCTTTGACGGCTTAAACAATATATGATATGATGCACAGTCACATTGTATTGTAAGGAGGATGTCCATGTCAGAGCAGCAGAACGCGGGAAGACCCGTAGTCAAAGGTGGTTCTGGCGGTGCAGCAGCAAAATCAAGAAGCCCTGGCATGAATCGTCGGGAGTTTCTGGCTTGGTCAACAGCCGGCGCGATGGCTCTTGTTGGAGTTGCTGGTGGAGTAACGCTCGTACTGCCCGACCCCAAGACCGACCCATTGATGCAGAGTATCTTTGGAACCGATGCCGAAGGACAACCCAACCAACCTGTCGTTGGGGGCTTTTCCTACCCTCGTATCAAAGAGGGGACATTTGGCGGGCAATTTACGGTTGATCGCAAAGCAACGAGCTATACCACAGATGAACCCCCCGAACTCGACGCAGCAGGCAAATTTTATATCATAAAAACAGATCAACTTGTACCGGTAGAAGATGGGGGCTTCGCCGGGGATGAAGCCAATAACATTATGGCAGCCTACCAAGTCTGTACCCATCTTGGTTGCTTAGTCCCATTCGACGGTGGGCAAAATCGGTTTATTTGCCCATGCCACGGCTCAACCTTTGAGCGGGATAGTGTCTATGTGCTTGGTCCCGCACCACGCAGCCTCGACCAGTTTGAAGTGCTCGTCACATCAGACAATACGATCATTGTAGACACCGGTAAAAAACACACCGGGAAGATTCATGCATAAGTAGCATGGTTGGGGACAACCCACCCCATTTCCTTATGGGTCTTGAGAGTAGACGTGTGGCGACCTTCGTTTCCTGCAACAAACACAACAGGGTGACAAGAGTCGCGCTTTCTTGTCCACACCTCAGAGGAAATTTGGTCACAACATTCGTGTGAAATCTTGGTAGTGAGAACATGTATTCCTGGAAGGATTGGACAGTATGACTCCACAGCCGATGGAACGAGCGGGTGTGGGTAGTCGGGTAAAAGGCTGGTTTGTGGAAGTTGGTCGCTCATTCTTCCCCAGTATGGGATGGGATGAATGGCGGCAAACTCTCCGCGGCGACCCAGCCCCGCGCCCTAACCCACGCATGCGCGTGCATAGCAACAGCTTTTGGTATCACATCCGCCCTCGTGCGGTCCCAGAAGAAGCGACTGCTTGGTGGTACACCCTGGGCATGGGGTGGCTAAGTTTCTACTTCTTTGTGTTGGAAACCATCACCGGCATTATCTTGATGATCTACTACATCCCCTCCGTACATCAAGCCTACGCCACAATGTTACAGATTATGGGCGATGTTCCGCTTGGCAACCTCATGCGAAACTTGCATCGTCTCGGCGGACACTTTATGGTCGGGGTGGTCTTTCTCCATATGATACGGACCTACGTCACAGCCTCCTACAAAGCCCCCCGCCAGTTTGCTTGGGTGACAGGGGTCGCCCTGCTGCTGGCAACGCTGGTGCTGTCCTTTAGCGGCTATCTCCTCCCGTGGGATCAGCTCGCCTACTGGGCTGTGACGATTGGTTCATCTATGGCAGACTCCGCCCCGGTTATCGGGAATGCGGTCAACTTGATTGTGCGAGGTGCGCCAGACATTGGGCAGGGAACATTGATACGGTTCTATCTGCTGCACGTCTTGCTGCTGCCGCTGGTTGCCATCATTGTCATCAGCATGCACTACTACTCCGTCCGCAAGGCAGAGATTTCGCCATTTCACGAAATGTTCGAGGGCAAATCCCCATCCAAGCGCAAGATACCCTTTCTCCCCGATCAGCTCTTCTACGAGATTGCGGTTATTGCTGTGCTAACGTTTGGGTTTATCGTCATCAACCAGTTCTTCTGGAACGCCAAGCTGGAAAACCACGCCGACCCGCTGGTCACACCACAGCATACCAAAGCTCCCTGGTACTTCCTCTGGCTCCAGGGGTTTCTCAAGATGGGCGATAAATTTGGCTTTGGGGTTGCCTATCCAGCGCTGATCTTTATCGTGATGTTCTTGCTCCCCTACCTAGACCGCAATCCAAGTCGGCGCTTTAAGGATCGCAAGATTGCCATTATCGGCGGTATCTGTGCCATGATCCTGCTGGCTTTCCAGACCTATGGTGGTCTTCCGACCTACGGTATCCAAATGACCGGTTCTAGCGAACTGCAATTTGAGTGGGTACCCGGTGAAGGTGAAGGCAAAGCCGACCACGTACCCTTTGACCTCCTCCCAGATGAACGGGTGGAGTTTGATAGTGCCGAGGTGCTGGCAGCCATAGACGAAGGGATGCCCGAGGACGAAGCCTTCTGGGAAGGGTTCTCGCCAAAGAGTTCCGCAGATCGCATCTCTGAAGCCTCCATAGAACTCTTCTATGAATTTCATCACGATGTGATGCACTGGCGGCATGTGGATGAAGGGTTTAGCGATGGTACGGCAAAAATTATTATCCAGCCGTGGCAGGTAGCGACAACAGAGAGCGGCGAAGAATACTCAACGCTCAAGAAAGTGACGCTAATCTTGACCACTGGCGGGAAAGATCAAGATGGACTCCATCGGTTTTTGCCGCGAGCCAAAGATTTGTCACCACTTGGTCAAGGACACATGCATGGTGTCCCGGCTAGTGAGCATTAAAGGAGCACTGGAATGACACGTAATCTCGCAGCCTCAGTGATCTTTCTGTTGGCAACAGCTCTACTGACGCTCTACATCTGGTATACCGAGAAAGAGTTTATGGCGGTACGCAATGAACGTATCGAAGGGCTAAAAGTTGCCAAAGGAGCCTTTGACTTTGAGGCAAACTGTGCGCGTTGCCACGGCATCACCGGTGAGGGTATCAGCGGTACCCGCATTAACTACCTCTACGTCAGAAATCCTGATGGCACTGAAGAGGGTACACTGATAGAAGAAGGGCGTTGGTACGGCACGGATCAAATCAAAGAGAAGTACGGTACACTTCGCAACTACATTGAAGCAACGGCTACCTCTGGTATCCGCAATACGGCAATGTTGGCATGGAGCCAGGACTATGGCGGTCCGTTGCGCGATGACCAAATAGAAAACATTGCCACCTACATTATGAGTTGGCAGGGGAAGATACCCAAAGGGGCAGAGAAAGATGCTTTAGCCTATCAAGCTCAGGAAATCGCTAAAGCCATGGAAGGGACAGACCCGCTCGAAGTGGGCGAAGCCCTTTATACAAGCACCTGTGCTTCTTGTCATACGCTCAACTCAACAACGAAGGTCGGTCCTGGACAGGGCGGATTGTTTACGGAAGAGGGAACAACCTCATTTGGAACGATGCTGCCCAACAACAAGGAAATCACCTTTGAAAACTTCCGTGAATGGGTACACAAAGGCAGTGTTGGCTTTACGGAAGAGGAACTCAACGAAGTGGAAATCCTCGACCCCTATTGGGAACAGGGCAAAAAACGTACAGTGATGACCGCGTTTCCGACCATTGACGATAAGGGTATCGTAGCGTTGATTGCCTACATGAGCCAGTTTGACCGAGATGGCAACGCTACGCTGCCGGTGCTCGATCCCAACTTTGAACCTTGGCCCATGGATTCCAACAGCGATTTGCTGCCTATTACCGAATACGTGGACGAAGAGGACAATACGATCAAGCCATCCGTACTAGATTAACCCCCTTTTCGTCTGGCAGGGTAGCGGAATTATCCCTACCCTGCCAGCGGGGAGGTATAGCATAGATTGAGAGGAGCGTTGGCATTATGAAAGAGTTGTTTGGAATTAAGCCGGTAGAAATGGTGCTCTTTCTTTTGCTCGGTGCTGGACATGTGGGTGGGCAGGTGTGGTGGACTATCGTTGCAACCCGCAATCCAGCGAGTATCATTCCCGCAGTGGCAGGACAAAATCCTGTCACAGTCAACAATATGGTGTTGTTGCTGTTGATCCTAGCAACATCGCTCTTATACGGAATCATCGGGCAGGTTATTGGTATGAAAGATAGTCCGCGACCTATCGCTGGCTTTCTGATGCGTACTGGCGTGGCAATGATGGTCTACAGCAGTGTTGGACAAATCGTTGCGATCTTCATCCCCGCTGCCCATTGGACCCTGCCTGCTGAGGGTATTCCGGTTATGCGGACGTTGACGATTGCCGTTTCGCTAGGCATTTTCCTAGCGGGTATCGGCGGCAATATGGCATGGGGCAAGGGACGGCGTGAGGAATTTCTGGCTGCCACCGGCGGCAAGAAAAAGAAGTAATTGACCAACGACTAATCGTGTGGTATACTAATTGTGGGCTATGAACGTGGGGAAATGGGATTGATTATCCATAAACCCTACGCTACCCATTCTGGCTGTGAGGCTACGCAGCTTGGGAGATATTCCCAAAAGCGCAACTCTTTACCGGGTTGGTTGTAGCCATATCGTGGAGAGTATATTGCGGTTTATCCGCATGTACTCATTGAATAACGCGCTTCAAGCTATGAAGGAGGTGATGCCCGTGAACAACAGTAGTGAATGTACGGGTATTACCTACGGTGAGGTCTGCTAAGGTAGGTCTCCCTACGGTAATACCCTGATAAAAACGAAGCCCTGGCTCTTTTGAGCCGGGGTTTTTTGTTGCATCCCAATCGCGCAGAAAACCGGTACAATTATTCGTCATCCAGGGCGACCCCCGCTCCCCCTAGCCCTCTTTCATTTGTCTACCCTCTCCCCCTGCCCCCTCTCCCATAAAGGGCGAGGGGGATCTGCACGGTTCCCCCGCTCCCCCTAGCCCCCTCTCCCATAAAAGGGCGACAACCCGCTCTCCCCCTACCCCTCTTTCATTTGTCTACCCTCTCCCCCTGCCCCCTCTCCCATAAAGGGCGAGG
>CAYPHM010000052.1:0-28874 GCA_964410555.1 uncultured Chloroflexaceae bacterium | reverse complement strand
CTGCCCCCTCTCCCCCCTGCCCCCTCTCCCAGAGGGCGAGGGGGAGCCGCTCATTCCCCTTCCCCCACGGCGGGGAGAAGGGGTACCGCTTCATTTCCCCCCATCCCCTAGCCCCGCGTCCCACGGAGGGGAGCAGGGGAAACCAAGCTACCGAAAGCTCCCCCCAACAACTTGCTCTGGCACATCCAAAAAGGGCCAAATGACCACCCCACTTACCCCTCGCTCCCGCGAAATACGCACAACCGATGCCAAGTCCCGATGAGATTCTTCCAACGTCCGCATAGCCCCCTCACCGGAAGGAAACCCCACCTCTGTAAACACAATGGGCTTTCCCCGATTGAGCGCGTGCAATTCATCAATGGATCGCTCAAAATCCAGCGGGAACCCCTGCCCATAATACCAATGCTGGGCATACCGCCCAGAATCGTAGGGGTCATTATCATAGTAGTGGACAGCATAGAAGTCTACCAAATCAGCCAACGGCACAGTATACGCCCCCTGGGGACGAAAATAGCTCTTGGCAAAGGCAACACTAATCGTCAACGGCTTGTAGGGGTCGAGCCGCTTCACCTCATCCCGCAGCATATTGAGAAAGAGCATGCGTTTAACTACAATCCCAAAGCACAATACATAATCTCGATTGTCCCAGTCCCAACAGCGCACGTCAACCGGACCAGCAATATCTGGCTCATTGAACAAATCCCACGCCAGAATACCCGGATGGTTGGCAAACCGCTGCACAATAGGCTGCACATGATACTTGACCACCAGCGAAAACATCTCCGCATCAAAATGCGATTGTTGGGGGTACTTTGCCATCAAGACCGGCATAACATAGATATTGCGGCTATTGGCAATCGTGATAAACTCGGCGAGATGCTGGAGAGAAGGTTCAATGCTATAGCTTGGATTATCAATGGTCGTCCCCCCAAATGCATAGAAATTGAGGAACACCCGCACAGTATTGACCCCCAACGCTTGGAGGCGATCCATATCGGCAGCAATCGCCTGGACATCCCAGGGGCAGTATGCATGCACCCCAAAGTGCAGCTCTGCACAGAGCTTAGGGTCAGCCGATGAGGGACGGATATAGTTTACCCCCCGCACCTCAAACGGCTGCCAATCTGCCGCCGTGATGAAAGATCGCCCACCGTGAATAATGACGGGCGAGATGGGGGTAGGAGATACCGGGGTTTGGGCAGCAGTGCGCTGTCCCCCAACGAGTGCCACAAGCACCAAGCTGAAAATTAAGCCCACAATCAAGCCAACTCCCCCCAACAGATGCTTGCAATGCTTGCTTAGATGTTGCCTACGTCTATTCATCATACCCTATCAGATTTCCTTTCGCTGCTGGTTATCATGTATTTACCGGCGGGTCTGCGATTTCATAGCGCGATCCATTGCCCGTTGGGCATCGCGCTTGGCTATGTCTTCCCGTTTATCATACGTCTTTTTCCCACGCGCTACCCCAATCTCCACTTTGGCATACCGTCCATGAAAATAGACCCGAAGCGGGACGAGCGTTAAGCCCTTTTGCTGCACCAAACCAAGTAATCGCTTGATCTCGCGCTTGTGCAACAGCAGCTTGCGGCGACGGGTAGGTTCGTGGTTGTAGTACGTCCCCGACTGCTCATAGGGTGAAATGTGCATATCATAGAGGAAGACCTCTTCATTGAACACCCGCGCATAGCTCCCCCGCAAATTGACTCGTCCTGCCCGTACTGACTTGATCTCACTGCCCGTCAGAGCAACGCCCGCCTCGTAACTCTCTTCAATATGATAATCATGCCGTGCTCGGCGATTGGTGGCTACTGTGCCGGCACTAGCTAGTGTTCCTGCCATAGTTATTACTCTCTCTTGCGCTACAAGCGACTAGTCACCCAGTAATGGGAGAGACAGGGTTTCTTTGATAACAATATGCTATTATACCGTATTATAGCAAACGGATTCGCCGGGAGTTGTCACAAATTGGTTAAATTGCGTTATAATGTCAAGCAAAAGAAGCGGGGGAGAGCCGTTGCTTACAACGTCTTTCCGATAACATCCTCCCCTCGGTGAGGGCAGGGGCAGGGGCAGGGGGGCTGCCCAAAGGGGGCAAAGTATGGGAAAACTATCTGTCACCAAATCACCAAACTGCTATGTTGGGAAGATTACCAGACATGTAGTATACTGGTATCAGTTATCATATCGCTACAGCCTAGCTCAGAAGTACGGAAACAGGAATCATGGGAAAAATCCTGCTTGTGGAAGACAACGAAATGAATAGAGATATGCTCTCCCGCCGCCTGAAACGCAAAGGTCATAATGTTATTATTGCGGTAGATGGCGCACAAGGCGTAGAACTTGCCCAAGCAGAACAACCAGACCTTATCCTCATGGACATGAGTCTCCCGGTCCTTGACGGTTGGCAAGCTACCCGCCAAATAAAAGCCACAAGCACCACACAAAACATTCCAGTCATCGCGTTGACCGCGCATGCTTTGGCAGGAGATAGAGAAAAAAGCATTGAGGCTGGATGTGATGAATATGAAACCAAGCCAGTAGATTTCCCCCGCTTGCTAGGCAAGATTGAACTGTTCTTAAACAAAGGAACGAAAGCGTGAATCCTGAACAAGGTTTTGTCCTCGTCGTAGATGATAACGAAGCGAATCGTGATGTGCTTTCGCGCCGACTCAAGCGACAAGGACACACAGTAGCCGTAGCCGAAAATGGTGTCCAAGCCTTAGAAATGATGCGGACGCAGGCATTTGACCTCATCCTCCTGGATATTATGATGCCAGAGATGAATGGCTATCAAGTGCTTGAAGAACTCAAGGCAGACAAGACCCTGCGCCATATCCCGGTGATTATGATTTCTGCCCTTGACGACATAGACAGTGTGGTCCGTTGTATCGAGCTTGGCGCAGAAGACTACCTCTACAAGCCGTTTAACCCGGTGCTGCTCAAGGCACGGGTCAGTGCTAGTTTGGAAAAGAAATCGCTCCGGGATCAAGAGCAAGCCTATGTGCAAGCAGTCAAGCGAGAACTCGAACTAGGCAGGCGCATCCAAGCCGATTTTCTCCCAGGTTCGTTGCCACAGCCGGAAGGGTGGGAAATAGCCACCGTCTTTCACCCTGCCCGTGAGGTCGCCGGTGATTTCTACGATGTCTTCATGCTACCTGATGGTCACGTTGGACTCGTGATTGCCGATGTCTGCGACAAAGGGGTAGGAGCAGCCCTCTTTATGGCTCTCGTCCGTAGTCTCATCCGGGCGTTTTCTGAACAAATCGCCTCCAACCCCACCGATGCCCTCCAATCTGTCTCTATGACCAACACCTACATAGCCCGCAATCACCACAACAACCAAAGTCGCCATATGTTTGCTACCCTCTTTTTTGGAGTACTCAACCCCCACAATGGCAAGCTGACCTACGTCAATGGAGGCCATGAAGCCCCGGTATTGACCGGCAAAGCGGGTATCAAAACCTTTCTCAATGTCACAGGACCAGCCGTAGGACTTGCTGCCGATACCACCTTTACCCAAGCAGAAACGACTATGGAGCCAGGGGACATCCTCATTTCCTTTACAGACGGAGTGACCGAGGCACGAAGTATTGAAGGGGAACTCTTTACCGAAGAACGCCTTATGACCTTGCTTCAAACCCCCGCCCCTACCGCACGGGGGTTATTGGAACAAATAAGTGCAAACGTCAGCCAGCATATTGCCGACAATACCCCCTCAGATGACATCACCATGCTTGCTGTACAACGGATGCAAGGTGGGGACTAAGCAATCAACCGGCTTTTGCTGTTGTGGTATAATTCACAGTGTAGCGTAATGTGCTCCCTATCTCTGCTCTTTTTTGTCAATGCTTGAGCCTAACATTTGGTTGGTAGGCTGTCCCGATGATTCGCAAAAGTCAGAGATATGAACAAGGAAAAGGGGCAAACGAGCAACAATATCAGACCAAAAAACCATCTCATAAATAGGGAAAGTTCTTGCTACCTATTCCACGAACATTGCCGTTTGCCATTCGTGTTTCTAGCTAGTGTCAACTATGGAGTGATCTTTTATGTCGAAAATTATCTCTGTTCATTCATACCGCGGTGGAACAGGAAAATCCAACACTTCCGCCAATCTTTCTGCGCTTATGGCAAAAATGGGCTTGCGGGTTGGGGTTGTGGATACCGATATACCATCCCCCGGAATCCACGTCCTTTTTGGACTGGATGAAACCAATATGGGACTCTGCCTCAATGACTATCTCTGGGGCAAATGTGAAATCAAGGATGCAGCACAAGATGTTACCGATGCCATCCGGTCTACAGACTCGACTATCACCGGGCAGGTGTATCTCGTCTCTTCCAGCATCAAAGCCGGCGAAATCGCCCGTATTCTCCGTGAAGGCTATGATGTGGGATTGCTCAATGATGGCTTCCAACGATTGCTTATTGATCTTGACCTAGACGTACTCATGATAGACACCCACCCAGGGCTAAATGAGGAAACGCTCCTCTCCATAGCCATCTCCGATGCGCTCGCTATCATTTTGCGTCCAGACCGCCAAGATTTTCAAGGAACAAGCGTTACCGTCGAAGTTGCCCGCAAACTTGATGTCCCCACTATGCTGCTGCTGGTCAACAAAGCACCGCTTAGTTTAAATCCTGATGATGTGCAAAAACAGGTAGAACAAACCTATAATTGCGAAGTGGGTGCCGTCCTACCCCATTCCGATGAAATGATGGTCCTGGCGAGTGAGGGGGTTTTTGTGGTGCGTTATCCAGACCACCCCATTACGAAGAGCTTACAGAAAGTTGCCGAGCGGTTGCTTGCTTAATGCTGTGCGTATGGAAAAGAACCGGGGGGAACCAGACAGGAATAGCAGTAGCTTGTCTCCCCCCAAATGATATGGGTCCATACCATAAAACCAGCCCTTTTCCTAGAACTTTTCTCATTTCATACAACACTTGCTCCCAAAGAAAAGCAACTACCTTCGTTCTTTCTTGTACAAGATACGCTACCTACCAGCAGCCTTGAAAAAGCCAGCAGTATGAAACGGTTTATAGAAAAAGCCCTGAATATACGCAAGACGGAATGGAGACTTGTTATCCTCCTGTATACAGGTCTTTTTACGTTTGTTCTTGGCTGGACATGGGGCGCAAGCATCATAGAAGCCGCCTTCCTACAAGAGCTTGGCGTAGAAGCCCTCCCCTGGTTCTTTATCATCAAAGGGCTATTTTCTATTCCCATTGTTGCCCTGTATATGGGCTTTGCAGACCGTATTCGACATGATACCCTACTTGAAGCCATTTTGATTTTTGGGTCTCTTGCAGTAATTTTTGGTATCTCCTTGCTTGGGTTCCATCTCGTCTTCCTCGCCTTTCCCCTGCTCTATTTTTTCATTATTGTCTTAGATGAAACCTTTGCCACCCATTGGTACACCTATGCCAATAGCTTTATGGATACCCGATCTGCCAAACGACTTGTCCCCGTATTAAGTACGGCAGTCATCGTTGCGGCTATTGTTGGCGGTCTAAGCCTTCCCATCCTGACCTTGCTCTTTTCCCCACAGACGATCATTCTCATTTGGCTTGTATCGCTGGTGATTACCCTCGTCATTGTCCGTTATGGTCCACAAATGCTGCAACTCCAGCAGCAGTTGAGGGGGCAGCAAGAAAGCGGATCACCTTCTCAGGGTCAGCATACCAAACAAGATATGACATCCTACCTAGCCAATATCCAAGAAGGCTTCCAATATGTCTTGCAATCCTCCATGCTCCGATGGATGGCGGTAGCCACACTCTTTATCATGATGCTGATGGCGTTTCTGGAATACCAGACTAGTGCCATTTTCCTCAATAGACTGCATAGCACAGCGGAGATAGCCAACATCATTGGATTGATCGTTGGGGTGAGCAACTTGGTTATGCTGCCGTTTCAGCTCTTTTTCCTGAGCCGCATTATTAACCGTATCGGCATAGGCAATGCCAATCTCATCTTCCCTATCGGCAATCTCGCTATCTGTGGAGGTCTGGTAATAATGCCAGGATTACCCACCGCTGCCCTAGCATACTTCAACCGTGATCGGTTCTTTACCTCTGTTGGCTACCTGACGGACAGCCTCATCTACAATGCCGTGCCCCTACGATTCAAAGGTCGCGCCCGCGCCTTTATCAGTGGGTTTGTCTTTCACATTGGGGCGTTTGCCGGGGGCATTATCCTGCTGCTTGTCCCCATTATTCCAGGAACCTGGTTTTTGCCGCTACTCATTAGCATCTTTGCTGTGCTCTACCTTTCTAGCACCATTGTCATACGCCGCAAGTACAAAAAGACCTTAATTACCATGCTGGAAGAGCAGGATTTTTCCTTCTTGCTCTCCCAAGAAGCCACCAGTCTACCAATCAGTGACCCATCAACGCTCCAATGGCTGCACAAAACGTTGGAAGAAAGCACTGACGATAAATTTACCATCTTTATTGCCAAACTGATGATCATGATTGGTGGGAATGATGCGGTACCAATGCTTGGACAGATAGTACGCGAAGCCACCAGCCCCCAAGTACGCTCCGCTATTCTTGGTATGCTCAATGCCGAAGATATGCGAAGCGATATGATACGCCAACTCTATACCGACTTTTTGACTGACCCGGTTGCTGAAGTGCGCCAGGCAGCCCTCGATGGACTCGAAAATGTGTTTGACGAATATGATCCCGTCTATCTGAATATAGTCCAAGAGATGCTGGAAGACCCAGATTTAGAAGTGCGAACCCACGCCCTCATCCCGCTGCTGCGAAGCAAAGACGCATCATCCTATGAAATAGCCAAACAAAACCTTGCTGAGATGTTGCATGACCCCAATCCCAAGCAACGAGCGCGAGCCATTCGGGTTTTAGGGAACACCCAAGAACATGACTACATCATCCAGATTACCCAAGCCCTTACTGACCAATCGGATGAGGTACGGCTTGAAGCTGCGTTGACCTTCGAGTCTCTCCTGAAAAAACGCCTCCCCAAAGACATCACGGCATTGGTTCTGGAGCATATGAGCAACCAAGTTGATGACCCGGTGGAGCGAGTCCGCATTTCTGCCCTGATAGTCTTGGGGAAAATCAACCATGAATGTTCTATCAAGGTCTTTCTCAAAGCCCTAACAGACGATAGTCCCCAGGTACGCACCACCGCAGTAGATACGCTCGCACAAGTGGGGAAAGCGTGGATGGACAAGTATGTCCGTACCCAAAAATCTGCCCAGAATACCAACGACCCCTTGTACCAAAAACAGTTGGATGATCATATGGCATTACCCACGTTAGGCAAGACGGTATTACCTACGCTCCAAAAAGAACTTGGCAACCCGAAACCCCAAATACAGCGTATGGCTGCGGTGGTATTAAACCGTATCAATCGAGAACAGTTTGAACCATTGCTGCAATCCTTGATCAATGACACCCTCTTGACCATCTACCAAATTATTGGTCGTATGGAAGCCCTGAAACCCTACGCCCATCTATCCAGTGTAGCGGTAATGCTCAGTGCCATGCGGGAACACACCCAAGACCTCATCGAAGAAGTCTTCTACTTATTGTCTGCTATCAACAAAGAAAATACCGTAAAGGTAATTATCGATGCCCTCCGCAGTGAAGAAGCCCATATGCGGGCGAACGCCATAGAAGCCTTAGAATCCCTGACCTCACCCCAAACGGTCTGGCTTATTGAACCGTTATTTGACCCAGATGCAGACCAAAAAACCTTACTTGAATTGAGCCAAGAAATGTGGGGTCTCAAGCCAGTAAAAGTCTATGATGCCATTGAACACATGATGAACCACAAGAACTCTGCTTGGTTACGCACCATGATGACGTTTGCCCTCGGAGAAATTGGCATCTCGTGCAAACAATCTGCTGCTCCCCAAAGCAACCCAAACGGGGGCAGTGCTCGACGCAAGAAACCAGATATTTTTGGCGCACTGACTGACCTAGAAGAACAAACAAAAGAAACAACAAACCAACCGACCAATAACCATAGCGTACTTTCGCTAGAGCAAATACAAACGATGATTCATCGTTCGATGAAAGACCCCGATAAAGATGTCCGTCTTGCTGCCCAAGCAGCCAATCGGCAGATACAAGGACGTATCATTACAGACAGATTAGATGAACAGGAGGAGGAAACCATGCTTTCTACCATTGAACGAATCATTTTTCTGAAAGGCGTACCGTTCTTTCAAGGGATGACGGTAGACCAACTCAAGGTATTGGCTACAGTCTGTGAAGAACAGTTTTTCCCTTCAGACACGCGCATCTTTAGCCCTGGGGAACCGGGGGGAACACTCTATATGGTCATTAGTGGAAAGGTAGGTATTGAGCAGGAGAAACGCACGGGACACTTTGCGCGGCTTGCTACTATGGAAGCCCATGCCTACTTTGGCGAAGAGAGTTTGTTTGATAACATTGAACGCTCAACTGCTGCGACAGCCATCCAGGACACGATGATCTTACGCCTCCAGCGGGAGCCACTCATTGCATTAGCCCGCCAGCACCCCACACTGTCGCTGGAATTGATCAGCGTGTTGAGCCAACGACTACGGGAAGCCAATAGCCGTATTGCCGACCTGACCCGTAGCCGACCACGCGAATTGCACAAACTCTTTGATCAGTTTGAATAATGGGAATGTGAAATACTCTGTATATTTGAGGAGAGAGAACTATGCAAACTTTTTGTCCGCACTATGATACTACGCAGACCATCGGAACACTTACCCTTACCCAGGAACTACTGCCACGTATCCAGAGACGGTATGACGGAAGTCTGGAAGATACCCTGTTGTCCGCAAGCATAGCCTACCTCTTCCGTCTCTGCAATATGTGCTACTTTGACATTGGCTATATTCCCCCACATACAGACATAGACCAGGGTTGTACGCCCCTGCGGGTTGAGCTAGATAGTTCGTGGTCTTTTGCCTATGCTCACCAGATGATACAACAACGGTTGTCTTCCCTTGCTACATCCCCCCCCGACCCCCACACGCTTGTTGCCTATCCATTCCCCTTCCTGACGGCAAGAGACCGTCGACAACCAGCAGAGCACAACCCGTTGCAAGCCCTAGCCATTGCCCACAACCCAGAGAACACGGAAGCCTATACCCCCCACCCAGACAACATATTGACGATACTCATTACCCATCAGTCGCTTACCTGGTGCTATCATACAGATAGACTCGATACCCCCACCGCAACACGCCTGTTTCATCACTTTGAGACCTTCCTGAGCAATCTGGTAGAACCACCTGAAAAACCGTTAAAAGACATTGCGCTGCTTACCCAAGCAGAATACAACCAAATCACCAAAGAATGGAACCAAACCCAAGCTGACATCCCCACTACCCAGTGCATCCATCAGTTGATAGAAACACAAGCTCACAAAACCCCCAACGCCATTGCTGTTGTTCAGGGATCGCGCCAACTCACCTACCGACAGCTTGACGAACGGGCAAACCAACTTGCCCACCTACTCCAACACCACCGCGTTGCGCCAGAAGCCCTGGTCGGTATCTGTATGGACCGCTCGTTGGAAATGATGGTCGCCCTGCTCGCCACGCTCAAAGCCGGCGGAGCCTATCTGCCACTCAACCCAGAATACCCCCGCGAACGATTGGCAGTGTTACTAGAGGAAAGCCAACCGGTGGCTGTGATCACGCAGCCTTCTTATGAGCATGAACTCCCCAACAA
Source organism: uncultured Chloroflexaceae bacterium (assembly GCA_964410555.1). Taxonomy (GTDB): domain Bacteria; phylum Chloroflexota; class Chloroflexia; order Chloroflexales; family Chloroflexaceae; genus JAAUSY01. The sequence continues at coordinate 19,166 of CAYPHM010000052.1, read as the reverse complement.
TACTCCAGTAACTATTGTCTTGGAAGAGACATGGCAGGCAATTGAGCAAGAGCCAACCCATACCCCCCCCTGTGCCGTGACGCAGGATAATCTCGCCTACATCATCTTCACCTCTGGCTCAACCGGCAGACCCAAAGCCGTTATGGTGCCACATAGAGCCGTCCTCAACCATAACCTCGCCATCATCAAGCACTATAACATCCATTCCAAAGATCACGCCCTACAGTTTGCTTCCATCAGTTTTGATGTCTCCTTAGAAGAAATACTCCCAACACTCATCTGTGGAGCAACCCTTATCCTGCGACCAGAAGCATTACTGACCCCAACCCATGAGTTTCACACGTTTATTATTGAGCACGATATTACGATACTCAATATCCCTACATCCTATTGGCACCAATGGGTTGTTGAACTCGAAACCCATCATACATCTATTCCATCCAATTTGCGTCTCGTCATTGTGGGTGGCGAAAAAGCGTTGCCAGATTATCTGGCAATATGGCAAACCCATAGCCAAGTCATATGGATGAATGCGTATGGCATAGCAGAAGCAACGATTACCTCAACAATTTACACTCCCCCCCCAACCTCACCAGCACCTCTTCAATTTGCCAGCGTACCCATTGGCAAGCCAATAGACAATACCCAGACGTATATTCTTGACGACAACCTCAATCCAGTACCAGTTGGTATTCCTGGCGAATTGTATATTGGAGGTATGGGGGTTTCCAGTGGTTATCTCAACCGTCCAGAACTCACTGCCGAAAAATTCATCTCCGATCCCTTCAGTGAGCACAATCACACCTATCTCCATAAAACGGGGGATTTGGCACGATATATGCCAGATGGGACAATAGAATTTCTCGGACGCATAGATCACCAAATCAAGATACGCGGGTATCGGATCGAGCCGGGCGAGATAGAGTCTCTGCTTCACCAACATGCGGCAGTGCGCGAGGCAGCCGTGGTCGTTCGGAATATTCGCCAGAATGTCTACCGTTTGGTTGCATATATTCTCATTAATGACCAAGCAGCACTGGTCCAGGAAGGCACATCAGAACTTGAACTAAAACGCACACTACGCCAGCATTTGCAACACCATCTCCCTGACTATATGGTTCCTGCTGCGTTTATCTTCATGGACACTTTTCCGATGACCGTGCATAATAAGATTGATCTGCGAGCATTACCTACCCCAACCAAGTTCATGACCGAGTCTGATGAAGCGTATGCACCACCACAGACCCAACTTGAAGAAGAACTTACCGTTATCTGGTCGCAGACGCTTAGGGTTGAGCCGGTTGGTATCCACGATACCTTCTATGCGCTTGGTGGAGAATCGCTGCTTGCCATTCAAATTATCTCACAGATAGCCAATCAATTAGCCGTAACTGTCCCCCTACGGATATTTTTGGAAACGAAGACCATCGCCAATCTCGCCGAATACATCAGCCAAGTACAACAAACAGATGAACCACTCCCAACGCACTACCCCCCACTACACCCTGCGGAACGTACCGACCTTATCCCAACTACGGGAACCCAAGAGAGCGTCTGGTTTATCCATCAAATACAGCCAAACAACCTTGCCTACAATAGCCCGGCGGCATTGCGCTTAACGGGGTCACTCGATGTACCTGCATTAGAGCGCAGCATCAATGCGTTGGTCAAACGGCACGAGAGCTTGCGAACAACCTTCGCTGCTCATGACGGCAAGCCCATACAAGTTATCCATCCTGAAATCCATATCACACTCGGCACTACCGACTTAAGCCACATTGCAGCGGATGAACGCGAGGCAAAAGCCCACGAACTGCTGACAACGATTGTCCAACAGCCATTTGATTTAACCCAAGCTCCGCTTATCCGTTGCCACCTGTTGCGCCTTACAACAGAAGATCATATCCTCATCCTCAATATTCACCATGCAGTCACAGACGGTTGGTCCTACGGAATCTTCTATCGGGAACTGGCAGAATGTTATGCTGCCTATATAACCCATCGCCAACCGATCCTGCCCCGATTGCCAGTGCAACTAGCAGACTATGCCTATTGGCAACGGGCATTTTTGCAGAGTGATACGGTCAAAAAGCAGCTAGACTATTGGAAACAGCACCTTGCCGACAGCCCATCGTTGTTGCAATTGCCCACCGACTACCCCCGTCAACCCATACAACAGCTCAATGGATCGGTGGTTCGCCAGGCTATCTCTCCCCACACCCTAGAATTGCTAAAACGTATCAACCAAGAGGAGCAAGCAACCCTCTTTATGGCGTTTCTCGCTGTCTATGCTATCCTGCTCGCCCGCACAACGGGACAAACCGATATTCTCATCGGCTCGCCCGTAGTAGAACGGGACCAAGACGAGGTACAAAATATCATTGGCTTCTTGGTCAACAACCTAGTCTTCCGAATCAACCTTGACGCTACCCCAACCTACCGTGAACTACTCCATCAGGTACGTACCACAGCCCTCGATGCCTATTCCAACCGGGATGTCCCCTTTGAACGTATCGTTGAAGCCCTCCAACCAGAACGGGATTTGAGCTACCACCCAGTCTTTCAGGTGGCATTGGCAATGGAGCTAGAACCCCTCGCCGGGCTGCAACTCCATAATGTGTATGGCGCACATCTTGAGATGAATAGCGGCGGGAGTTGGTTTGATATATCCGTCTTGATAGAAGAGCGATCTTCGGGGTTGGTGGCTGCTTGGGAATATGACACTGATCTGTTTGACGAGGCGACCATACGCCGTATGGCACAACACTTTGAGCAACTGCTCGCCAGTGCCGCCAGCAATCCAGACAAACCCGTCTTCCATCTTCCTATGCTGACAGAGAAAGAACGCTCACTCATCCTGACCGAGTGGAACAACACCCAAACCCCCTACCCCGATACGTTGTGTATTCATCAATTGGTTGAGCAGCAGGTACAGCGCACCCCCGACAACATCGCGGTCATCTTTCAAGATACATCCCTCACCTACCGCCAGCTTGACGAACGCAGCAACCAACTTGCCCATTACTTGCAACAGCTAGGGGTACAACCAGAAACGATTGTCGCCATTGCGGTAGAGCGTTCGCTAGATATGATCATTGGGCTACTTGGCATCCTCAAGGCAGGCGGAGCCTATCTCCCCCTCGACCCTACCTACCCGAAAGATCGCCTAGCCTTTATGTTAGATGATGCTGAGGTGGGTATTCTTATCACCCAAGACCATCTCCGCAGTCAACTGCCCTCACCAGCAGACCATACTATTTGTCTGGATACCGACTGGCAACATATTACCACATTCCCAACTACTCCCCCCATATGCCATGCTACCCCCGACTCATTGGTCTACATCATCTATACTTCTGGCTCAACCGGCAAGCCCAAAGGAGCACTGGTCGAACATCGGATGCTTGTCAATCTCATAACTGGTATCCAACAACGCCCCGGTATCAATAAGCAAGACACATTACTTGCCGTAACAACCCTCTCCTTTGACACTGCAATGGCTGATATGTATCTCCCTTTGACAACAGGCGCACGACTTGTTATTGCCAGTCAAGAAACCGTAGTAGATGGCAACCAACTTACAGCAAGAATAGCAGAAACGAAGACGACATGGATGCAGGCTACCCCTGCAACATGGCGACTTCTCCTTGACGCAGGCTGGCAAGGTAGCCCCGATATGCTTATCATCAGTACAGGCGAAGCCCTCTCTTGGGAGCTTGCTCAACAGCTTTTGCCCCGATGTAACCAACTCTGGGACCTCTATGGACCAACAGAAACAACCATCTGGACTATCGGTACACCTATTACTTCCAATGATAGACGTATTACCATTGGCTATCCCTTACCTAATGTCAAAACCTATATCCTGGATTCAACCCTTCAACCAGTCCCTATTGGAGTCACGGGGGAACTCTACATTGGTGGGGCAGGTGTTGTTCGTGGCTATCTCAATCGTCCTGAACTCACAGCCAACCGGTTTCTTACCAACCCTTTTAGCGATGATTGCCATAACCGCTTCTACCGTACTGGTGACTTAGCCCGCTATTTAGCAGATGGCAAAATAGAATATCTCAGACGAGTAGATCACCAGGTCAAGATACGCGGATTTCGCATAGAGTTGGGCGAGATAGAAACGTTGCTCAGTCAACACCCGCTTGTGCAAGAGGCACTTGTCTTGGCACGGGAAGACCACACAGGCGATACCCGCCTTGTTGCCTATATCCTTACCCAAGCAACAGCCGAACATGAGCAAGCTATCGTCAAAAACCTACGCCGATACCTAGAAACCAAAATCCCCGGATACATGCTTCCAGCAACCTATATGCTCCTAGATGCCTTCCCACTGACACCAAATGGAAAAGTAGACCGCAAAGCCTTACCTGCTCCAGATACAAGCCGCCGACTCGTAGAACAAGCCTATACTCCTCCACGTACTCCAATGGAAGAAACGCTTGTTGCACTTTGGCAAGACATCCTGGGACTTGACCAAGTGGGTATACACGATAATTTCTTCCACTTAGGCGGACATTCGCTTCAAGTGATGCAATTGGTCTCACGGATTACGTCAACGCACAATGTACCACTACTCCGGGTACGGGACATGTTCCAATATCCAACCATTGCTTCCCTGGGAGAAATGCTAGAACATTTACCACAACAAGAGACCCCACCCACTATCCCAACGGAACAACCCAAGCCAACGCCAAAGAGCAGCGATGATGTTGTGCGTATGCTCACAACTGAGTCGCTCACCATCGAGCAGCGCCCAATGCTGACGCTTTTTGCCACAGGCAAGATTCAGCCGGTAGATGCAGCAGCATTGAGCTATCTGCCCCCTGGCGACCTTCCCTTTAGCTTCCCAGAGGATGATAGCCCCATCACCCAAGAGGAAATTATCCACGATTGGTACGATGATCAAGTCGTATTTGATGAATGCTACGAAACCCATTTGGGGAGCATTGCGAATATTAGCTTGCCACTATTTGGGAATCAGTTATATCATGATAAGCAACAAACGATACAACGTATTCACGAATCGCTGGTATTAGCAAAGTTTTTGGGAGCACGTATTGTTGCCCTCACTGGATTGATTCCATCGGCTACAAACTTTGGGCGCGATCTTTTGCCACTCCTTGCGGAGCACCCCGATCTCCCGGCTATCACGACAGGACACGCAACAACAACTAGTGCTGTAGTGCTAACAATAGAACGATTGCTTGAAGAAAGCAACCGTACAGCAAGCAACGAATGTGTAGGATTTCTGGGATTAGGTTCTATTGGATTGGCTACTCTGCGGTTAATGATTGCGGTTTTGCCCCATCCCCGCAAACTCTTGCTCTGTGATCTGTATAGCAAACGCCAAGAACTTGAAACAATCGTCAAGGAATTACGCGAGCAAGCCAACTATACCGGCGAAGTGCATATCCTAGAGTCTACTGGCAAAGTCCCTGCCCCATTCTATGCAGCAACGCTTATTGTGGGGGCAACGAATATGCCAGATGTATTGGAAGTTGATCAGCTTGCCCCAGGGACACTCATCGTAGATGATTCTGCCCCCCATTGTTTCAACCCAGACCAAGCCCGTCGCCGGTTTGAACAACAGTATGATATACTATTCACAGAGGGAGGAGCACTCCAGACACCACAAACGGTCCTTGCAACAAAATATTATCCTCGTAGAGCACAACAAATGTTGCCTTCACCCTACCGTGAGACCTTTGTTCGACATATCCCAGATATTCTTATGGGGTGTACATTTTCCGGGTTGCTCTCGACACGCTATCCGCATCTCTCCCCGACAACGGGGTATATAGAGAGGGATAAGAGTGTCCAACACTATACCATCTTGCAACAGATACACTACCGAGGAGCACGACTCCATTGTGAACACTATACCTTGCCTGAAACACTGGTTGCTCAATTCCGACACCATTATGGAGGCGACACCAAATAACCATTCAGGAGGGTAAGACAACGCGACAATGAAAGACAAGAATCTGACGTATCGATTAAAGAAGCTATCACTGGTCCTGTTCCTGCTTATCACCTTCATGATAAGTGGGTGTAGTACCATTGTGTCATCAAATACCCAAATAATCCCCACACCAACCCCGAGTCCCATCCCAAAACCAGAAACCGGGCGTGGGTCTGGGGGAACACTGAACCTTGTCTACTATGAGTCCCCAACTATCCTAAACCCACATCTTTCCTCTGGGAATAAAGATATGGAAGCAAGTCGTATTACCTATGAACCACTTGCCAGTTTTGACAAAGATGGCAACCTTATACCATTCTTAGCAGCAGAAATCCCCTCGCTTGAAAATGGCGGTGTTGCTGAAGATAGAACTTCTGTGACATGGAAATTGCGAGAAGATGTTTTATGGTCAGACGGCACCCCCTTCACAGCAGATGATGTCGTCTTTACCTACGAGTACATTACCAATCCAGATATTCGCAGTTTATCTGCATTTGCCTATACCTCGGTAGAACAAGTAGAAGCCATAGACGATTACACGGTAAAAATCACCTTCAAACAACCGACAGCTGCTTGGTCAACCCCCTTTGTGGGACTTACGGGAATGATCATTCCACGCCATAAGTTTGCCGACTACACCAACAAGAATGCCCGTGACACACCGGCAAACTGGGGCGAAAATGATGGCGATACGGTAGGAACAGGTCCTTACCGAGTGGTCTCATTTAAGCCACAAGAAGTCTTATTTTTAGGGAATGATCTAGTAGAGACGAATAAAATAGCGTTTGAACCAAATGAGTATTTCCGTGAGGAGGACAAACCCTATTTCAGTAAAGTTATCCTACGTGGTGGTGGTACTGCTATTCAGGCTGCCCGTTCGGTCTTTGTGGATGACACCGCAGACTATGCCTACAATATTCAGGTGACGGATAAACAATTGCGAGAGATGGAGCAAGAAGGTAAGGCAGAAGTGGTGATAAACTTTGGGAGTCGTATCATTGTTATTGATGTCAATTTTACCGACCCAAACAACAACTCAACGCTTGATCACCCCCACCCCTTCTTTAGTGATAAAAAAGTGCGCCAAGCCTTTGCCTATGCCATAGACCGCGAGAAGATAGCCGAGACTATCTATGGACGGGGAGCACGAGCTACGAGTAATATTTTGGTAGCTCCAGAAGAATACCGTTCTGATGCTCATATGTACCCGTATGATTTGGAAAAAGCCCGTCAACTCCTTGACGAAGCCGGTTGGAAAGACACCAACGATAATGGCATTCGTGATAAAGATGGTAAGGAAATGCGGGTTCTCTTTCAAACTCTCGTCAATCCCCTGTTTCAGGAAATACAAGAAATCATCAAAGAAGAGCTAGAAACTCTTGGGGTTCGAGTAGAACTTAAGATTGTTGATTCGAGTGTCTTTTTTAGTGGAGATACGAGTATGCTTGATACCATAGAGCGATTCCGTGCAGACATCCAAGCCTATGATATAACCATGGACACCCGCGACCCAAGCGACTACTTCGGCTGGTGGAGGTGTGACCAGATACCACGAGAAGAAAACGATTGGCTGGATGGCTTCAATCTATCACGATGGTGCAATCCTGAATATGATAAGCTGCAAGAACAATCTCTCACCGAGTTTGACGAAGAAAAACGCCATGATCTCTTTGTCCAAATGAACGACATATTCGTTGAGGATGTCGCCAAGATCGTTGTCGTGCATATCGCCAACGTATCAGGTGTAAGCAAGGAGCTTGAGGGCGTGGAAATGACCCCCTGGGACGCAGAAGTGTGGAAGATCAAAGACTGGAGGAGAACCAATAGACCATGACGATAGACAAACCAGAACATACGGAAATGATAAGTCCTCCACAACAGGGGATTGTGAAAAACATCAACATTGGTAGCAAGCTCACGATGGGGTTTGGCATCATGATTGTGCTCACCCTCTTTGTCGCAGGAGCAAGCTACCTTGCCGGTGCCGGGGCAACCAGAACGATTAACCGCACCGGCGATCTCCGTGTTCCCGTAGCTCTTGCATCCTCCGGTGCCCAAGCCGACCTGCTACGAATGTTTGGGGCAGTACGGGGGTATCTGGCTCTCGGCGACCCGCAATTCCTTACCAGCTATGAGGAAGCAGAAACCGCCTTTCGTCAAGACCTTGACCACCTCGATGAACTTTCCTCCGGGTTTGACCCACAAAACAAAGAACGCTTGCTTGAACTCGAAAAAGCCTTCAACGAATGGGCAGATTTACCAGAGACGTTGTTTGACCTTCGCAATGACCAAATGGCGCGAGAACCTGCCTATAACTGGCTCAACACCGAAGGCGTAACGCTTGGCGGGAATGTCCTCATCAACATCAACCAAATGATTGAAGACCAAGCCAAACGTGACCCTTCTGTCAGAAATAACGAGCTTTTGCGGGATATGGCAAAGTTTCAAAGTTCATTTGCTGCGATGATCTCTGGGTTGCGTGGCTATGTCACCACACGCAATATGAACTTTCGCTCCTATGAGTATGAGGTAAACCTAGAACTCAATAATCGTGACTGGAACAACCTCATTGCGGAAAAGGCTAACCTTACCAATGACCAACAAGAAATGCTTGAGGAAATAGCTGAAGAACGCGAATCGTTTATTGACCAGGTGCCAGAAGAGATTTTCACTGTCTTAGAAACAGATAACTATGAATGGCGCAGAGACCTCTTCCTCTTCACCACGGACGTAGAACCACTCACGGCAGAAATGCAACAAATCTTGCTAGAAATGACCGAAAGCCAACAACTTGCCCTCCAGAACGACCTCAATCAAGGGCGACAAGGGCTTGCTATGGCACGTTGGCAGACCATTATCTCTGGCGTGGTGGCACTGGTGCTTGGTCTATGGTTGGCATTCTTCTTGCGAGCTATCATCGCCGGTCCCATCCGCCGCCTCACCGCCGTTGCCAAAGAGATACGCGGTGGCGAACTTACAGCAGTGGCAAAGGTAGAATCGGGTGATGAAATTGGCGTATTTGCAGAGACCTTCAACAGCATGACTGCCAAACTCCGCGATACCCTGCTCCAGATAAGCAAAGAGAAGAAGCGAGCAGATGATTTGCTCAACGTGGTTATCCCTATCGGTGTTGCGCTCTCCTCCGAGCGTGATTTCAACCGTCTGATGGAAAACATGCTCGTTGAGGCGATGAAATACTGCCATGCCGACAGTGGTACCCTCTTCCTGCGCGAAAATGGCAACCTGCGCCCCGTCATGATACGCATTACCTCAAAAGACATCAACCTCGGCGGCACAAGCCAAACCCCCGTTGATACAGCCCCGCTAGAGCTGCCCACAACAGAGCAAACCGAAGAGGGCTACAAGATGACGATTGCCTCCTACGCCGTCCATACGGGTGAAACAGTCAATGTGAGCAATATCCAAGAATCCCAAAGCTATGATTTCTCGCATATTCTTGAATACGATGAGAGCATAGACTACCAAACGCTTTCTGTTCTTGCAATCCCCTTGAAGAACAACAAGGAAGAGGTGTTGGGCATTATGCAACTCGCCAACCCGCAAGATACCGAAACGCAAGAAACAATCGCCTTTGATGACAACCTGCAACAGATGATGCAATCCTTCTCCTCGCTTGCCGTTGCTGCATTTGAATCCTACATACGGGAGCAGAAACTGCGGCAGGAAATCCAACAGCTGCGTATTGAAATTGACGAATCGAAAAAGCAAAAAGAAGTCAGCGATATTGTCGATACAGACTTCTTCCAAGATTTACGCGCAAAAGCCCGTGATTTACGTCAGCGTGGCAAAGATATTGCTCAACAGGCAAAAGATACAACGAAATCTGAGGAATAATCGCTTGCTAGTACGTCAAAAAAACCCTGTTTATCTCAAGGCATAAGGAGCCTAATGCTATGACAAAAGAACACGATGATCTCTCAACCCTCGTCCACGGACTCAAGACCAAAACATCGCCGTTTCGGACAGTCCTCAACGAGCTACACCAAACGTATAAGCCTATGCAAGAGGGAACTATTGCCAATACCATTCCTGAATTGGCAAAAGCAAGTCCTGATTGCTTTGGTATCTGTGTCGTGGATACTTCTGGTAAGGTATACGAAGTGGGAGATAGCAACAAACCCTTTCTCATCCAATCGCTTGCCAAGCCTTTTCTTTATGGATTGACCCTCGATACGTATGGACGAGAGCAAGTATTGGCAAAAATTGGCGTTGAAGTTACCCAAGATAGCTTTGATGCGCTTCTCTCTGATAAGGAATCTTGCCGTCTACAAAACCCCATGCTGCATGTCGGGGCAATGGTCAACGTCAGTATGATCAAAGGGGAAAATCAAACTGCCCGCTTGAATGCGCTGCTCAAGATGTTTCAGCAGTACATTGGGCATGACGTGCAGGTAGATACCCCGGCATTTGTCTCTAGCCGCTTGACGGGACACCGCTATCGTGCCCTAACCTATCTGTTGCTGGATAATGGGATTATTCGAGAGGATGTGGAAGAAACGCTTGACCTGTTCTTTCAACAGAGCGTGGTCCAGGTAACGTGTCGGGATATTGCAACGATGGCTGCAACCCTGGCAAATAAGGGCATCAACCCGATAACCGGTGAACGGGCTATCTCAGATTCCTATATCAGAGATGTGCTGAGTATTATGTACACGAGCGGTATGCATGGCTTTACGGGCGAATGGTCGTATCGGGTGGGGTTGCCATCCAAGAGTAGTATTAGTGGGGGGCTTTTTGCGGTGGTTCCCAACCAGGGCGGCATAGGCATCTTTTCGCCCCCGCTCAACGACACGGGGCATAGTGTGCGGGGTATCCATGTATGCGAGAACCTTTCCCAACACTTTGGGTTGCATATGTTTGACGCGAAAGAAGGCGGCAAAGGTCTCATTGACGCAATGGATGAGCGGCACCAGCAGAGTCGCTCGCGTGGGGATGATGCCCGTGGTCGAGTCTCGCGGGCGCTAGACCTCGACTAATCTCGTCCCCTCCCCCCTCACCCATTCCAGGACGAGGGGGAGCCGTTCGGTCTCCCTTCTCCCGCTTGTGGGGGAAGGGCAGGGGATGGGGGCTGACCGGGGATGGTTAGGAACTTTGCCCTTAACCGAGAGAAAATGGGAAAAATGTCTGCCACACCCAACACCAAAGTTGCCTATCCCTCGCATATCTGCTATCATCTATCTCAAACAATAACCAACAAACAACAACAGACAACCGACAGTCAAGCAAAACAGGAAACCCGTATGCAACCACAAACCAACAACCTTTACGCCCTTTCCCCCCTTGACGGACGCTATCACAAAGATATGCAAGAACTCCAGGGCTACTTTAGTGAAGCTGCCCTCTTCCGCTACCGTGTTCGGGTGGAAATAGAATACCTCATCCTGCTTTCCCGCGTGGGAGACATCGCCTTCATACCGCCGCTCCCCCCCGAAACCCAAGCCCGTCTCCGTAGCCTGTACACGATGTTCACGCCAGACCACGCCCAAGAGATCGCCGAATGGGATCGCAAGGTCAACCACGATGTCAAAGCAGTAGAGTACTGGATACGTGAGCAACTCGACAAACTCAACCTCAGTACCTATAGTGAGGCAGTCCATTTTGCCCTCACATCCGAAGATGTCAACAACCTAGCCTACGCGCTCATTATCCAAGAAGCGCGAAACACGATCCTCATCCCCGCGCTCAAGGAGCTACACATCTCTTTGCATGAAATGGCGCATGCTGAAGCCAACACCCCCATGCTCGCCCGCACCCACGGACAACCTGCCACGCCTACCACGGTTGGCAAGGAATTTGCCTTTTTTGCCCATCGGCTCCACCGGGTCATCAATGACCTGTCCACCATCCCCCTCACTGGCAAGCTAAACGGTGCTACAGGCACCTTTGCTGCCCATTACACCGCCTACCCAAGCATAGACTGGTTTGCCTTTAGCCGCGCTTTTATCCGTTCGCTCAACCTTGAGCCTATCCTGCTCACAACGCAGATAGAACCGCACGACTCGATGGCTGCCTTCTGTGACACCCTCAAGCGCACCAATACCATTTTGCTTGACCTGTGCCAAGACATCTGGCGATACATCAGCGATGACTACCTGCTCCAAAAACCCAAAGCAGAAGAAGTCGGCTCGTCAACTATGCCGCATAAAATCAACCCGATAGACTTTGAAAACAGCGAGGGTAATCTTGGCATTGCCAACGCCCTACTAGAGTTTTTCAGCCGCAAACTGCCCATATCACGCCTCCAACGCGACCTATCCGACAGCACGGTACAACGCAACATTGGGACTGCGTTTGGCTATAGTTTGCTTTCCTACCAGCGCATACTCCGCGGACTGAAACGTATTACTGTCAATCGGGACAAGCTCCAACGCGAAATCCAACAGCACCCCGAAGTCTTGGCAGAAGCCATCCAGACTATCCTGCGGCGCGAGGGCTATCCCGAACCCTACGAAGCCCTCAAAAAGCTCACCCGTGGACACACCCCAACCCTAGACGACCTGCACACCTTCATAGACAGCCTAGACCTAGCCCCCGCCGTTCGGGAGGAACTGCATGCCCTTTCGCCAGAAACCTACATTGGCTTGGCTCCCGACCTAGCCAAACACCCAACGAGTCCATAAACCGACCTAAACAGGCATATTCCCTATGCAACCATCCTTCCCTATCTCCATAGTCCTCACCACTGAGCACACCATCATACAGGGAGACGCGCTCCACGCGCTCTCCTCCGTCATCCCCAACGGCAGCATAGACCTTATCTTCATAGACCCCCCCTACAATATTGGCAAAGTCTACAATGGCACAAAAGAGCACTGGGACTCCGAAGAGAGCTACCTTGCATGGTGCTACGCTTGGCTAGACCTCTGTGTGCAAAAACTTACCCCGTATGGCAGCCTCTATCTCATGGCATCTACCCAAGCGATGCCCTACCTTGACCTCTACCTACGCAAGCGGCTAACAATCCTCTCGCGCATTGTCTGGCACTATGATAGCTCTGGGATGCAAGCCCGCAAGTATTATGGCTCCCTCTACGAACCCATCCTCTTTTGCGTGCGTGACAAGCACCGCTACACCTTCAACGCTGATGCCATCAGGGTGCCTGCCCGCACTGGCGCAGAACGCAAACTGATTGACTATCGCAAGCCAACCCCTGCGCCATACAACACCCACAAAGTCCCCGGCAATGTTTGGACTATCCCTCGGGTACGCTACCGTATGCCAGAATACGAAAAACACCCTGCCCAAAAACCCATTGCCCTCTTGGAGCGCATCATCTTGGCAAGCTCCCATCCTGGCGATACTGTCCTCGATCCCTTCTCAGGAACCTTCACCACCTCTACGGTTGCCCAAATATTGGAGCGAAAATCCATTGGAATTGAAAGAGAGCCAGAATACGTTGAAATAGGCAAACGAAGGTTAGGGACAAACAAGGTTATTTCCCTTACCAAAGGGGAATAGCAGCACCCAATATCATGTCTCTCTACCATCCTACATCCCCTAGCAACACGGCATATGCTGCTTTGTAATCAGCATAAAAGCCTTCTTTCTGCTTGACAAGGAGCCGGGGCTATGCTATCTTTCGCTAAATGTAATAGAGCCAAACCCTATTTACCGCTATGTAAAGGGAAGACGGCAATACTAGGAGGACTTGAAACAATGCAAAAGACGGAATTTATCAAAGCTGTTGCAGATCAAGCTGGAAATGATGTGTCACAAAAGGTAGCCAAGCAGGTTATTGAAGCGGCTATCCAAGTCATTACGGACACCCTCAAAGAGGGGGAGAAAGTCACCTTGACTGGTTTTGGTACCTTTGAAGTACGTGAACGCAAAGAACGGGAAGGGGTTAATCCCCAGACTCAGCAGCGGATGACGATACCAGCAACACGCACCCCCGGCTTTAGTGCCAGCAGCACCCTTAAGGAAGCTGTCAAACAGGGAAGCTAACGCATCTTCGAACAGAGCGGGGAATAATCTGAGGCGGTAGGCGCAGAATGTATAATCTCTCCGTCAACCGCCTTTGTGGTTCCTCGTTGATTTCAGGACAAGTCACACTTTTGCCTATTCGCTATTTCGTTGCTGTTGTAACGAGGTACGCTTGGCTATATCCCAAGCCCCCTGCGTATTGCCAGACAAGGAGCAATCTTCCACCATGCCCCCGCCATTGGGTAACACCCGAATAGCATATGAACCATTCTGATTGATATGACAACGGCGTATAGTCGGTTGGCACCCCTGCCCTATGGTGATACCGGTATCCGCATTTGCCAAAATGTAGCACCGTTCTAGGTTGCCCTCGCCGTACTCGAAGATAAAGACCCCGCGTTGCTTCTCGTGATGTATCTGACTACGCCGCACCAGCGGGTTGCCCCCTTGCGTAATCCCCAAGCCAGCTTTGGAATTGCCAAAGATATTACACCCCTCGATAGACCCCTCACCTTTATCATGCACATAGACCCCATAACCGTTGAGTTGGTCATGTAAGGTGCAAAGGCGAACGATAGGATTACCTGCTCGCCGCACCGCGACCCCTGCCCGTCCATTGCTGAAAATATCGCAACGTTCTATGATGCCTACGCCTTTATCATGCACCAGCACCCCATCACGCTCACCATGATGTATCTTGCACCGCCGGATAAAGGGATTACCTAGCTGCTTTATCTCTACACCTGCCCCCGTATTGCTGAAAATATCGCACTCTTCAATGACCCCCTCACCGTGGTCATACACCAGCACCCCCATACTCTTGCCATCGTGGATCAAACACCTCCAAATAACCGGGTTGGCAGTGACACCGTGGATGGCTAGGCAGGCTTGCGTATCCGAGGAAATATCGCAGTCTTCCATAATGAGCCGCCCCTGGGGAATATCCACTGCGACATGCTCCTTGTGGATCATCCCTGCTCGCCCCCGCAAGGTTAGCCCACGGACAACCGCATACTCCGCCAACATCGTAATACACGAAGCTTCGGTGCTTTCAATGAAAATATCTTCCATTGGACCATCACCGATAATCTCTACCGATTTGTCAATAACGAGACTCTCATGGTATAAGCCTGGGCGAACCAGGATACGGGTACCAGGCATAGCATCAGCCAACGCTTGGCTAATCGTCTGATAGCGGCTCTGTTCATGGCGCGAGACGATAAAGACCGGGGTATTGGCAGGGATAGGCGCGGCAGGTTTTGCTCCCGTTTGGGCAGTCTTAGGTTGACTTTGGCGGGAGGAGACCGGGACGGTGGTTTGTCCACTGCTACTGATGAAGACTTCATTGTTTGCCATGGGCATGCTTGAATGGACCATGCTCAGGGCAGTTCGCATGGCAGTAGCCGTAGCAAACCGTTGCTCCAAGCTGTGCGACATGGCTTGGTGCAGAATAACGGCTAATGCTGGCGGTACTTGGGGGTTGTGTTGATTCGCCGGGCGGAGCGGGTCAAGTTGCTCGCTCAACACCGCCGCAGCACGAGTCAGGGCATCGGCGGGGGCTTTTCCCGTCAAGAGGTGGTACAAGGTTGCGGCTAGGGCATACAGGTCACTGCGGGAGTCTTCCTCACCCCCTTGTATCTGCTCCAATGGAGCATATTGTGGGGTAAGAATACGCTTATGCTTGCCTGAACCATCGGCTTTGTAGAGCATCTGTGAACCACGCGCCAGCCCAAAGTCCAGCAGCATAATGTCTTGACGTGAGGTTAGTTTGAGGTTGCGTGGTTTGATGTCGCGGTGCAACACTGGTGGTTTTTGCCCATGCAGATACTCTAGGGCATCAAGCAACTGGTCTGCCCAATGCACTACATCACTAGGCGCAAAGGTGTTATTCCCCTCCGCCATCATTTTGCCCAAGTCATCACCTGGAATATACTGCATAACGAGGAATTCATCGTCAGCTTCCGAAAAGTGATCACTTACCACCGGCAACGATGGATGCTGCAAACTCGCAAGTAAGCGGGCTTCCTGTTCAAACCATTCGCGCAAATCTGCGTCATTAACCAAGATTTGCTTGAGGGCAACTTGGTTGCCTAACCGTTGATCTATCGCCTCATAGACAGCCCCCATCCCCCCACGGGCTATCAAATTGACAATACTATATCGGTTTTGTAGACATGTTTGTGGTGAAAGTATCATAGGTCATCTATTCAGACTTGATTATCGCTACTAGAGGCTATAATACCCGCAAGTTGGCTGAGAGGCAATAGCAAGGTGGGGATTAGCCCGGAATCGCCGGTTTATTGCGTTAAATTCTTCGTGTACGTGAATTTGGGGTACCCCTCGCCCTCTTCATAAGAAAGGGAGCAAGGGGAACAGCAAAGCCCTAGTCTTTGGCTGATGCGGAGTCCGTCAATACCTCGAAGGTCTCCACATGGTTTGGGGCAGTATAGACATGGGGGGAAGACCCACCCGCGTGGGCTTTCTTGAACGCTTCCGATTGGGTCCATGCGTCAAAGTGTTCTTGGGATTCCCATATCGTCAGCACAACATAGGGACCACCTTCTGACGTAGGACGGAGCACCATATTGCGGACGAAGCCCGGCATGGTATCAATCAAGCCAGAACGTTGACGGAACCGTTCTTCAAATTCGGCTGCATATTCAGCAGAGACATGGAGGCGATTTGTCACGACAATCATAAGCTATGACCTTTCTCTATACCCAAATAACATTTGGCTCAAGAATAGCATAGCTCAAGGGGCAATGCAAACAGGGGAAAATTCTGTGATACAATGATAGCAGATCAGTATTCCTGGTTTGCATAGGGCAAGTGGTTATCGCCCAAATGTGCGGAGAGAAACTGCCAGACGGAACCAAGAAACGTGCCATAGGGTTGGTGGTATTTTCCAATTCCTACAGCCAACGAAAAAGACATCGCAGGATACGCAAAAAACCAGGTTTTGTCGTGAAGAGATTAGCCAATAGTAGCGATCAGGGAACCGGTACCGCAATCAACAGGAACGCGCCAGAAGGGAAACCTTCTGGGTAATGCAAGGTAATGCTCGACGATATTTTCAAATGTGTACAACAAGTTTGCCCATCCAGGAATGAGAAAAGACTTGTATGTTAGCTCCCAAGACTATACTACAGGGCCGCTATGAAATTGTACGACAAATTGGGCAGGGCGGCATGGGTTCTGTCTATGAGGCGAAAGATCAACGCCTCCATTCACTTGTGGCTCTTAAAGAAACGTTATTTACCGATGAATCCATGCAACGAGCCTTTGAGCGGGAAGCCAAGCTGCTCGCCCGTCTTCGCCACTCCGCGTTACCAAAAGTCATAGACTACTTCTTTGAGCAAACAGGCCAGTTTCTCGTGATGGAGTTTGTCGAGGGAGACGATATGGCAACCCGGATGGAGCGGAGCGGCGGGAAGTTCCCCCTCGCTCAGGTTGTCCCCTGGGTTATGCGCTGGGCAGACCAATTGCTCAGTGCGTTGGAGTATCTCCACTCCCAGGACCCCCCGGTTATCCATCGTGATATAAAGCCCCAAAATCTCAAACTGACTCAGCGGGGGGATATTGTGTTACTCGACTTTGGTCTGGCACGCGGTGGGTTGGGGGATATATCTACTGTCTCTGCTCGGGGCAATGTAGAAGGCTACACGCCCAACTATGCTCCACTTGAGCAGATACGGGGGTCGGACCCAGAAGCGCGGAGCGATCTCTATTCGCTCTCGGCGACTCTCTACCACTTTTTGGCAGGAGAAAAGCCGCCTGATGCCCTGACCCGTGCGGCAAGTTTGCTCAACAACCAGCAAGACCCGCTCAAACTCGCCAATGAAATCAACGAGCATGTCCCGACAACGGTAGCTTCGGTGCTCCATCGGGCAATGTCGCTCAACCCTGATAGCCGACCAGCATCGGCTACGGATATGCGAAATGCCCTGAAACAACGAGCTACCCAAGCCCTCGGCACAGCAGACAGCCCGGTTGTCACGCAAGACTTGCACGTATCGGCACAGAATATCCAGATCACGGGACCGGCGGCTAACGCGCTAACCCAAGCCCCAGAGACGCAACGACTCTCTACTGATGAGCCACCTGGTACCCTGTTGCGAACGATGACTACCGGTAGCCCGGTGCTCTCTGTCGCCTTCAATCCTGATGGCATCACGGCGGCATCGGCAAGCGAAGACTGCACAATTAGCCTTTGGCAGCTGGCAACAGGAAACCTGCTGCATACGCTGGAAGGACATACTGGTGCGGTGCGTTCTATTGCCTTTAGCCCCGATGGAAAGTTTTTGGTCTCTGGGAGCGAAGATAAAACCGTCCGGGTTTGGTGGGTGAAAGATGGGACAGAAGCCCATCGTGCAGAGCAGGATGCGGTAGAAGGGGTCGCCTTCAGCCCGGATGGGAAACTGATAGCGGCTGGCGGCTGGAGTGGGGCAGTCTCTATTTTTGAAATAACCGACGAGTATATGGAAGAGGTGCAATCGCTCTCTTCCAGCATTGTGCATTGTCTCGCCTTTAGCCCCGATGGAAAAACGCTGGTGGCAGGATGCTACGATACGACCATCTTAATGTGGTTTGTCAGTGATGGACACCTTATCCATACGCTGGAAGGGCATACCAACTTTGTGCTTGGGATTGGGTTTAGCCCCGATGGGCAAACGATTGCATCGGGCGGAGGCGGTAATACCATCCGCATCTGGCGTACCAGCGATGGGCGACAGCTGGATACGCTAAGTGGGCATACCAACTTTGTGCATGGGATTATGTATAGCCCCGATGGGGAGTTGCTGGCGGCTGGCAGTGCTGACCAAACGGTGCGTATCTGGCGCACGAACGATGGGGCAGTGTTGCACACCCTCCAGCAGCATGGCGATGGGGTGACGAGTTTGGCATTTAGCCCCGATGGTACCACGCTGATTTCCGGCTGCCGTGACCAAAAACTCCGCTTGTGGCAGATTAAGGGCAATTAGCCCTCCTTGACCCCATTCACATACCAATTGTAGAGCTGTTGTATGCAACGGCTCAGTCCCCCCTAGCCCCTTCCCCCACTACGCGGGAGAAGGGGAACCGGCAGCCCCCCATCCCCTGCCCTTCCCCCACCCCTTCGGTCAGCCCCCATCCCCTGCCCCTTCCCCCACTACGAGGGAGAAGGGGAATCGGCAGCCCCCCATCCCCTAACCCTTCCCCTTCGGTCAGCCCCCATCCCCTAACCCCTTCCCCCACCACGGGGAGAAGG
>CAYPHM010000051.1:0-28973 GCA_964410555.1 uncultured Chloroflexaceae bacterium | reverse complement strand
GGGGATGGGGGCTGCCCGAAGGGGTGGGGGCAGGGGGGAGAGGGTTGTTTTGCTCCCCCCGCCCCCCTAGCGGGACTTCCAACGATAGCCCACGCCCGGCGGCAACCGCAGCACATCATCACCTAGCCGCCCTAGCCCCTGATAGCTCCCATCAAATGCACGTTCTAGCCGCGCATATGTTGTCCATTGCACAATAAACCCATTGCGCTCTATCTCGCCGCTAATCGGCATACCTAGCGTCTCTGCCCCATACTGCTGCCACAGCGGGAGAAAGCCGGGGCATGGGGTCGTTGCCCCCTCTAACTGCCACGTCTCCCCCCCCTCCATACAGCGGGTGCTCCGTTGGGTCTCGGCAAAATAGAGCTGCTCGCCCAGGTTGCGCTGGACTATCTGCCCCTCGTGTTCTTCCAAACAGGTATACTCAAAACATTGGAATCTGCCCCCCGCAAAGGGGACAGCGGGGGTAAGCGGCAGCCCTACCCGCCCAAGATCACCCATTGCCTGCCACGCCTGCAAGAAGGGCGCGGGGACATAGTAGCCCGTTTGCTCAAAAGCGTGTCCCCCATCGGGGGCTATGGTGATAGGCATAAGGGTATACGGCGAAGATGCTAACGCTTCCGTCTCACCTTCGCCTGTCGCTAATGCTACCGTCAACTGGTAGGAGCGCGGGGGGAGTTCCGGGGGAAGTTGTATGGTCTGCATATGCTGCACTACCTCACCGGGGCGTAGGTCATTGGGAGAGAGTATTGCATAGAAGAGCGGGTGTTTGCTAATAGCCTGCCCCCCCTGCCCATCGGTGAGGGAGAGCACAACAACAAGGGGGTCTTGATTACCAAGTGGTGAGGATTTACCCGCCTGCCAGTGCAGCGTCACGATGAGCGTATCGCCAGGGGCAGCTTGCGGTGCATCTGCTGCCGCCGTTGAACGAACAGCATACCCACTAAGTGCTAAACCACTATTGGCAAAGGGAATCGTGGGAGTTAGGGCAACAGTATTTCCCATTGCTACCGGGCGGTACCTGTCAAAGATACCAAGCGAGCCATTGTGGGCATACCGCTGCGTCACCATTGCGATAATCTCTGGCGTGAGCCAATTCCCCAAGTACTCGACAACCACGAGTCCTATATCGCCATTTGCCAACTGCTTGAGCAACTGGCGTTGGTCCCAGAGTCCCTGGTCGTAGAGTTGGCGATGTTCAAACGCTTGGAGACGGGAGAGCCGCCCCGCAGTCGCAACAATCCCCGGTCTGTCTGTTAGGATGCCATATGTACTGTCAGTGTTGGCTATGATAGGCTGTATGGCATCCTGGGCGCGGGTGAGGGCAGCGAGCACCTGTGGTTCCCGTTGGATGTCATGCCACATTGCATAGGCAAGCCGTGGCGGGTTTGGCTCCAAGATACCAGCGCGGTGCAGTTTTGTGGGACTCCAAAAGAGCGTATAGGGAACAAAGCTCACCAGCAGCAATAGCAACACGACTACACGCCCTACGAACTGCACCACAGATGGGACAGACGGCACAGCAAACCATCGGCTCATCCCGGCTATGACAATCCACACGAGCCCCACATACCACTCCAAGAAATAGTTGGTATATGCCCCCACCTTGCCCACAGCCATCACCGATGCAAGGCTGGCAAGCGTATACAGTGATGCCAACAGCATAGTTGGGTTATAGTCGAGGCGTTGTAGAGACGTTGCCTGCAACGGCTCTCTGGTCGCCCTTCTCCCCTCGATGGGGGAAGGGGATGGGGGATGGGGGTTGCCCGGACTTTGAGATACCCCTAGCGTATGGTTTGGGGGATTTTGGGGTACGTTTTTACGCAGCAGCAAAACAAGCACCGCTGCTAGGATGAGCGGGGCGCGTAGTTGGAATTGTTCTAGCCAAAATTGCTTGGCAAGCGTCCCATCCCAACGGTTCGCATTGGCTGCCACAACATGCTGTATGAACCACCCATCGCTTGCCCAATACAACAACGCAAATAGCCCCCCCCCACCTAGCCCTAGCACAAGCAGCAAGGTGATAGCGGGGCGCAAGGCAGTGCGCCATGCCGGTTGTGGGGACGTGCGAGCGATACGCCATGCTTGGATGAGCACCCATACGGTAGCGGCAGCGGGGGCAGCCAACAGCGAGGGCTTGGTGTAGAGCGAGAGCAGCAGCAGCACTCCCGCTAATGCTGGCTTGCCACGGTGCAACGCTACAAGCCCCCATATACCTAAACAAACCCCCAACATATCAACCCGCAGCAAAACTGCCCACTCACGCACAATGGGGATGGAGAAGAGCAAAAACGCCAGCACAAGCATAATGATCCATTGCTTGCGGGGACTTTCGCGGGGGGTCGCCAGCATGGGGATAGCAGCAATGGTACCTAGCGTTGCCAGCAGCGACAGGAGCCGTCCTGCCAACAATACCTCACCGGTAAGCAGACTCAGGGCAGCAGTGAGCAGTGGGTAGAGCGGCGGGTAATTGACAATGACGTAGGGATAAGCAGCGGGGTCGCTGTAGAGGTGCCAGATAGGGGTTCCCTGTTGGAGCAGGTTTCCCTGGATAAGCAATGGACCTTCGCCATAGTCAAGCGGGTAGGGGAAGGTCAAGACATGCTGAGTATGGATGATAGTCGCTAGGGTAAAGATGCCAACGCCAACGAGAATCATAGTCATAAGCAAGGCTTGGATGACTATCGCTATGCGGGTTAGGATTGGCTGTTTCATAGGCAGTGTGGGGGGGACTTACCAAAAATGTTTAGTCCCCCGTTGGGCTATGACAACCTCACTCAAAGGTAGCCCACCGGCTTTGTCCAGAGCAGAACGTACCTCTTCCAACGTAACATGGCATCTTGCCGCATAGGATTGTTCATCCGGTGTAGGCTCAACAAGCAATCCCGCAGCACGCAACACCGCCCGGCTTTCTTCTCGATCTCGCACACCTTGCAGGTGTTGGAGACTTTCGCTTGGATATTCGACTAGAGGGTGTGTCATAACAAAACTTTTCAAAAACTAACTAATGGGAAGAAACCATATCACGTCTGCATATTCATTAGAGATATATGTTGCCCACACAAGTTGTAATTCGTCTACTATCTCTCCGATTTGAACATTAGTCTTGATAATAAAAATACCAGGAATATGGTGTCCAGTGGCAAGATGTTCTTCAAGATGTACTGGCATCGTATGACGATTATTTGTTACCAGAATAAAATCGTGTAATTCACACCATACAAGTATGTCAGGATCAGGAGTCCCAAAAGGAGGTGCTCCTGGATCGCCAATACGCCAAACTACAAGTTCTGGGACTCGTTGTTTTAGGGCTTTTTGTAATTGTGGACTAACATGCTCATCCATTAAATAATTGAGGTTGCTCATATGGAACACCCTCACTGGTATACAGGGCTACTAAAGGCTTCAATTGGGTACTTGTCAGCAATACGGCGTAACCGTTCCAAGCGTTGCTCAGGGTCATACCCTGGTTGGGTAGCGGCATGGCGTTCTGCTTCTTGCCATTCAGCTTTGATGTGGCGTAGACGCAGCATCGTAGGGGTAGGGTTACGTTGTTGCTCTACCCACTGCTGCTCTTGGTGTTCAATCCAACGTGTCATATAGGCATGCACCCGCTCTTTGTTGTGCAGGTAGTAGAGTATGGTTGCATATATCTGCTCCAGGCTTATTGTAGGAAACCGAGCATCGATTTCCTCGGCAGAGAGTCTATTGTGCAAGTACTCGTAGAGAATAGACTCAATACCCACACGATGCCCTTTTATACGAATATCGTTTGGATCGAGGATGTCAAAGTAATCTTCAAGATGCATATGTTTTCCCCTTCCCCTTACCTCTTCACCTGGTACCCAAGCCACCCCAACGATGATGGGTCATCACGCCAGCGGGGGCGCACCTTCACCCACAAATCCAGATAGACTGCCCGTCCATGCATTTGCTCAATATCAGCGCGGGCAGCAGTCCCGATACGCTTCAACATACCCCCCTTAGCCCCAATGAGTATCCCCTTCTGGCTCTCCTTCTCCACATTGATGCTCATACGAATGTAGGTCTGCTCCTCGCGCTCTTCCCATTCGTCTACCTCAATAGCCACCGCATGCGGCACCTCTTGACGGGTCATATACAGCACCTTTTCGCGGACAATCTCGCTTGCCAAAAATTGCTCACTCTGATCTACTAGCCATTCTTCTGGGTAGAGCGGCGGACTTTCCGGCAGTCGCTTGATAAGCTCTGCCAGCAACGCCTCAAGCCCCTGCTGCTTGTAGGCAGAGAGGGCGAGTTCCATATCCCAACTACCAAGCTCTTGGTAGGCTTGTTGGTGCGAACCTCCCTGCGGACGCAAATCTACCTTGTTGAGCAGCAACAATTGCGGTACCTGCGCGGTGCTCATCTCCGCGGCAATCATGCGGTCAAGCCGTGTTGGGGGCTTGCTAATGTCTACCATCATACAGGCTATATCCGCATCGGGTATTGTTCTCCGTGCTTGCCTGACCATCATCTCGCCCAACTCATGGCGTGGCTTGTGGATACCCGGTGTATCAATAAAGATAACCTGGGCTTGGGGCAGGTTCAGGATGCCCCGCAGCGGTACTCGTGTGGTCTGTGGCAGCGGCGAGACAATCGCTACCTTCTCACCAAGCAGCGCATTCATCAGCGTACTTTTGCCCACATTGGGCTTGCCCACAAGGGCAACCAACCCTGCGCGAAAATCCGCAGGATGGGATGTTTCTCCTATCATGAAAGCATGTGTCCTAGAAGCAACGCATCTTCTCGCGTGTGGTAGAACTGTTCACTCACCCCACTAATCCGAAAACCGCGTTGCTGATAAAAAGTAATTCCTGCGACATTTCGCAGCGGCGCGTGTGCCAACAGCGCAAATGCCCCAGAACGCATTGCCCACTCACCGGCTGCCTGCACTAGCGCAGCCCCTACCCCCTTGCCCCGTGCTGGCTCATCTACCAACAAGCGGGCGATCATCGCTTGCTGCTGGTCGCCTGGCACATGCAGCATCAGATAGCCACAGATTACCTCATCCCACAGTGCCACCAACCGCGCATCATAGCGATGCCAGCGCGTTTCTAGCGGGATGCTGGCAGAGGGCAACCGCAACACCCGCTTTTTGGGGAGCCGCACCTGCTGAAGATGAAAGCTCAACCGCGCATCGCCCTCAGCTTGCCGTTCAATTTGCACCTTGCCCTCACGCGCCACCTGCCAAGCAAACCGTGTGGTATAGGTTGCCGTGATAGCAGCACAGTGGGGCAAATCGTCAAACACAGCTTGGCGTATCGTAATCACGCCTCTACCTGTGAACCTGATACCGACCCTTCAGAAGTAGACTCCGATGGGGAAACATACGGTAATGCTTGTTCATCAGGGATAGCAGGCGGTCCCGGTGGTATCAGCGTATCGGTAATTTTGGGGTACAGGTAGGAGAGAATGATACGGATAACCGCTGCCAACGGTATCGCCAGCAACAACCCAAATGCCCCCGCAATTGCGCCGCCGGCAAGAATGGCAAAGATAACCACTGCCGGGTGCAATTTGACTAAGTGTCCCACAACGTTGGGGATGATAAAGCTATCTTCAAGCTGGCGCAGGATGAAATAGATCAGACCTATTAACCCTGCCAAACCAAGACTGGACAAACCAAACGGCACCTCTGGTTGGAAGAGTGCCACAACCATAGCAATACCCGCAGCAGACCAGGGTCCTAGCACGGGGATGAGCTCAAGTACCCCCGAAGCAATCGCAATCACCAGCGCATAGGGAACTTTGAGGATAGACAACGGGATGTAGGTCAGGACGGACATAATGATAATCAGCAGCAACTGCCCGCGAATATAGGCACTCAATACATGGTCTATCTGTTTGCCCAAGCTACAGATTTCGGTGCGATAGGGAGCAGGGATAAGCTGTACCGTCCACCGACCAAGCTCTTTGGATTGGAGCAGCAGGTAAAAGGTAACAATCAGGTAGACTAGCACATAGATAGCCGTCTCTAGGGCAGAGAAGACCAGATGGGGGACACCTTCACTGATAGTCCGGCCCAAATCGCTTACCGCCCCAATAATCTGCTCTTCTACCGGTTTCAGGTTGAGCGTAAAGCCCATCCCTAACTCTATCTCTTCGCGCTCCAAAAACGTCTCTGAGATGCTGCTCACGAAGTCTGGCAGTCGGGCTACCAGGTCTTGGTATTGGCGCAAGATACGGGGCCATAGCCATGTCCCAACCCCATAGATCAGCGAGAACGCCAAGATATACAACACGACAATCCAAAAGGATCGGCGAATACGGGTCCGATTTTCGAGCAGCGTTACCAACGGATTGAAAAGGTAGGCAGTAATGATCGCCGCGACAAACGGCGTGAGAACATGCCCTATCGACGTAATCAACAGAACTGCCAAACCAACAATAATGGCGACAGTAATCACCTTAGCATTGGTAGAAAAGCGTATGAGTTTTGGCTCACCTTGCATCACCGTACCCACAATCTCTCTAGTCTTTGGGAACGTTATTTCCCTTTCCCCTAGCCCTCTATCGTATGCTCATTGCCAGCAACTATTGTGCATACTATCTCTTGCCCTATTAAGCGCATTGTTCAAGCCTATCATACCATAAGCCAACGGGTATCGTACAGTAGGGGATGGGGAGCAACAACCCGCTCCCCCATCCCCCGATCCCATAAAAGACAAGGGCAAGGGAGTACCACCAGACAGAAAGTGTGAAACATCCCCACTGCTACCCAGGTATTTGCCTACGTGCCAACGGCAGCGTAAACACAAACCGCGCCCCACGTCCAACTTGGCTCTTGACGGTGATAGAACCACCGTGTGCTTCAATAATCGCCTTTGAGAGAAATAACCCTAGTCCCGTTCCTTGCGTCTCGCGCTGCAACCTATTATCTACGCGATAAAACCGCTCAAAAATGCGCTCTTGCTCCTCCGGGGGTATCCCAATACCCTCATCGGATACATAGATGACGACCACATCACCATCAGGATGTCCACCAATACGAATTTTGCCCCCATCCGGGCTATACTTGATGGCATTGGTCAGCAAATTGGAGAGCACCATACGGATACGCTCATAATCTGCATGGACCGGCGGCATATCTTCAGCAAAGCGTAATTCAAAGATATACTGTTCACCGGTTTGTGCAGCGATGTGCTCAATGACCTCTTTTGCCAACATCGGTATATCCCAATCGGTGGAGTCCAAGTGAACCCAACCAGACTGCAACCGTGAGACATCCAGCAAATCCTGGATTTGGCGAGCAAGACGGTCTGCCTCATCTTCAATCACCCGTAACCCATCCCGCCATGTCTGCTCATCCCATGTAGCATCCTCACGGCGCAATGTACCAGCGTAACCTTTGATGATACTAACGGGCGTTTTGAGCTCGTGTGAAATGATAGAGACAAAAGTACTTTGCAACTCCTCTTCCCGCTTTTGTTCAGTAATATCGCGTACATTGGCAATCGCCCCAATAAATGCGCCAGTATCGCTTATTTGGGAAGCGTAGCGGCTCTGAATGTAGAACTCCCGCCCGTCACGGTTCGTAATGCGTCCCTCAACCATTGGGCTATTTTCCATAGGGAGATGTTGAAGGGGACAGGCATTGGGGCAAATTGCCTCACCCTGGGCATTGCAAATATCAAGAACCTCGGCACATGGTCTACCTATCGCCTCGCTTCGCTGCCAGCCGGTGAGCGTCTCCATTGCCCTATTAAACGTGGTAATACGCCAGCGGTTGTCGAGAATCATGACCCCATCTGCGCTTTGCTCAATGATGGCATCAAGCCGCTGTTTCTCTAGGACTACCCCTTGATAGAGCCGGGCATTGCTTACGGCAATGGCTGCCTGATCAGCAAAGGCTTGCAAAATACGGGCATCATCGTTGGAGAAGCCAACATTAACGGCGGCACGAAACACATAGATGATGCCAACCGGCGTATTGACAACCGTTAAAGGGAGGGCAATAACCTGCCGCAACTTGACCCCCGTCTGGTCTGCGATGGTATGCAAGACCTGCTGCTCAACCTCGTGTGGTGGGTTTTCAAGCGGTAGGTCAAGAAGGGGCTTGAAGGCATGCCAAACATTTTTTGGGATTTCTGCTGATGCTTGGATATGCAATTCTTCGCTGTCGTCCTCTTCGTAAAGGGCAATCAAGCCAGATGTCCCCGCCAACATCTCAACCGCAATTTGGATAACTAAGTCCAACACACTTTTGAGATCAAGTTGGGCAGTAATGGCGCGAGTGATGCGTAACAAGTTATCGCGCAGTTGTAACCGACGATCTGGGAGAGCTAACATACTTCTAATATTCTGTATATAGGGTTCTAACGATCTATATATGCCATTCTAACATGGACATCCTATACTAACAACTGTAACGAAACATTGATGAAAGCAACGACACACGCGATACCATACGGTTGATGTGAACAGTTGTCAGATATATACGGATAAACCAAAAGGAGGTACATACTATGCAAAGAGCACAAGTAGCCCATTGGCAGCCAATCCAGGATGTTTTGAGTTTGCGTGAGGCGATGAGTCAGTTGTTTGAAGATAGCTTTGTGCAGACCCCCACACGAACAAATGGCGATAAGTTTATCCCAGAGATGGATGTGAGTGAGACGGAAGGTTCCTACTTTATTGAATTTTCGGTACCGGGAATGAAACCAGAGGATTTGAGCGTGACGGTAGAGAATAATGTCCTCTGGGTGAGTGGGGAAATCCGCCGTGAGAAAAAGGCTGAGGAGCAGAACTACCACCGCATTGAGCGACGCTATGGCAAGTTTCAACGGTCAATCACGCTCCCCAATACGGTGAAGTTCAATGACATCTCAGCATCCGTTTGCAACGGGGTACTCCGTTTGGAAGTACCAAAGGCAGAGGAAGTAAAACCCCGACAGATTACGGTCAAGGTTGATGTGGGTAGTTAATAGACAACCTAGAGATGCTCCCTAAGCAGCGGGGGATGTGGGCAAGTAAACCCACATCCCCCGACTGATTCAAGCCACATCCGGTTTTCCTCCGATGTAGGGCGAGGGGGAGGAGACCGTAGCATGCTACGTTTCTACAAGGCATGCGCCCCACAACGAGCAACTGGCTTATCGAATACGCCAGGGAAGCCACCCTTCAGCTATGGGGTCTACCCCCGGTATTTGTACCAAGACCTCGCCACTTCCACCAATGGGAGAGACGGAGAACGTCTTGTGTAGGGGGTCAGACAGACATGCTGGATTATCGTTATACTCCCGAAAATGGGCAATGAGAGCTTCTAAAGCCCCTTCTAGCCAAAACATATCCTCAGCAGAGGGCATAGTCACAATAGAGTCGGCATCGGTTCTGGCAAATACTGGGTAGGCTTCTTCATCTGCAATCTCCCACCCATAGGTTTCTATGGCTTCTAGGTCATCAAAGCTCACATCTATCTTTTCAGTAAAGAAAAAGGCAAAGGTTGAGGCTTGCTGATATTGTTCTAATGGGTCTATATTGCTATAGATAATTGGCAGATGTTCTCGTTTGTCTGAAATGGATAAGCCAAACACCTCACCTCCGCTGCCCATCACGATAGCGTAGCGGGGAGGTGCTTCTGGTGGGTAGGCAATGGCAATAGGGTTTTTATCATCAAGCCATCTCCAGGGGGCATACGTATAGAATTTTGCGACCAGTTTGTAGATGTGGGTAACGAGGGGTACGGTTACTTTGGGAATGGAGAGTACCCCAGGGAAGTATTCACCTTCGTGCATCATCTCTTCAATACCAGTAAGGGCTTGGGTCAATATTGGTAGGTGTTTGCGATAGGTGCCATGTACGCCTATCTCGGCAAATCGGGGGGTACAGAAGGTAACAAAATTTGTCCCATCCATATGGATAGTCCATGGTCGTTGGGCTGTTCCCGTGCCTGGAAAGGGTTTGAGCATCGCTTGGAAGACCTCAAAGAGGAACTGCTCTTCTGTTGGCTTCTCTTCAGAAAGTTCAGACCGTATCACCGCCCCGGTAGTGTTGGAAACTACCATAATGACATAAGGGCGATAGGGTTCTGCATCATCATCTTCTACTATCCAAGTGCGGAGCATACGAACGGATGCTTCCCAGATTTCTTGACTTTTGCGAACTTTTGCCAGCCGTTTTATCATTTTGTCCTCACCTTTTTTGGGGTTTGGCATATACCTTCTCCTTACGGGTTCTCAGTTGTTCTTGAACCCCTATTTTCAGTGGAAGATGGGTTTTTTGCAAATGCAAGGGGTAGGGCGTAAAGACGCTTGTGGTAGATATTTTCCCCTCTCCCACCGCGCTAAAACTGGTGGGCTTTACGAGCTATCTTTGTAACGCTGTTTGACGAAACCCAGGGTTTTTGCTGAACCTTGCACAAAAAAGCCAAAAGTATCCTTGACAGCACAAGTGTTTGCCAGTATAATAGATAATGCTACAAAAGTTCTATCGTTAAAACGATGGATTTTCGTAGAAATTGGTTAGACGTTTTGTAATCGGTTGTATTGGGGGGAGATTTGAGCAGGTAGCTGTTCAAGAGTATCCTCTCCAAAAGGGAGGCGAGTTACCAACTATGGCAAACGAAAAAAAACGCCGCCGTCGTGCCGGCAATAATCTTTCACAACGACAAGAGCTTATACTGACCTATATCCAGAATTTTATCCGTGAGCATGGGTATTCACCCTCTATCCGAGATATTCAGATCAGCTTGAGCATTTCTTCTACCTCTGTTGTTGCCTACAATCTCAAAGCACTGGAAGAAAAGGGCAAACTAGAACGCGAGGACAAAATCTCCCGTGGTATTAAGCTCCCAACGATTTCGGCTTTCCCTTCTTTGCAGGTGCCCCTCTTGGGGGTGATTACCGCTGGTACTCCCCTGCCCAACCCTGAAGATACCAGCGACAGTGAGCGCGTCATGGTAGAGGTACCGGTAGATATGATCCATGCGAACAAAGTGCATGAAACGTATGCCCTCCGGGTGCGGGGGCAATCTATGGTTGATGCCTTGATTGATGACGGCGACATTGTGCTGATACGCTACCAACAGACTGCTGATAATGGCGATATGGTAGCGGCTCGCTTAGTTGATGACAACTCCTTTACGCTCAAGAAGTTTTATCACGAGGGGGATAAAGTTCGCCTCCAGCCGGCAAACGCAACGATGGAGCCTATCTACACTAACCCGGAGAATATTCAGATTAGCGGGCGAGTTGTGGGGGTGTTGCGCCAGATGTAGCCGAGGGAATTGCGGTGCCATAGGGGCATAGAGAGAGGCAGAGAAGCAGAGACGTTGTATACAACGTCTCTACAACCGAACCTAAGCTGCCGGTAACAATCGCAAGGAAGAGTAACCGAAACGGTTAGAACTGCGCTTCCTCGGTTGAACCCTTCAATGCTGTGGTGCTAGATGAGCCTCCAGAGACCACGATGGCGACCTCATCAAAGTAGCCTGCCCCTACCTCGCGCTGGTGGCGGGTAGCAGTGTAGCCATCCTTCTCGCTGGCAAACTCTTCCTGTTGCAAGCGGGAGTATGCTGCCATCCCGTTGTCGCGGTAGTCGTGTGCTAGGGTAAACATACTGTGGTTGAGCGCATGGAAGCCTGCCAACGTGACAAACTGGAATTTGTAGCCCATTGCGCCAAGTTCACGCTGAAACTTCGCAATGGTTGTGTCGTCCAGTTTCTTCTTCCAGTTGAACGATGGTGAGCAGTTATATGCCAATAGCTTACCGGGGAATTCTGCGTGAATCGCCGCAGCAAATTTCTTCGCCTGCTCCAAGTTTGGCTCTGAGGTCTCACACCAGACCATATCGGCATACGGTGCATAGGCAAGCCCTCTGGCAATGGCAGTGTCAATTCCGTTACGCAGGGTGTAAAACCCTTCTGCCGTGCGCTCCCCGGTGATGAAGGGGTGATCGCGTTCATCCACATCGCTGGTAATCAGGTTGGCTGCGTCTGCATCAGTGCGTGCCACCAGAATCGTGGGTACTCCCATCGTATCCATAGCAAAGCGTGCTGCAACCAGATTCCTGACGGCAGTCTGGGTTGGCAACAGCACTTTGCCGCCCATGTGACCACATTTCTTCTCCGAGGAGAGTTGGTCTTCTAGGTGTATCCCGGCTGCCCCCGCTTCAATTAGGGCTTTGACCAACTCAAAGACGTTGAGTGGACCGCCAAACCCCGCTTCAGCATCTGCGACAATGGGAGCAAACCAATAGGTAGTATCATCACCTTCTGAGTGGTAAATCTCGTCTGCTCGCTTGAGAGTTTGGTTGATACGGCGGACGATTGACGGGACGCTGTTTGCGGGATACAAACTCTGGTCAGGGTACATCTGCCCGGCAAGGTTCGCATCGGCGGCTACTTGCCAACCGCTCAGGTAGATAGCCTTCAACCCGGCTTTCACCTGTTGCATGGCTTGATTCCCTGTGAGTGCGCCAAGCGCGTTGATGAAATCTTCGGTATGGAGCAGGTGCCACAACCGCTCTGCTCCCATTCGCGCCAGCGTATACTCTATCTCAATACTTCCCCCCAAGCGGATGACTTGATCGGCACTGTATGGTCGGGTAATTCCCTTCCATCGTTCGTCATTTGCCCAACTTTCCGCAAGTTTTGCTGCATCTTTCATCTGGAGCATTCCCCTTTCTGTGGTTCTTTAGTAAGTACGTTAGCCAATTCACCATAGTACTAAGCCCGTTTTGTATGCCCCGTGAGGTGGTTTTGGGGCGTTGCTTTCCGTATGGCAAAGGGGAACATAGGGGGATCGCGCTTGATCCATCCATCTGCTGTCCCCTTTGACAGTCTGCTAGGGTATGGGTATTCCCAAGCGTCCAAATATATAACCAGTATCCAGTATCCAGCGATATTGCCGTATTGTCTCAATGCCGTATTGTTTCATTAAACAACATAGTAATGTTTTTAGTTACTTATGAGGTACACGGTTAGGCAAGGTCGTTGCTAGTCCCACGTTCGCGTATGGTTTTTTTCCAGCTTGTCGAGGATGGCTTGCTCTAGGTCTATGTCGGTAAGGTAGGCAAGTTGGAGCAGGTAGAGTGCCACATCAGCCAATTCTTCTGCTAGATCAGCTTTTGCTGGTGGTTCCTCGTGAAACTGAAAAAGTTCTAGGATTTCGGCAGCTTCTACGGCTACCGAGATAGCGATATTGCGGGGGGTTTGGGGCAGGGGCGAGGTTGGTTGGTACCACCCCTTCGCCGTGACAAAGCGATTCATCTCGTCCGTCAATGTGGCTATAGTCTGTTGCCCCATGGTGCTGGTCCCTATTCCCTATTGGTATCTAAACCGTCTATGGTATACTGAATACATGGCATTATGAGCATGGTAGAGAACACGATTTGGTGTTGACCATACTCTACTAGCCCTATGCTAGACATGTCTATTGTAGCATAATTTTTGCAGGGAGGAATTTCTATGAAAGCAACGGCTGTTGTCCAATCGTATTTAGCGGCGTGGGAAAGCCAAGACTTTGATACCATGAAGAAGCTCCTAGCCGATAATTTCCAAGTGGTAGGGGCGGTTCCCCATCCCCTTGATAAACGCTGGGTTATTGCTGACACAAAAGCCCGATGGGCAGCTTTTCCCGATTGGAAATTCAATGCTCAGATTGTCAGTGAGCAAGGGGATATTGTCACGATTATTACCCATGTCACCGCGACCCATACGGGTACGCTTATTCCCCCTATTCCTGGAATGTTGCCCATCCCCCCTACGGGAAAGACTATCCGCCAGCCCCAAGAAACAACTATTCTGACGATTCGCAATAATCAACTTGTTGAATGGAAAATAGAACCTGTGCCAGATGGGGGCTATCCTGGTATTCTCAAACAACTCGGCGTAGCAATGCCACAACAATAACGAGCCAACCTCGTACCCATAAGGGAGTAGGTAAAAAGCGTCTATGTTTAAGAGAGAGAGGTTTCTATGCAACGGCTATTAATTTTGTACGCTTCTGTAGGTGAAGGGCATCGGAGTGCGGCAAAGGCTCTGGAGCAGGCGTTTCTTCAACGGGGAAATAGCGAGGTGCGGGTTGAGGATGCGCTGGATCATGGGTCTTCTTTCTATCGCCAACTCTATGTGGATACCTACCTGGAGCTATCGGAGAAAGCCCCGGAAATATGGGAGTATTTTTATAAACTGGCAGACAAAGATGATGCCCATTTGGTCAAAGATTTACGCATTTTCATAGATCGTCTGGGGGTAACAGACCTAGATAAACTAATAAATTCCTACCAGCCGGAGGTTATCATTTGTACCCACTTCCTGCCGCTGCATATCTTGGCACGCTATCGGAGCCAGGGTAAGCTCGATACCCCCTTCTATGCGGTGGTGACGGACTATACGGGGCATATCTATTGGGTGTATGATGAAGTTGATGGCTATTTTGTGGCTTCTGAACACACATGTAATATGCTGACGTATCGGGGGGTGGCAGCAGAGATACAGACTATCACGGGTATTCCGATAGACCCGTCGATTGCGGAGCCAAAAGACCAAGCTGCTCTACGCCAGACCTATACGCTCGATTCTCCACCTGTTGTGACGTTGATAGGCAGTGGGATTAGTATTGAGCGGGTGCAAGAGATGGTGATCGGTATCCAACAGCAGCATATGCCAGGGACGCTGGTAGTAGTGGCGGGGCGTAATGCGCCCCTTGAAGAAGCCTTGCAAAAACTGCCGCAGGAGCCACCGCTTGATTTGCGTGTCTTGGGGTTTGTAGATTTCTTGGATGATATGATAGCCGCCAGCGATTTGCTGATTACCAAAGCCGGTGGGTTGATTGTTAGCGAGGTGATGGCTCGCCATACGCCGATGGTCTTGATAGACCCGATACCTGGGCAAGAGGAGTGGAACGCGGATTATGTGGTGAGTGTTGGTGCAGGGGTACAGGTGCGGCTGCCTGCTATGGTACCAACGATAGTACGCGCCATTCTGGAAGATACCGAGCGGTTAGCCATGTTGAAAAGACACGCTGAGCAAGCAGGCAGGGCACAGGCGGCGATGACGATTGTAAATTATATCCAAGAACACCACCCGTAGGGGGCTATTTGCCCCCCCACATTCCCCCCTTTCAAAGGACACCTTTTTATTCCCCCCCATCCCCTACCCCCTCTCCCATTCCAGGGCGAGGGGGAGTTGCCCGGTTCCCCTTCTCCCGTGTAGCGGGGGAAGGGGCTAGGGGATGGGGGGGAAGAGACGTTGCATGCAACGTCTCTACAGATGAATCCCATTCCAGGGCGAGGGGGAGTTGCTACCCTTGAGAGAGTCCCTGCCCCCCTTTGCTCCAGGCTCTTCCCCGTTGGACACACCGCCGTGTGCCCCTACCATCCAAGCAGGAAGGAATGGCAAAAAAAACCCCGCTCCCATGATGAGAGCGGGGGAAGATTGGTATCAGTGTGCTTCTTTTTCGTTGTCTCTTTGCCTATTGGCTATTGGTTATTTTTGTACCAATGGCAAGAAGACATTTCTTGGCAATGTTGGGGTCATGAGTAGGGCAGATTTTTCTTCACCTGCTGTGACCTGTGCCAAGTCTGCTCCACTACTAACCTCCAACCCAAGCGTAATGCTCTTGGATGGGCGATCTTCGGGATCAACTGTTACGGAAATGGGCAACGTTTGCGCTGCGGCTAACTCGGCAGGCAACGTGTAGGAGTTCATCACCTGTACGCCTGACCCGCCTGTTGCTGTCAGTTTGATCTGTATATCCGTACCAAACAGCGTGGGGGTTGTCTGCCCATCTAGCATCTTCGGCTCAACCTGAACCACGTTAAGTTGTGCTGTCATTGGTTGGGTGATGCTCTTCGTGCTTGACCCAAGCGCATCCTCGAACTGGTCTAGGGTAATTTCGTAGGTTATCGGTGAGGTACCAACAAACCCAATTGACGCTTTAGGCGTAGCCGTGTTGTCTTCAATCGTGACCGTTGCGGTCTGGGCTTGCGTGTTCACGAACGCCCGGTCCAGCTTGGTTACTGGATTATCATTGAAGTTGACCCCGGTAACATTTTGCCCGTTAAACAAGGGGTCTTGATTTGGCAATGGCTCACCTAGCACAATCTGCACATCCTCTGGCACTTCCTTAATGTTGTCATTCGCAATAGAAAGCTCAACATTTTGCTGAGTTGTACCAGCGGGGAAGACCACTTCTGTCGTTTCCAGATTGTAGTCAGTACCAGCCGCATTGACTTCACTAGCAGTCACAGGAATCCTGATCTCTTCGGGGCTTGCTTTTGACAACTTGACCTGCAAAGTCTTGGTTGTTGCGCTGGTTGCGGTTGCGCCTGGTTCACTTGCACTGTCGTCTACTTGTGCAAAGCTCACGTTAGGACCATCGTTGTCGCCAATGGTAATCGTGAGGGCTTGGGTTTCCCCAAAACCAGAGCTAATGTCCATACAGAAGATTTGTCCATCCACCTGGTCTATGGTGTCATCAAGGATGGTGACGGAAATCGCTGCGGTGCCAGAGATAGAGGTACTGCCAGCTGCAATCGTCAAGTCCTGATTAACCGCGGTAAAGTCTGTCCCTGCCTTCGCCTGATAATCTCCCTCGCCACACTCTCGCGTTGACAAGTTAATGTCAAACTCGGTGCTGCTAGGCTGGCTCAACTCTGGCGAAATAGTCACTCTGCCAGACCCTTCAGAGACTGGCTTAGGCTGACGGGTGTTGAGGGTTGGGTTCGTGGTATTGGTATCGTAGCCAGCAAAGTAGAGGCGTGGCGGACCAACTTTGGCAATGAAGCCATCACCATTGTTGTAGGTATCGTCAAAAGAGCCTTCGGTGATAGGGAAGCCAGTGTTAGACTGTGTTTCCCCTGCAATGAAGGCAAACGATTGGTTGCCAGAACCGAGCACGACAATATCGTTCGCTACATCGGTACCATCACCACCCACAAAGACGCTGTAACTGAGCGTTTTTCCATCAGGGTTGAACTTGGTAATGAAGGCATCACCACTTCCATTATTCTCTTCCTGCTGTGGGGTTAGCTCTTTGGTGGGGAAACTGGTTGCATCCGTATCACTCCCTGTACTGCGTGTTTGCCCGGTCAAGTAGATGTTGCCAGAATCATCAACAGCTATACCATTTGCCCTATCTTCCTGGGTGCCCCCAAAGAAGCTGCTAAAGCTAATTGTTCCATCTTTGTCGATCTTGCTCACAAAGGCATCAGTGCCACCATTGTTTGTGCTACGGAAGGAATTAGCCCCAACACCGGAAAATGCGGTTGAATTGGTGTAGCCTGAGAGGTAGATATTGCCTTCACTATCGACGGCAACACCCGTAGCTACATCAGCACCAACCCCACCCAGGTAGGAGCTAAGGGTGTAGGACAATTGCCCAGAAGCACTGATGATACGTGTGACGAACCCATCGGTGTTGTCGGTGTTGTTATCACCATTGAGCTTATTGCCAACGACAGGCTGAATTTTCAGGGCAGTGGTTATACTGTTGGTCCAGGTGAAGATGTCAGTAGATTTGGTTTGACCCGCAAGGTAGATAACCGGGTCGCTCTTCACGGCACTTTCAGCTATTACTGCAACGCTATAGCTGATGTCATCACTGCTCCCACCAATGTAGGTGCTGTATTGCAAACTCTTACCGTTGGGACCAACACGGGTCAAGAAACCACTGGTTGTACCAGCAAAAGAGCTCCCAGGAAGGGCATTATAAACTGGGAAGTCCGATGATGCCGTTGAACCGGTAACGTAGGCATATTCTAGGTCTTGACCTGCGTAAAATTCCCCTTCGCTGCTGGCGTGTACAGCAATATCCAACCCCTCGTCTTTTGCTGAACCGCCCAAATAGGTAGAATAGACTAACCCATCCCCTTCAGGGGTGAGCTTGGCGACAAACGCATCACCTGCACCAGATTTGGAAGCTTTGCCGTCTGTCTTTGCATCAAGAATATACCCATAGGCAGTTCCTGCTGGGTCCATAACAACATTGGTACCTTCTGCTTTGGTGCTCGTGGGTGATATGGGGAAAGATTTTGCAAAGATATTGTCTGAGGTGTCTGTACCGGCAATGATTTTCCGGTATTCATCCTCATACATGGGAGAATCGGTAAAGCCTGTGATATAGACATTGCTATCTTTGCCTAGCGCAATCGCATTGGCATAGTCGTTCTTGTCGCCACCCATGTAGGTACTGTAGACGAGTTCATTAGAACGCACGTCTATCTTACGAATGAAGATGTCTGTTGTCTGTCCCACTTTGGATTGTCCCAAATAGTTGGGCAGTGGGTTAAGCGTAACAAAATCGCTTGATTCTGTCCAACCTGTGACGTAGACGTAGCCATCTTTTTCATCCACAGCCAGCCCGGTAGCTGCATCACCAGAGCCGCCGCCAACGTAGGTTGCGTAGGTGATGGCGGGGTCAATGATGAGGGCGTGGGCGGGGTTGTAGCTGCCGAGGGCAAAGCCCACGGTGCCGTTGGTCAGTGTGTAGTCTACAGCAACAGGTACCTGACTGCCACCAATGTTCTGCCATGCGATGGGGGCTTCTTCAACCAGCGGGGTTGAGGTGCCTGCCAGCCCAATGTGCAGATTGCCGCTTGCCTTATCAATGCTCACACCAGTTGCGCCAGCATAGCCCCAACGAATGTTCGCGGGATTAGCACCGGGGGCAACGGTGTAGGTGCTCTTGAGTGTACCTGCCGTGCCATCGTAGCGCAGGTTAATACCGGGATAGATGGACTCATAGGTGACGCTACCATAGTTGGCAACGTTGGTAATCCACTGTGAGGGATCGCTCCCGTACAGGTAGTTGCTGATACTGCCCTGCTTGTCAACACCGCTGACGGCTACATCAGCACTGCTGCCGTGAAACTGCATGCGGACTGCGGTAGCACCAGTATTGTCGCTGTCAGCAGACAACTGAGAAGCTGTTGTTGGCAGTGACATCACCACTTCATTATTGGCAAAGTAGACCACACCGCCCATCGTGTGTGCCTGGAAGTGAATGGCGGTATCGCTCTGTCCTGCGTTGGCAACAAAAGCCACAGGGAGACGTTCCAGAGCGGGGATGTCCACTGCGGGGACACCGGCTTCTTGGGCTGTCGGCACCGTGACAGGCTGTGCTGGTTGTGCGGGCAGTGTTGGGAGTCCAATATGCTGCTGATTGAGTGTCGCAGCAAAGGGAAGGGTACCGACCACCATCACCATTGCCAGAAACATGGCTAACCAGCGAAATGATGGGGTAGTAAACGAACGTGTATGTCCAAAGTGAGCGTACATTCAAACCTCCTAAAGAGTTCAAGTTTTGTGTGCGAAAAACCTGTGGTTTCAGCTGTCAAAAACACAGTTCGATTTGTCCGTCACATAGGGAAACGAACAAAGAGCCTACATGTTACAGATTTTTGTGTTGTCCATATATCCTTCACCGTTTGCGGGTGATGATAGGTAAACGCCTCCCTTCTTGCCTGTTGAGATTCCGTAGCTACACATTTAGGAGGGTAGGGGAGAGGTTCAACATTCCCTTACCCTATCTTGTTTACGAGGATGAAATATATTGTTACCAGTTGTTTCCAACTATCTACCCTGTTGCCCAAAGACAGTACACGAAAACGGAGCTGCCTTGCCGCTAGTAGACGGGAGAATAGTAGCAGATAATAGCTCTGTTGTCAATGGTATAGACGGCTTTTTCTTGATTGCTAGGGGAAAAAAGGAGTAGGTCTTGCCCTTGTTTATTTGTCTATGGCAGGGGTTTTGCTTGAGAGAGACGACAGATCGTGCTATAGGGGCAAAAGCTGCTGCACGTATCCTGCGGCAGCGGCGGAAATACTCCGCTGCGTACCTTATTCAACACTACCCCCGCTTGTTGCTGCAATGCAGCGATTGCCTCATTGCGGTTGTCGGTAGTCAACGGTGAGCTATATTTGCCGCTGCCCAGGTGAAAGAACGCCGCTCGCCCCACCTGTTGGTGCTGCATAAGTAGTGTCTCTACCGCAAGCAAGTAGACGGAAAGCTGGACATCTATTCCCTTGAGCGTCTCCTTGAGCGGACGGGGGCTACTACTACTCTTGTAGTCCAACACTGCCAGCAAGCCATCGGGGTGTTGGTCTATGCGGTCTATGCGCCCAATAACCAGCATATCGCCAGCATGGGTGGTTAGTTTGAGGGGAGATGTGCTCTGAGACGTACCAAAAGGTTGCTCAACGGCTATTGGGCGATAGTCTGACCAAGCACTCTGCTGCTGAATAGACCGGCGGATGGCACGGGTGAGGCGGCGGCGTATATCTCGCTGCTCCCACTCCCAAAAGGGACCTGGGGCAAAACCATAGGTTGTTGGGGCATCAGGAAGGATGCTGTCCATTGCCTGTCCCAATGCCGCCATAATAGGTTGCTCATTATTGCTGGTAAGGGTTAGTTGTTGGTCTATCCATTGCTTGCCAGCATGGGACAGCATATCATGGTAGATACGTCCCCGCTCGGCACTCTCTAGCCCCTCTTCCGGCTCAATGCGCGGTTGAAGCCGCAGGATATGGGCAGCAGCAAAGCGGAAGGGACAGTCGGTGTAGGTGTTGATTTGTGTGACGCTCCAAAGGTGGGCAGCATTAAATCGTTGGGCAAGATAGGCGATAATGTCCGTTTCCGTTGGGGAAATCATCCCCTCAAACGTCCCATAGGTTGCATGCTCGCCTTGCAGGGATTCGCGCTGATACTCAACAGCCCTCGTGCGCCAGGTATGCTCAAGCAGCGGGGTGAGATGCTGCCATGCGTTGGGCAGAGTAGGAAGTTGCCCCTGCTGCCCCTGTTGAATATCCCCCTCATCTGCCAGCAGGGCAATGAGTACTTCTTGATCTGATGCAGCCTCTTCCAACGTAGGGGTGCTCCCCGCACTTGCCACAATACGGTTGACACTATCTGGTTGTAGCAGACTGAGCAATGACGCTAAATAGGGGGACGCAGGCAAGGGATTGCCACGTTCGTCTAGGTAGGTACGCGCAAGCGTCAAACTGCGCCGGGCGCGGGTAATGGCTTCATAGAATAGCGTGCGCTCATCTGCCGCATCTGGCGGCGGCATGGCAATACCTTGCTGTGCCAACAACGCCCGCTCGCGGCGGCTATAGAACATCGGGGTAGGGGCAGCTTGGGGAAATTCGCTCTCTGCCATCCCCAAGATGATAACGTGCTCATAGTGTTGTCCACGAGCAGCATGCACCGGCAGCACTGGGATAGTGCCAGGGGTAGGGGGCGATTGTCCATAGGGGCTATTCGCAAGGGCAGCGGTGAGCTCACTGATGAAAGTGGTATAGGGGACAGGCGGCTCCTGGAGATGCTCGGCAGCATCGGCTAGGATTTTGAGTACTTCTTGCCATTTGCTGGTGATAGCCGCTGCCTTTTCGCCTGCGCTCGTTGGGGCAATACGCGCTTGCACCCAGGCACAGTAGTCTGCAATTGTCGCCGTTTTTGGTGGGGTAAGCCATGCGTCAAACGCTTGGAGCAGGTCTAGCAACGGCGCACTAGACTCCGGTGGGATAGGCGGCGGGGTCATAGGATCGGCGGGGAGCGGGGCAGAGGCAATCATCTTGACCCCCTTCTGGAGTTGATGCATACTGCCAGTGATACCATATCGATGAGCGATGAGGTCGAGCAAGGTGGCAGCCCGTTGGGTCTCCTTCGGGTCGTCAAACGTGGTGTTGCATGGAGCGGATACCAACGCCACCCGACCATCGGCTATGCTGCGCCATGTTTCCACCAGCGAGCGGCGGGGGTAGTTTTCCAGCGGCAACCGCAGCAATATCAGCGTTGCAATGATAGCGGGGGCTTCTGTCAGCGGTATACCATCGTGCATTGCCAACGATAGCCCATACTCGGTGGCGACCTCGCGTAGCAGCGGCGGGTATGTCCCAGGAGCACGGTAGAGTATGGCGATGTCGTGTGGCGATAGGGATT
The DNA here is from genome assembly GCA_964410555.1 of uncultured Chloroflexaceae bacterium. GTDB lineage: Bacteria > Chloroflexota > Chloroflexia > Chloroflexales > Chloroflexaceae > JAAUSY01. The sequence continues at coordinate 7,075 of CAYPHM010000051.1, read as the reverse complement.
CATCGCCGTTTAGCAGATGGCGAGCATGGCGCAGCGCGGCACGAACTTCCCGCTCGCGGTCTGCTGCTGCAATGGTGCAGAATGCCCCGGCAGCATCTACCGGTGTTGGAAGGTTCAGGTCAAACAGGTATGTTGCTACTGTTGCCAGTGGGGGGGCAGGCGTAGACTTTGGTGGCGGCGGGGTGTAGGTAGCACTCGTGGTCACACTGATCGGCGGGTCTAGGTGTAGGTAATCGGTTAGCTGTTGTCGTGTTCGCTCAAAGCGGCGATGGGCAGGATGGGACGGGGTAGCCCCGGTGAGGGTCATAACCGTTTGGTTGGCACAGTGGGTCAGGCGGGACAACAGCGCAAGTTGTAGCGGCGTAAACTGGTCAAAGCCATCTACAACAAACAAGTCTATGCTCCCCAAAAGCGATGGGGTAGCGGTGAGCGCATCATAGGCAAGCCGTAGCCATTTGCCACTATCTGCGACCTGATAGTCGTCTAGGGCAGCGAGGTAGTGGGTGTAGATGGTATCCAACTCGGCATCGTAGGGGGTAATCTGGGCTTGCGTGAGCGTACCGGGAGCTAGGCAAGCATGCTGTGCTTCGGCAATGAACGTTGCAATGGTAGCGAGAAACCCCGGCTTCTCGACAATTGGCGCATAGATAGGCAGAAGTCCCTGGGATACAAGGTTTTTGAGTAGGGTACGCAGCAGCATAGTCTGCATTGGGTTGGTAAGTTGGTCGCGCTTTTGCTCCGAACGGTGCAGGATAATCTTGGCAAGGGGGATAAACTGATAGACTGAGCATTTGGGAGTCTTGTCCTCAAACTTTCGTCCCTGGAGTTTATCGGGGACGAGCACATACGCCCTACCCGATTGTATCTGTCGGAGGAGCGTTTGTATCGTAGTTGTCTTGCCACTCCCGGCATTGCCAATCAGTAGCGTGGTATTTTGGGCAGGCGGCACATTCAACGGATGTTGCACAGGTTCCCCTTGTAAGATGTTCATAGAAGTACAGGAGAGATGAAAGGAGTATGTGACAAGTAACCGTGGGGCATCCCTTCATCCCCCATTGTTATGAACCAAATAACACCCGATCCCCGGTATCTACGATATGGACAATGACATTCTCAACAGACTGCTCCCGCCCAATCAGCGAGAAGGTCTGGATGTCGAGCCGATGCTCTAGCCCGGCGGAGTCGGTGTGCTGTTCTGTGGAACTTCGCGCACAGCCATCTCCCATTGTTTCCATAGCTAGTTTGCCTGGGAAGGGGGGTTCAGTACGATGGCAAATTTCATCCCAGGGTTTGTACATAATTTCATCTGGGGTAGAGCCAAAGAGCCGAGCCATTGCCTGATTGACCGTCAAGACCAAGCCCTCGCCATCCAGCAAAGCCAGACCATCGTCTAGCCCATCAAAGAGAATACGAAACATATCACGGCTATGACGCAGGTCTTCGTTCAATTCTTTGAGACTAGCATAGGCAGTTTTGATAGATTCCTCTGCCCATTTGCGCTCGGTGATGTCCCGAACGATAATTTGCATAGCCGGCTTGTTTTCCCATTCAAAGTGTCCCGCGTGTATCTCCACGGGGAAGGGTTCGCCCCCAACGCTTTTGTAGGTAATAGAAGTAAAGGGAGGATTGACTGCCTGAATTTCTACCGGCGTAAGGTCGCCATTTATCCGCACAAGAACGGTCTCCAATCGGGCAACATGTGCGGCATCGGAGATGACATTGCTCAAACACGAGGAGTAGTAATCTACTTGCTCTGAAGCAATGAAGGAGAGCATATTTTTGTTGACGATGGTTTCGGTATCCTGCGCCCCAAGCATTTTGAGCAAAGCGGGGTTTGCCAGCCGGATAATCCCCTCGGCATCCACAATCATGACCCCATCGGGGGCAAGTTCGGTGATACGCTCAAATTTTGCCCGTTCTACCATCAGGCGGCGGTAACGGTTGAGTTTGATGGTCGTTCGCACCCGCGCCTGGAGTTCTACCGGGTCTATGGGCTTGGAGATGAAATCATCTGCTCCCACTTCGATGCCGCGCAACCGCGACTCCCGATCATCAAGAGCCGTAACCATAATGATGGGCACCTCGGCAAGCAAATCATCAGCACGGAGACGGCGACACACCTCGAAGCCATCCATAATGGGCATCATCACATCGAGCAGGATGAGGTCCGGGGTTAGTTCTTTTGCCTTGTTGATAGCTTCTTCACCGTTGCTTGCGAGTGCCAGAGTATAGTCTGGAGAGGTCAAGAGTCCCTCCAGCGTTTTGCTCATAAAGAGTTCGTCATCTACAATAAGGATAGTGCTTTTATGCTTCATACCTTTCCCCCTACTTGAGCGTCATTTCTTCTATTGGAGAGCCTGCTTGTGTTATCGTGCATATGGTTTTGTCCCTGTCTACCTGTTCAAGACTCCTCAGCACTGTTTTTTGGTCCTATGAAAACACTGCATACTGCTATTGTAGCATGGGGATGATGATTTCGTGAAATTTTACCCCTGTTAGTTGCGGCTCATGATCCAAAATAGCTTGTCCAGTTTTGTTGGGTTTGTGCCTGTTATCATCATGCAGGGTAGGGTCAAAGTCCCATTTGCCCCTCATCCCTAGCCTTTCCCCCACCGAGGGAGTATGGGAATGTACGGCTCCCCCTTGCCCTAAAATGGGAGCAGGGACAGGGATGAGCGGGAGCAAAAAAGGGCTCTAATCTTTAGCATTGTGCGCCTTTGCCATGACCCTCATAATCCTGGTTCGCTTCCCTACACTATCACGGGAAGAGTCTGGTCAACATCGGCTTGCTCGCACAAGCCCAAGACAGAAACGGCTTGGGTCATTGACTCCCTCTATATAAACGAGCATGTCCTGCATAATTTCTCCAGGATACCCTCTTCTTATGATAGCATCTCTTGGCTAAAATCGCCACATTGCAATGAGGAGAAAATAGGATTATGGCAAAGTCTAAGTTGCCCCTCCAACCCTTGCCCCCCCTCTCCTGTACTATCCGCTCGTTGACCCTCGCGGATCGAATAGGGTGAGGGGGGGCCGGTGTTCGTTCCCCTTCTCCCCGCGGTGACGAATGGGGGCAAAAGGAACTTTGCCATAGCCTCTTCCAACAACCATCGCAAAATATTGGGTATAATAGTCCTCAATATCTTGATACCATACGGTGAAAGGAACGAACATTCAATATGCCAAACTCACATACCCCCCCCTCCCCCAACGGTTCCCGTAAACTTGGCTTGCTTATGGGAATAGCCGGGGCTTTAACAGGCGGCATTATCGCCTGGAAACGCATCCAACGACAACCGTTCATCCCCACCCCGCAAATGCGCGTGGTGTTGCCAGCAGAATCTCCCACTACCCACAACACCGGTACTGCGCTCATTACTGGCGCATCCAGCGGCATAGGCGCATCCTTTGCCCAACGACTAGCGGCAATTGGCTATAATCTCATTATCGTAGCGCGGCGTGAGGAGCGGCTCCAAGCGTTGGCAACAGAAATTGAGCAAGCGCATGGGGTATTGGTAGAGGTACTCGTGGCAGACCTTGCTGTCTCCGCGGATGTAGACCGCGTAGCCGAGCGTATAGCCGCATGCGATACGCTAACGATGCTGATCAACAACGCTGGCTTTGGCTTGATTGGCGCGTTTGCCGATTTGCCAATAGAAAAGCACATGGCAATGATCCATGTGCATGTCTTGGCAAGCGTGCGCTTTTGCCATGCTGCCCTACCGGGCATGCTGGCACGGGGGCATGGCAGCATCATCAACGTTTCCTCCATTGCTGCCTTTTTGCCACGTCCCAACAACGTCATCTATAGCCCAACGAAAATGTATCTCAAGACCTTTACCGAGGGGTTGCGAGAAGAGCTAGATGGCAGCAATATTCAGTTGCAAGTATTGTTTCCCGGTTTGACCAAAACCGAATTTTTTGATCGCCCTGAGATAGGCGGCACACGGGTTAATATTCCCGATTTTCTTTGGATGACTGCTGAGGAAGTGGTAGATGGGTCGATCAAGGCGTTACAACGGGGGCAGTTTTCCTGTTTACCGGGGGCAAAAAATCGGTTGCTGCTCTTCTTGCTTCGCAACAGAGCGATGCTCAAGGGGTTTCGCCGGCTGATAGCAAAATAACCAAACACCCATCCTTTGCGGACAGCCCCCATCCCCTGCCCCGCGTCCCACCGAGGGGAGAAGGGGAACCGCGGCAGGTAGCGGCTCCCCCTCGCCCTGGAATGGGAGAGGGGGCAGGGGGGAGAGGGTTGTCGCCCTGGGTGGGAGAGTGGAGTAGGGTAGAGGGGAATAACCATCCCGGCGAGACGTTGCATGCAACGTCTCTACAAGCGAGATTCCCGCTTACAAATCTGCCAGCAATTTGGCAGCTTCGGTCTGCCCACGGTAATAGCCCGTTTGGTTGCTCAACTGTTGGGCATAGGATGCTTCCGTATGGGCAGTCTCACGGTCCCCTATCGCCATGTAGACATACGCCAGCGCAAGACGGATAGCTGCTTCGTGAAACCGATAATCACCCGCCATTGCTAGGCTTAGGGCTTCTTCTAGCGAGCTACGGGCTACCTGAAAGGCAGATATGTACTCTTTGGGTGGTTCTGGTTGGGTATCTGCGTCATTTCCCTGTGCCATCCCCGCTCGCTGGTCATAGCGCAATTGCCTGCGCTCGGCGGAGGCGGACAACCGATCCTTTATCTGGTTGACAAACGTGCGCTCAGGACGGAAGGGCAACTGCTCAGAGATACCATCTATAAGTTTAATCCAACCGCCACCAGTATTGCCCCGCGTGGTAGGGGCTTGGGCATCCAACGGCACCCGCAACGAACGCCCGCGTGTACGCGCTCTTGTCCCCACCCGCGCCACGGTAAATCGTCTGGCAGTCTCAGGGTTGCTCTGCACCCAGAACTTACGCGAGGATGACCCCGCTTCTGTTTCCTCATCCTCATTTACCTCGAGAGCATCGTCTAGCCCCGGCTCATCCTCAACTACCGGGGTGACTTTTTCGCTGAGGAGTTCCGCGATGGTGCGTTGTTGCGTATCTGAGGGAGACTCGCTGTCGTTTTCAGCATCGCTCTGGTCATCTGCCAACCCTATGCTGCCTACACCCCGCGCTGCCCATAGCCCCCGTGCCAACAACGTTTCAATGAGCACGAGCCGCCGAGGTATACCCCGCGCTACTTTGATGGCTTCTTGGTAGTGATGATAGGCTGTCTCTTGGTCTCCCTGTTGGCTATCCAGATCAGCCAAGATACGATAGCAACGGCTTATCTCTTCTTTCCAGTTGTAATGCTGGCAGAGCTTCAAATTGGCTTCGGTTATCTGGCGTGCCGCATCCATACTGCCCGTCTGATAGAGATGCTCTGCATACCACACCCCCCGCTGGTTATAGAGCGAGTAGACATCCGGGTTCGCTTCTCGTTCTAGCAGTTCTGCCCAAACAAAGGTAGAACGTGCCATAACCAAATGCCCGCGTAGGTGAGCTACCCATGCCTGAAGTGACGAAGCCATCATCTCAAGGTAGCGATTTTGTGCCTGCCGTGCCAGCATAAGCGATTGGCGAATGTACGCGCTGCTGTCAGTAAGCATCCCCTGCTCCATAGCCAGGTATGCGAGGTGGTAAGCGGCGGTATGGGCTATGTGCCAATTTTGCGCTTCAGTAGCAAGCGTGAGACCCTGCCGATAACAGGTCGCAGCTTTGGTATATTCGCCTAGTTGGAAGAAACAGGAGGCTATCTGGTCAAGCAGGTTATAGCAGTGGGTTGTATCATCGAGCAGCGGTGGTTGAGTGATGTCGCCATTCGGGAAAAACTCCAAGAACAGCGAGCAAGCCAATTCATACGCGCCCATTTGGTCAGTTAAGATGCTGACCTCTTGTTGTTGACAGAGGTAGTCTTGGTATATCTGCCACGCATCCGCATATGCCCCCGCTTGGCAGGCGTGATAGCATGCTTCCCTAGCAGGAACTAGATCATGGAGCGTGGGGAGCGGTTGATCGCGCTCGACCAGCGAGAGGTAATACGCTTTGATGGTGTGGTGCAAAGCAGGGAATTGTGGCTGTATATCTACCGATTGCTCAAGGCGATCTTTAGCGTAGGTGTGGATGAGTGGGTGTATGATGAAGTACCCCTCTTCCTCATCGTAGGTGAGGATGCGATAGTTGACCAGTTGCTCAAGCATCTGTTGGAAGGTATCATCTTCCAGCGCGAGCAGCGGGTGATAGAAGGGCATCGGCTCGCTGGCATCAGGGGTAGCCCGTAGCAATACGCCAATGGCGAGTTCGTCTACCGGGCGGCGAAAGATACTCAAGACCATGAGCAATTGGAGTTCTAGGGTGCTGAGGTACTCTTCACAGAACCAAGCAACGGCAGATTGGGCTATATCGTCTGTTGTCTCTGCTGCATGTTCGCCATCGTCTGTTTCCGTTGGCTCTGTTGGTTCTACTGGCTCCGTCTCACTGTCTGGCTCATCCCCCGCCCTATTCTGCTGCTCTGCCATACCCAGGCGTACATCCTCACCCTCGCTGGCATCCCCCCCATTATCAGGGATGCTAATAGCGCGGGTGGTACTGGTGCCACTGGTGATAATGGTGATAGTCCGTGCCGCAGGGGGAGCGGGAGCGGGGGCATCTTCCCCCCCATCCCCTGCCCCGCGTCCCACGAGGGGAGAAGGGGAGTCGGATGTTCCCCCTCGCCCTTTATGGGAGAGGGGGGTAGGGGGTGAGGGTTCTTCTTCCCCCCCATCCCCCGCCCCGCGTCCCACGAGGGGAGAAGGGGAGTCTTCTTCTTCCCCCCCATCCCCTGCCCCTTCCCCCACGAGGGGAGAAGGGGAGTCTTCTTCCCCCCCATCCCCTGCCCCTTCCCCCACGAGAGGAGAAGGGGAGTCTTCTTCCCCCCCATCCCCTGCCCCTTCCCCCACGAGGGGAGAAGGGGAGTCTTCTTCCCCCCCATCCCCTGCCCCTTCCCCCACGAGAGGAGAAGGGGAGTCTTCTTCCCCCCCATCCCCTGCCCCTTCCCCCACGAGGGGAGAAGGGGAGTCGCTGTCGGTTCCCCCTCGCCCTTTATGGGAGAGGGGGGTAG
>CAYPHM010000050.1:0-29097 GCA_964410555.1 uncultured Chloroflexaceae bacterium | reverse complement strand
GGTCAGCCCCCATCCCCTAACCCCTTCCCCCACTACGCGGGAGAAGGGGAACCGGGCAGATAGCGGCTCCCCCTCGCCCTTTATGGGAGAGGGGGCAGGGGGGAGAGGGTTGTCGCCCTTTATGGGAGAGGGGGCAGGGGGAGAGGGTTGTCGCCCTTTATGGGAGAGGGGGCAGGGGGAAGAGGGTCGCTTCCCCCCATCCCCTAACCCCGCGTCCCACCGCGGGGAGCAGGCGGTAGGGGGGAATACAAAGAGAGACTCTCCCCTAACCTACCCCTGAAATCCATCCCCCCTACTGCTTTTGCCACTCGGTAATATTCCACGTCACAGGGGCTATCGGGTCGGGGCGCACATTGCTTACCTCTGGAGCCATCAACGTCAACGAGAGCCGCTGAAATAGCGGCAGTGACGGGAGCTCTTGGGTAAAAAGCTGCTGCTGCGTAAGGTAGGCTTGCTTACGGGCAGCCAAGTCTTGGGCAGTGTTGGCAGTGCGAATCGCCTGATCAGCATCACGGAAGCACCAGCCGGCAAAGTTGTTGCCAGTCCAATTGTTGTGCTCATTTGGCACCGCTCGACAACTCCACAGCGACAACCCGCCTGGCTCCGGTGTGGCTATCCAGGCAAACTGGGCAAGGTGAAAATCCCGCCGGAAAAGTGGTCCTGCGGGATCGTAGAACTCCTGAATGGGTAGGGATTGAATATTGACCACAATGCCGATAGCCCCCATATCCTCTTGAAACATCCGGGCAATCTCTTCCCGCAAAGGGCTATTTGCCGTGGTCAGCAAATCCATAGAAATGGGGTCGCGCACCCCATCATTGTTGTTGTCCAGCATGCTCACCTCGTCGAGCAGCCGGTTTGCCTCATCCGGGTTGTAGGGGTAGAGCGTCACCTGCTCATCGGGGGCATTTGCCCAGTGTTGGGGCACAATCCAACTATTCAGCACCGGTACCTTGCCATCGAGCAACTGGTCAACCATTGCCTGACGGTCTGTGCCATAGGCAATCGCCCGGCGCACGTTGAAGTCTTGCAACAACCGCACGTCTAGGTTGAAATCGAGGTGCTCCCAAATGGGTGAGGCAACATAGGCAATGTTGTAGTGCTCCATTTCCTGATCGCGGTTGAGGAAGGGAAACTGGTCTGGTCGAACATCATCGGCAACGGCTACATCCAAGCTCCCCCCCACCATTGAGGTACGCAACACCTCAAACGATGGCATAAAGAGGAACAGGACATCATCCTCTGATGGCTCCTCACCGCCATAGTAGGGGTTGCGGTGCATCCTAATGCCGCCCTCTTCCCGCCGGTCTATCATATACGGTCCATAGCCTATCGGCGACCACGCAAAGTCAAACAACTTTGCTGCGGTATCCTCTTGCAGTATATGGTGGGGCAGGGGTGTCCACGCATGCAAGATGTAGGCAGGGTCGGTGTAGTCTGGATTGATAGTCGCAGGGTCGAGAAAATCCGGCTGGAGATAACCACGGGTGGTATGTTCGTCTACCACTTCGTAGCGTTCAAGCATCTGGTAGCGGGTAAAGGATTCATTGCCAAGCAGCATAGTCTCTGCTAGTTCATAGGCAAAGACTGAATCATTGGCAGTAAGTGGCTCCCCATCTGACCAGCGCATTGCAGGGTTCCAGTGGTAGGTGACGACTATCTGCTGCGCTTTGGTCACTTCCCCCGTGGCGATGAGGGTATCGAGCATCTCCTGGGTCATCGTGAGTGCTTCTGTAGCCGTGAGTGGCTCAGTTGTCGTAGCCGTCACAGGAGCAGTTGAGGTTATGGCATTGGTCGCACTTGTAACAAGGGTTGTATCAGTGGTGGTTGTCGCCGTAGTTATCGTTGCAGTCATAGCCGATGATGGTGCTGCATCAGACACAAGCGGCGGCACCGGGGCGACAATTTCGCCAGTCGGGTTTATATACACATAGGTTTCTTCTATCGTAACCCCCCCATTGGCAAAGGATGGCATCTCTTCCAAGATACCCGTTGTGGTATAGGCATAGTTTTGGGCAAGCAGCGGCGAGGGAAAGAGTAACTCGCTTATCGGAGAGGTTGTCCGTTCATCGGCGGCATCTTCATGGTAGGGCAGCAAGTCGCGGGGTTCATTCAATAGCCCAATGCGAAAACCAGACTGTTGGGGCATGGGGGTATTGGTCGGGGCAGCAGTGGTTTCTTCCTGCACCGGCGGCAGTGCGCCGGGCGTTGTAGGAGTCTCCACTCCCCCCTCAATTTCACAGCCTGCTAGGACGAGGATAACCACCAGCAGACCAGTGACAAGGCGCACACCATAGGGGTACTTTGCTCGGTGTATCATCATCAGAAGACCCTCTTTCTCTTTCCTATGCGCGTCTTTGCTTGCTTGTCTTAACCTATTTTAACACATATGGATCACGGTCATGCGAACGGGCATGGCTAGGGTATGCCTGTCCCATCATACCTGTAGCTCCATCATAGCTGCAATAGGGACAGACACTCCAGGTCAGGTCTACAACGCGATTGCAAGAGGGGCAACGGCGGCGCAGCGAGGTATGACAATGGGGACAGAGGATAAAGTCTGGCTCAATGGGACGCTGGCATGTGGGGCAGGCAAATTTCTCTTCCACATCGCGGCGCAGGTACTCCTCCTCTAGTGAGCGTTCATACTTTTCTGCCAATGTTTGGTGGGGGCGCAGGATGAGGTGCAGGGGGATACCGGCAAAGGGAATACAGAGCACGAGTCCTACTGCCAGCACTTGTACCGAAATATCATCGCTGCGAGCACGAATATCGCGGTATGCCCAAAGCACCGATGCTGCCCAAAGCAGCAGCAGGTAGGAGCCAATGATGATACCGAGAATATTTAATATTGGGTTGAGATTGGTAAGAAAATCCTGAAAAACTTCCATGTGCTTCCTTGTGTTTCCTTTCATGCCCCTGCGCCGACAGAGTGCGGGGTAGCTTGGTGTAGCTCTATTATACTGGTGATTGCGCTAATCGGGTAATCTGCTTGAGATAGGGTTCTATCGTCTGTTCAATTTCTGCCAAAATGGTCTGCATAGGCTGTTGGGCATCAAACCTGCGCCAACGGTCTGGCTCCTGCTGCATAAGCTCACGGAAGCCATCCTCTACCCGCTTGTGATAGGCTATATCACGGGCATCGAGCCTGTTCCACTCAAGCGGCGTTCGCAACGGGTTGTGCGCTGCCATTTTTGCAGAGGTCTGCTGCTCGTGATAGGCTTGACGTGAGGACTCATACGCCTGCTTGCCCTGCTGTTTGCGTTCTAGCCCCACTTCTGCTGGCAGGTCTAGGTAGATTGTCACATCCGGGGTTAGCCCCCCGGTGGCAATCTGGGTGAGGGTATGGAGTTCTTCCATATCGCGCCCTAGCCCATATCCCTGGTAAGCATAGGTCGAGTCGGCATAGCGATCACACAGCACAATACTGCCGGTCTCCAAGTAAGGACGGATAAGTTCATTGACCAACTGGGCGCGAGCGGCAGCAAACAGGAGCGTCTCCGTTGTTGAAGCCATCTCCGTATGCTGGAGATCGGTTAGAATACGCCGGATAAGCTCACTAATGCGGGTACCACCCGGCTCACGGGTTAGGATAACGGGATAGTCCCGCTCTTGGAGTCGCTGGTAGAGCAACCGGGCTTGGCTACTCTTGCCGCTACCCTCTACTCCTTCAAACGTAATGAAAAGACTCATTTAGCGATATATTCTCACACGCCGATAGGGTTCATTGCCCCGGCTTTTAGATCGTAGGTTGTAGCGTCCTGCCATCTGGTGTTGCTTGCGGCGAACATAGCTATTTTGCGGTGCCATCTCCACTACGTCCCGTTCGCCATGCATCAATTGGCTAATTGCCAACTCTGTTTCTAACATCACCTCATTGAACGAAGATTCTGTTGGCTCAAAACCTTCGAAGCCTTCTTCATAACCATCTCTTGGGGCTAAGTTATCAAGTTCTCTCGGTAGTCCCTCTTCAACAAACGGCGGCTCTTGTTCAAGGTCTAGCTGAAAGATAGTAGCAAGTTGACGCTCCATTTGCGTGACCGTATTGTTGCGGAGTACATATACCGGCACTCCCTGCGATTCCGCTTGGCGTAGTCGTTGGGAACTCCGGCGATAATAGTTTTTCAGCGTCATCACCAACGTTGCTTCTTGCATATCACGCACGACAACCGCCGGTACGTGCAGGTGCTCTATGGCATGTTCTAGCCGATTGCGGTTTATCCCAAACGGAAAGATGCGCTGTAATGATGACGGGTCGGGGGGGAGCGCATGCTTGATTGCCCCTTTGCTGCGTCCGTTCTGGTTGGCATGGTTGGCATTATTCTTGCCCCCCTTGCGCTGTCCAAGCGGCGAATCGGTATGCAGCATACGCGGCGGGGCGGCACTAATCTTTACCTGCCCATCTTCCCCCTTTGCGCGAAGTTCTGGTTGATACTCGCCCCCGCGTAGCAGCATGTCTATGGCTTCTGCTACATCGCTATAGACTGCTACCTGGTCCCATCCCTGGATTTCTACCAGCACATCAAAGGTCGGCGGGGCTTTGCGCTCAAGCACCGTTTTTTGTGTCCCCCGGCGGCGAGCTTCATCATCGCCTAGTGTCACAGCTTGAATACCGCCTATCAAATCGGAGAGGGTCGGGTTGACCATCAGGTTTTCTAGCGTGTTGCCGTGGGCAGTGCCAATAAGTTGCACCCCCCGCTCGGCTATGGTGCGGGCAGCAAGGGCTTCGAGCTCGGTGCCGATCTCATCTATGACAATCACTTCTGGCATGTGGTTTTCCACCGCTTCAATCATCACCGCGTGCTGCTCCGATGGGCGTATCACCTGCATACGGCGTGCTCGCCCAATGCCGGTATGGGGAATATCGCCATCACCAGCAATCTCGTTGGACGTATCTACTACCACCACGCGCTTTCGTAGGTCCTCAGCCAGCACCCGTGCTGTCTCACGGAGCAACGTTGTTTTGCCCGTGCCGGGCTTGCCGAGCAATAGCGCACTCTTGCCGGACTCGATGATGTCCTGGATGAGCGCAACGGTGCCAAAGATTGCTCGCCCAATGCGGCATGTTAGCCCAATAATTGTGCTGTTACGGTTGCGGATAGCAGATATACGGTGTAACGTCCGCGGTATCCCCGCTCGATTGTCCTCACCAAATACCCCCACTCGTGAGGTAACGGTATCAATGTCCTGTCGGGTCACTTCCATCTCGCTCAAAAACCGCTCGTGGGTGCGGTAGCGAGCTTCTGGCAGCCGCCCCAGGTCCATGATAATTTCAAGCAAGTCATCAAGGCTATCATCACTATGCAGCAATGATTGCTGAATGTGTGGCGGGAGCGTCTCTAGGAGTAACTCCAAATCATCGGGTGTTTCGCGTTGCTCTACCATAAAATGTAGCGTCCTCCCCTGATACAGAAATTCCAGGTATAGGAATTTTCCTATCCCAGGTTTTGGGTTCAAATGCCGGCTTGAATACCGAACGGCGTACCGGTATAACGAGATTTTTTACCAGCAGGGTTTGCTCTCCAACAGGCTGAAAACCGAGGCTCTGCATCGGGTTGAGCAGGTCTTGGTGATACTCGCGCAGCACAAGATAGACCGGGCGAGAGTCTAGCAACTGCGACAACCCAAAGCGCAGCACATCGGTTGCCTTATCCCGCGCATCTGGGTGAATGAGCAGTGTCATAATGTGGGACACATTCCCGCTGATAACGTGGAGATAGGCTTGGAGATCGTCTTCTGTGCCAAGTACCCATGCCCGACTACGGCTCATATGCCACTGTTGCGAAAGGGACAAGAGCCATGTGTGGGGAATACGAACCTCGGCTTGCTGGACTAGATGGGGGGTGACAGCCCCATAGAGTTTATGGATAGCCCATGAATCGCGCCGCGACTGCTGCCGCATAGGGGACATGGTTGTCCTCTGATCCCAGTCTGGACCAGTCAGTTGGAGGATGATGCGGCGGGTGTACGATTGGAAGGCAAGTTGGCGAAATAGCTCACGGATGTCCTCCTGTTGGCTCCAGACCGAAGCGTAGAGCCGCTGGACATGGTGAGTACCGGCGTGTATGCAGAGCCGTTCTAGCAGACGATACCAGATGTCGTGGTCACTTGGAATACCATTTCGGCTATACCCTCGGATAGTCAGATTGGTAATGTCCTGTTCTGGTCTGCCCATGCGCCCTTCAGCTTGGATAGTTGCCCGTACACTATGGTCACGGTAAATGAGCATAGCCCGATCACGCCCCATCCCCTGGAGCAGGCAACGCAGGGCAAAGAAAAACGGACGATGGGGTTGCACAAGCAATGCATCGGTGTAGAGGGTTATTTGTTGTCGCGGTTTTCCACGCAGCGACCAGAGATCACCTGGTACGATGGTTCGTATCATACATGCTCAAAAAAGCTGTTGGTTGTTGGAAGCTAGGGAGGGAAAATGTCCCCTTGCCTCCGGTCTTTCCCATTTAGAGACTCAAAAAATATTGATGCAGCCGGTTATCTGACGTTAATTCTGAGTGAAAGGTTGCAGCCAATAGTCGCCCTTGTCGCACAAGCGTAATAGACTGCTGCTCAGGTAAGCGAGCCAACACCTCGCCTGCTTCCCCCACCGTCTCGATGCTTGGGGCACGGATAAACACGCCCCGTAGCGGTGGGGGACCGAGGGCTTCAACCGGCATATCTGCCTCAAAACTGGCGATTTGCCGCCCAAAAGCATTACGGCGGACGGCTATGTCCATAATGCCCAACATTGGCTGCCCCTGGTGCTCGCCGCCTGTTATGGTTTGTGCCATCAAGATAGCCCCGGCACATGTCCCCCAAATGGCAAGGCTCTGGTCTTCCGCACGCTGGCGAATGGGGGCTATGAGATCATACTGCACCAAGAGCTTGCCTATCGTGGTACTCTCGCCCCCAGGGATGATGAGCCGTTCTACCTGCTCAAGATGGTAGGGCAGCCGTACCTGGAGGGTAGCGACCCCTAACTGGTGCAGCATCTCTTCGTGTTCCCGAAAATCGCCTTGTAGGGCGAGGATTCCTACCGTCATCTTGCGCTACCATCCCCGTTCTGCTAGGCGTTGGTCTTGGGGTATCTGCCCAATTTCAATGCCAACCATAGCTTCACCTAGCTCTTTGCTTACCTCGGCGATGATCTCTGGGTCTTTGTAGTGGGTGGTCGCCTGCACAATCGCGTGTGCTCGTTTGGCAGGGTCGCCAGACTTGAAAATACCACTCCCCACAAAGACTCCATCCACGCCAAGCTGCATCATCAGCGCAGCATCGGCAGGGGTGGCGATGCCACCTGCGGCAAAGTTGACCACAGGCAGCCTGCCTGTTTCTGCCACCTGACGCACAAGGTCGTAGGGGGCTTGGAGCTGTTTGGCGGCGGTGTAGAGTTCGTCATAGCTCATGTTTTGTAGCCGGCGTATCTCGCCATAGACGGTGCGGGCATGGCGAACGGCTTCAACCACATTACCCGTACCGGCTTCGCCTTTGGTGCGTATCATAGCTGCCCCTTCTGCAATGCGGCGCAGGGCTTCGCCCAGGTTGCGACAACCGCAAACAAAGGGGACTTTGAATTGGTGTTTGTCTATGTGGTGTTCCTCGTCAGCAGGGGTGAGTACTTCGCTTTCGTCTATGTAGTCAATCCCAACGGATTGAAGGACTTGCGCTTCGACAAAGTGACCAATACGGGCTTTTGCCATGACGGGAATAGTTACGGTTTCCATAATAGCGCTAATCAAGGTTGGGTCACTCATACGCGCTACACCGCCCTGCGAACGAATATCAGCAGGCACACGCTCAAGAGCCATCACTGCGGCAGCCCCGGCTTCCTCGGCGATGCGGGCGTGTTCGGGTGTGACCACATCCATAATGACCCCACCTTTGAGCATTTGTGCCAGACCTACCTTCGTTGTCCAGGTCGATGTTTCCATAGGTTGTCCTCCTGTTCGTTTCTGGTGTTCATATGTTATACGTTGATTGTATTTTACCATAAACTTGTTGTCTTAATTTGTGGGGGACAACACCATCTCTCACCCCCCACGCCCCCTACCCCTTCCCCCACCGTGGGGAGAAGGGGAACCGAGCAGGTGTCCCCCCTGCGGGAATGAGCCGCGAGTGTCAATGAGCGGATGCTTGTCCCTCCCCCTCGCCCTGGGATGGGAGAGGGGGCAGGGGGAGAGGGTCGCTCCGTGCATCCCCCCCTATCCCTAACCCTTTCCCCCTGGGGGAGAAAGGGAACCGGGCAGGTGTCCCCCCCGCGGGAATGAGCCGCGAGTGTCAACGAGCGGATGCTTGTCCCCCCCCCCTCGCCCTCTGGGAGTAGGGGGGCAGGGGGGTGAGGGTCTTGTAACCCCCCTATCCCTACCCCTTTCCCCCTAGGGGAGAAAGGGAACCGAGCAGGTGCTCCTCCCTGCGGGAATGAGCCGCGAGTGTCAACGAGCGGATGTATCTCCCCCTATCCCCTTCCCCCACTGAGGGGAGAAGGGGAACCGGGCAGACCTACCCCTCACCGCAGCGGCAAGCCGGGGATCGCTGCGTCTATCGCCAGCATGAGGTGTTGCGTCTCCCGCAACGCGACAACCATCCGCATGTAATGCACCACCTCATCAAAGGACAACGTGCGCCCCTTGCGATCTTTGAGCCACTTTTGCAACGGTTGGTAGCCACCAATCTGCATCGTCCATACCGATGGCTCTACACCCGCAAAGTAGCTGTTTGTGTCTAGCATAACCCGTTGCTGCGTTTCGTCATAGGTGATTTTCCCAATAGCCCCATTCGTTGCCTGGTGTTGTGTCACCCCCTGCTCGCCGGGTTTGGCGAGGATACTCGCCCCGCCTGCCCCCCCCACGCGCCGTTCTTTGCTTGGTGTTCGCAGCAGGTGCAGGTCAACCAACGCTGCCCCATAGCCTACCAGCGTTTTGAACAGGGAGGTATCACTGGTGATGGGAATACGGGGAAAGTCTATCTTGAGCAACTCGGCATAGCGGGAACGGTAGGTTGGGCTATGCAACACCGCGTAGAGATAGTGGAACACATCCTCTGGACCAACCGTGCTCATCAGGTCGCCGCTGCCATCGGGAATGAAGGTCAACCCCAAGCGATGCTCTACATAGGCGATAAAGGGGGCAGAGAAGTTTGGACGACGACCATTCTCGTGTTCAAAGAGCATTTCAGGAACTTTACCATTTGGGTATAAGTATAAAGGAGAAAGATAACTCCCATCATACGGAGTAGCTAACTTATGCTGACCTGCTGGCTTATCACATACAAAAAGGGAAAAAGGCTCTTTTGTTTGTCGAGTCGTAATAAGAGCTAAATTTGGGAGTAGAAGTTGGTTATTGACATCTGGTCTATGGTAATCAAAGGCAAAATCCCCGTATAACATATAGCGAATATCAAATGGACGATAGATACACTGAACAGGGGCAATATCATCAGTCACTTGCTTTCGTGCTTTTTGTAGGGACCAATCTCGTGTATCTGCAATCGTATATTTTTCACGTATCGTCTGATCATCCAAACGGGTATTGGCAAGATCACGAATACGAGACCTAGCTGTCGCATAATCAAACGCTATAGCAAAGTGATCTCTATGCGAATTGGGACCTAGCAAGGTACGTGGCATACTCTTTGGTATATCCCACCCTTGCTGATATTCCTGACAGAGATGGGTATTCTTGGGGATAAACATATACCAGAGCGGGTCAGGGTGTATCTGTTGCCAATCTGTGGTAGTAACATCCCAGTCCCACAGATATGCATATTTGCCATCCCGACTTCCCCACACATCCGCATAGTATACCGTGGCATGCTCCCTACTACTGCTCGTTTTGACCAAGATACCAATAGCAACTCCTTGTTGTATATCAAAGACATTTTCGTCTGGAGAGCCATCAGGCGCACGTTCTTTCTTCTTGCTGCTCCCATGCAAATTGAGGATATAGATCGTATCAAACTCGTGTAGCAGACTTTCCCGCATACCGCGAAATGTCGGATTATCCAAATAGCCATTATTACTAATAAACGCTAGTATTCCTTCTGCCGTCTGGCTAATACGCCATTGCCCAAAACGCATGAATTTCACATAGTCATCCTGGAGCCACTTCGAATTACGCTCCCCTAACGGTTCCCCATCTACCTCATAGTAGTTTTCTGTGCTTGCCCCATCAGGCAACTTGCCATGCAGCAAATCGTCAATCCATTGGGCTTTGTTTGCACTATGACCCGAATATGGTGGGTTCCCTAGAATAACCATAACAGGCTTACTGTGCTTAATCTCATCTGCGGCTTTTCCCTCTTCCGCAATGAATTGCACAAACGGTAAAGCGTATTGTCCTGTAGGAGCGGTTGAAAGAGCGTTGGTCAGGTAGATACAGAGTCGCTCATTGCTCCCAAACGTATACCCCAACTGTTGCAAGAGCATACTCAATTTCAGATGGGCTATGGTGTAGGGAGCCATCAGCAGTTCAAAGCCAAACAAACGCGGCAGCAGCTTTTCCGGGACATACTGATTCCACGTATCTGCTATGCCCCAATCTTGGAGCGTAGCATAGATGTGTTGCACAACCGTATGCAAAAAGGTAGCGGTACCTGTGGCAGGGTCAAGAATGAGCGTATCATCTTCTGCCAGTCCCATGGGTTTGCCAAAGCAGGTTTGCAATAGGTGGTCTACTGAGCGCACAATATACGATACAACTGGCTCCGGCGTGTAGTAGACCCCGCGCATCTCGCGGGTTTTCGGGTCATACGCTGCCAAAAAGGTTTCGTAGAAATGAACAACGGGGTCTTCTTGCTTGGTCACTTTGCCAAAGTCGCGCAGCACTTCTGCCATATCCGTGCGTTCCAACAACCGAACACAATCATCGACTAGCCATGCAATGCGCTCATCCAGGTCAAAGCCTGCGATTTGCTGAAACATCTTGCGGAGAAACGGGTTTGTCTTGGGAATAGCATGGGCAGCATCATACCGAGTAAAGATTGGACTTTCAGATAACGCAACCCGTGCGGCAAATAGCCCATAGACCAGCGTTTGCGCGTACATATCAGCAAATTCAGTGGGAGCTAGATTCGGGAGCAACGTTTGCCTAAAGGCGTTAAGTTGTTGATGTAATGACCCTTGCTGTTCCTCTTGTTGTAGGATTTTGCCTATTTCCTCATCCAACCAACGGGCAATTTGGGCAAGTCGGTGCGCCAAGTCTTTGGGGGTACCAACGATCCCCCCAACATATTGGGCAAATTGTTCTATCAGTGTTGTGAGGTCTGTTTCGGCAGTGTTGCTGCGATGGAGCTTGTGGGTACGTTTGTCCCAGGTAGCAATACAAATGGGAACTTCAGTACGTACTTCCCCGGCAACAAACCAATACCATACTAGCCCATCCGTATACAACAGGTTTGGTAACGCAGCACGATAACGTTTGAGTTGCTTCCCATTGGTCGTTTTGGGCATATCCCGCCCGCTATCGGCAATGATAGTTGGCAATTCAACCCCAATAGACTTTGCTTCCACATGCCCAATGGGGGTCGTGTGCTGTTGGATAACAAAATCGGGTGCGCCATATTCTGCCTGTTTTGGCTCATTGATTGCGGTATACCCAGTGAGGAGAGATTCTAGCAGTGTTTTGAGGGCAGGACGATAGGTATGTTCGGTGGCATTGCCATTTTGGATAATTGCTTCAACGTTAGCAAGAAAGATACTGACTGACATAAAACTTTGCTCCCATCACAGATAGACGACTTTCTCTGCAATAATTATACCCTTTTTCCGCAAGGTTGTAGATAACGTAGTCGCCAGGGTTGTGTCCCTTTCATCTGCATGTCTATATGTTCCATTACATTGATACCCCCCTCACCGCAGCGGCAAGCCGGGGATCGCTGCGTCTATCGCCAGCATGAGGTGTTGCGTCTCCCGCAACGCGACAACCATCCGCATGTAATGCACCACCTCATCAAAGGACAACGTGCGCCCCTTGCGATCTTTGAGCCACTTTTGCAACGGTTGGTAGCCACCAATCTGCATCGTCCATACCGATGGCTCTACACCCGCAAAGTAGCTGTTTGTGTCTAGCATAACCCGTTGCTGCGTTTCGTCATAGGTGATTTTCCCAATAGCCCCATTCGTTGCCTGGTGTTGTGTCACCCCCTGCTCGCCGGGTTTGGCGAGGATACTCGCCCCGCCTGCCCCCCCCACGCGCCGTTCTTTGCTTGGTGTTCGCAGCAGGTGCAGGTCAACCAACGCTGCCCCATAGCCTACCAGCGTTTTGAACAGGGAGGTATCACTGGTGATGGGAATACGGGGAAAGTCTATCTTGAGCAACTCGGCATAGCGGGAACGGTAGGTTGGGCTATGCAACACCGCGTAGAGATAGTGGAACACATCCTCTGGACCAACCGTGCTCATCAGGTCGCCGCTGCCATCGGGAATGAAGGCTAGTTTCATGCGCGTTTCCAGGTCTTGCATGAAACCATCAGAGAGGTTTGGGCGGCGTTCGTCAGCAGCATAAAGACCGCTCTCGACTTCTTGCGCTGTTGGGTAGAGATAGAGGGGGAAAAAGTAATTGATGTCCAGTGCTGTTACCGCAGTTGCCCCAGCAATCGGGACAGCAGCAACAAACCAATAATTCCATGCTGCTTGATTCCTTGACCGCCGAATAGTTATAAAGCCAATATTGGCATCTTTGAGGATATGCCGCATCACCTGCGAGCGCGGTCTGCACAAAAAGCCCCGATCCTTGCCCGTGTAATAGGTATATCGCTGGTCAAACGGGCGATACAAGATCGGCGTAATGTGGGCTTGCGTATCGCTATGGTGTTGGATGTCTTGTTGGGCTAATGCAACTTTCCAATCCCTTGCATCAGCCCCAAGCGCATACTTCTCTCTAGCTTCCTCCTCTCGGCAACCCCCAAACTCTTCAACCGTCTGGACCATCTCTTGTCGACTCCACTGCACCGTTAGACGGTCACGCGCCGTCACAATGCCTACCGAATGGAGGGGTAGGATATGGGGAACAGCCCATCCTTGTTCATACTCTCCTAGCATAGCGGTGTTTTGCGGCAGAAACAGATACCAGGGAGAGGCGGGTTTAACCTGTTGCCAAAGCGTAGTAGCAACATCTTGTTGCATAAGGGCAGCATATTTTCCCTCGCGGTCTCCCCACAGGTCTGCATAGTACACGGTAGCTAGGTTCTCTGATGAGCTATGCTTGATAAACAGACCAATGGCGACCCCCTGCTGGATGTCAAAGACATTTTCGTCTAGGGAGCCATCAGGCGCATGCTCCTTTTTCTTGCTGTTGCCATGCAAATTGAGCAGGTAGATGGTGTCAAATGTCTGCAACAAACTTTGCCGCATCCCACGAAACGTGGGGTTATCGAGGTAACTATTGTTGCTAATAAACGCCAGTATTCCTTCCCCCGTCTGGCTAATACGCCACTGCCCAAAGCGAATAAATTTCACATAGTCATCTTGCAACCATTTGGGATTGCGTTCACCAAGCGGCTGCCCATCTACGGTATAGTAGTCTTGCAATAATGCGCCAATCCCATTTAAGACTCTTTTGCTGCGCCCGGCTGCTCTGACCGTTTCCCAACTGGCATTGGCACTATGCCCTGAGTAGGGCGGGTTGCCCAATACCACCATAACCGGCATGGTTTGCTTGACTTCCCTGGCATCCTGCCCTTCTTGCACAATGAAGGTGGTAAAGGGGAGAGTCGTTTGCCTCTCTGGAAGGTCAATCAATGCATTGGTCAAATAGACACCAAGCCGTTCTTGACTGTCAAACGTATAGCCCAACTGTTGCAAGAGCATGCTCAATTTCAGATGGGCTATGGTGTAGGGAGCCATTAGCAGTTCAAAGCCAAATAACCGCGGCAGCAGCTTTTCCGGGACATACTGATTCCACGTATCTGCTAGTCCCTCACGTTGGAGCGTGGCATAGATGTGTTGCACAACCGTATGCAAAAAGGTAGCGGTACCTGTGGCAGGGTCAAGAATGAGCGTATCATCTTCTGCCAGTCCCATGGGTTTGCCAAAGCAGGTTTGCAATAGGTGGTCTACTGAGCGCACAATATACGATACAACTGGCTCCGGCGTGTAGTAGACCCCGCGCATCTCGCGGGTTTTCGGGTCATACGCTGCCAAAAAGGTTTCGTAGAAATGAACAACGGGGTCTTCTTGCTTGGTCACTTTGCCAAAGTCGCGCAGCACTTCTGCCATATCCGTGCGTTCCAACAACCGAACACAATCATCGACTAGCCATGCAATGCGCTCATCCAGGTCAAAGCCTGCGATTTGCTGAAACATCTTGCGGAGAAACGGGTTTGTCTTGGGAATAGCATGGGCAGCATCATACCGAGTAAAGATTGGACTTTCAGATAACGCAACCCGTGCGGCAAATAGCCCATAGACCAGCGTTTGCGCGTACATATCAGCAAATTCAGTGGGAGCTAGATTCGGGAGCAACGTTTGCCTAAAACCGTTAAGGTGGGTATGGAGCATAGTTTGTTGCTCCTCGCTGGTCAAGATGGTCGTGATGGTCGCTTGCAAGCGGTGGGCGATGTGGGCGAGGTCTTGGGCAAGCGTGTTGACGGTGTGCGGGGGATTGGGCATATGTCTGTGAATCTGTCGCTATTCAAAGCTCATGCATGCCATTATAGCACATTCTCACCGGGCTGCCCCCCCTCTCTTTTAGGGGTAGGTCTACCGGCAAATTCTCACCACAAAGGCACAGAGGCACAAAGTCCGGGCAAGAGATTCCCGACAGAAACGCAGAGACCGGGCATAGCCCCCATCCCCTATCCCCTTACCCCCGCTACGCGGGAGAAGGGGGTATGCACTCCCCCCTCGCCCTGGGATGGGAGAGGGGGCAGGGGGTAAGGGTCGCTTGTACCCCCCCCATCACCTAACCCCTTCCCCCACTGAGGGGAAAAGGGGAACCGAGCAGGTGTCCGCCCTCGCCCTATGGGAGCGGGGGCAGGGGGAGAGGGTCGCTCTGGGATGGGAGCGGGGGCAGGGGGAGAGGGGCGCACGGGTACATCCACGCCGCCCCCATCCCCTGCCCCTTACCCCCGCTACGCGGGAGAAGGGGGTATGCACTCCCCCCTCGCCCTGGGATGGGAGAGGGGGCAGGGGGTAAGGGTCGCTTGTACCCCCCCCATCACCTAACCCCTTCCCCCACTGAGGGGAAAAGGGGAACCGAGCAGGTGTCCGCCCTCGCCCTATGGGAGCGGGGGCAGGGGGAGAGGGTCGCTCTGGGATGGGAGCGGGGGCAGAGGAGAAATTTTGCCCAATTGCTGTTGCCACAATATCTACTCAGGTGTACAATACAAAGAGAATCTGCGAGTATACCAGCAGGAGCCTGCGTCATGCCGCTTTTTGGACCACCTAATGTAGAGAAACTTTTGGCAAAACATGATATAGCCGGGTTGATCAAAGCCTTGAGCTATGATAAAGACCCCACTATTTGCCATGCCGCAGCCAAAGCCCTGGGGCAAACTGGCGATCCCCAAGCGGTTGAGCCGCTTATCCAAGCTCTCAAGAGCAACGATCCGACCTTGCGGGCTTCGAGCATAGTGGCACTTGGCAGACTTGCTCAACCAGAAACTATCACACACATCATAGCAGCACTTACAGACAAAGACCCTACTGTCCGTAAGGCAGCGATTATCACGCTTGGAGCAATTGGCAGCGCAGAGGGCATAGAGCCTTTGCTTGGTATTTTTGCCAAGCAGGAAACCGACCTCTACCCCGACACGCTCCAAGCCCTGGTGAAGATTGCCACCAAAACAGATGAAACCATCCGCAACGAACAGATTATCCAACCCCTCGGCGATCTCTTGGCAAAAGAATCCCAAGAAGTCTGTGCCGCCATCATTGATGCCCTACAACAGATGGGTTGGAAACCAGATAATAGTGCCATTGCCGCCACCTACTACGCGCTACAACAGCAGTGGGACAGGTGTATTGCCATTGGCGCACCCGCCGCCGATGCATTGATTGGTGCATTGAGCCACGAGGACAAAAACGTTCGCCAAGAGGCATTTCAAGCCCTGGTGCAAATAGGCGCACCTGTGGCAGATGCGCTCATTGAGACGCTCAACCATAGCAACCACGAGGTACAACAAGCCGCGTTTTGGTCGTTAGTCAAGATTGGCAAGCCCATTATGGAGCAACTTGTTGCTGCCCTGAAGCACGAACACGAAGATGTACGCCGATCATGCGCTACCGCCCTGGGACATCTCGGCGATCCCCAGGTCGTCATCCCGCTTATCTCTATGTTCAACGACACCGACTGGAGTGTACGCCGTGATGCCTATAAAGCGGTGGTCAAGATTGGCAAGCCTGCCCTGCCCCAACTGCTTGCTGCCCTCAAGCATGAAAATGGCGAGGTACGTTGGGGGGCAGCGGGTACGCTTGAAGCCCTCGGATGGAAGCCATCAAAGGATGAGATTGGCGCACAATATTGGGTCGTCAAGGGTGAATGGCATAACTGTATTGCCATTGGGGAACCGGCTGTCTCCCCGCTCATTGACAGCTTGGGACACTGGGATACCAACGTATGCAAAGAGGCAATGGGCGCACTGATTCACATTGGCAAGCCGTCAGTTATGCCGCTTATCCAAACCCTCCAGCATGAAAAACCGGGGGTACGCAAATGTGCGGCTACCGCTCTCGGTATGATAGGCGATGAACGGGCAGAAGAACCGCTCCGTCAACTGCTATCAGACCGCGACAAAGAGGTAGGACAAGCTGCAACCGAGGCGATTAGTGCCATAGAGACGGGCGAAGTCTGGAGAGGAACCAGCTAATTGTGACATGGGAATCTCTCCAGTCTCTCCAGCAGAGCTACGATACCATCCCCTATCCTGATCATCCCTATGCCCAAAGCCACCCGATGCACCTTGCCACGCTTGCTACCCTGTTTGGGATGCCCCCCCCGCCGGTAGAGCGGTGCAACGTGTTGGAAATTGGCTGTGCTGGTGGGGGAAATATCATTCCCCTAAGCGAGACCTACCCACAAAGTACATTCTTGGGAATTGACCTCTCTGCTCGCCAGATTGCCGCGGGAAATACGACTATACAAACGCTTGGATTGACCAATATCACGCTGAGACACCAGGATATTCAGCGGTTCTCGGAAGGTTACGGGCAGTTTGACTATATCATTGCCCACGGCTTCTATTCTTGGGTACCGGCTGAGGTGCAAGATCACCTGTTGGCACTGTGCAAGCACCACCTCTCGCCAAACGGCATTGCCTACATCAGTTACAACACCTACCCTGGTTGGCATATGTTTGGTATGATCCGCGAAATGTTGCGCTACCATACCCGTCACATCTCTGACCCCCGCGAGCGGGTAGATGCCGCAGAGTCTTTCTTGGGCAATCTGTGTGAGCACATCCCAGACACCTATGGGGCATACCGCGACTTTTTGCGGACATATAGCGAGTTTCTCCAGCGCAAGATGGACCAGGCAGGCGACCAACGGTATGCCTTTTTGCTACACGATGAACTCGCCGAGATCAATACCCCCATCACCTTTAGCGATTTCATTCAGCACACATCCCGGCATGGCTTGCAGTATCTTACCGAAAGCTGTTTGCCCAACGTACTGCCGTCGAATCTTTCGCCTGATGCAGCGCAGTATATCCATACGGTAGCAGACAACATCATTGCGATGGAGCAGTATATAGACTATTTCCGTGGCTGTTCGTTCCGTGAGACACTGCTGTGTCATCAGCAGGTGCGGCTGAATCGGCGGCTCAACCCTGCCAGCATCCATACGTTGCACCTTGCCTCACCAGCGCGAGTAAACTTATCGGATGATGCATCTGCACACGAGCAAAGCGAGCATCCCCAGGTTGAGCATTTTCAGGGGGAAAAAGGCGGGGGATTTGCGTTAGATCACCCGTTGAGCAAAGCGGCATTTCATGTGCTGATTGACCACTACCCCCGCTCGCTGGATTTTGCTACATTGGTGGAGCAGGCGTGGGAACGGATGCAAGCATTGTCTACCCCTCCGTCAAGCGACCCAAACCGTGATGTGCATATCTTGACGGCAAATCTACTCAAGCTCTTTTTGTGCAGTACAGACATCATACACCTGCGCTCTGCCCCGCTTCCGCTGGCAGCCCATACTGCCCCAATGCCGCGAGTGCGCCCATTGGCACGGGTGCAGGCACAACAGCAGGACATCGTGACCAATCTGTTGCACAATAGGGTGCGGTTGAATGAACAGCAGCGACATTTGCTTGCCTACATGGACGGAACGCGAGATTATGCAGCATTGGAGGCGATCTTGGCAGAGCTATCGCCATTGCCAGATGATTCATCACAAGACCAGACAAATCCGTCTATGATGACGCTAGATGACCAGTTGCGGTGGCTAGAACACCATGCATTATTGATGGAACCCGTTAATCTCCCACACAAGGGGAATTAAAGAAAGATCATATGGGAAAACAACAGAAACAACAGAAAAAGAAACTCGGAAGAAACGATAGTTGTTGGTGTGGCAGCGGCAAGAAGTACAAAGAGTGTCACCTGCCGATACAGGATGAGCAGAAAAGCGAACAACGCCGACTGCACGAGGCAGAAGGTCTGCTGATGGCAAAGATCATGGAAGCTGCCCAAGAGGTGCCAGACCAAGTGGCATCAGCAATGGAGCTGTATTGGAATGGTGAGTATACCGCTGACCAGATGGCAGAATTGGATGATCTTGAGGAAGAGGGGTCTTCTCGCTTCCTGGTGTGGTTTGCCTTTGACTATGTGCCAGAAGGTAGTCCCACGCTAGTTGAGCGTATGGTAGATGCTGCCGAGCGTGGTGAGCTTGAGCTTGATAGCTATGAATCCCGCTTGTTGAAGCAGTGGGTGGGGGTACGGTTGCGCCCGTATGTCGTGGAAGAGGTAGAGAAGGGATTTGGCATAACCGCCCGCGACCTGCTCGATGATGGGGTGTATGTGGTGAAGGACAAGGCGGCAACCAAGCGGCTCTTGGTGGGCGAGGTGATGGTGGGGCATATTGTGCCGGTGGGGGTAAAGGACGCAGGACAACCGCCAGCGTGGGTGCAGCAGGGGCTAGACACACCGCCAGAAGATGGCACAGAGGAGCAGCCTATCCCGCTCTTTTCTGTGGCAGGGAGCATGGCGCAGCTTACTGAGGACACCCAAGAAAAGCTGGTCGAGTTTGCGGGTCTCTACTTGGCTGATTTGCAGCGTACCCAACCTGATGCTACGTGGACTGACCTGCTACGCGAGCGAAGCCACATCTTGAACCATTTTGTGATGGCATTACCGGTGGAGGAGCCAGACCCAACGGTTATTGAGAAGATGCTGTTTGATGCGCGGGTGGCGTTGGGGATGATGCATCCATCACTTGGCGGCAGCAAGGATGAGGACAAGGGAGATGGGGGTGGGGACGCGGGGGGGTGAAAACTAGTGGGTTTTCCCCTTTTGCTCTTCCCCAACACTGCCAGTGACGCTTCACGCAAACTCGTTAAGTTGACTTGCTCTCTCGCTGCTACCATGTCTTGAATACACTGGACCATACTCATACCGTTTTGACCTATCCCTACTCTAAACCAAGATAACGACACCAATACCCAAAATGCTGGTATAATTTGGGGTAGTCGGCAGCAAAGACAAGAAAGAAGCACTTTATGGAAATACAATTCGCCCCTTGGCGTATGGCGTACATCAAAACGACAGATACCCCATCGGAAGAAGGCTGCGTCCTCTGCAATCTCCATCAGGCGGACCCGGCAAACGACCAGCAAAACTATGTCCTCTACCGTGGTACATCCTGCTACGTGGTGCTCAACCGCTACCCCTACAACACCGGACACCTCATGGTCGTTCCCTATGAGCATACCGCTGATCTAGCCGCGCTTGATCTGGCATGTGGGCAAGAACTCTTTTTCTTGTCTCAACGAAGCGTTGCGATCTTGACTGCAGCATACGGCCCCCACGGCTTCAATATGGGGATGAACCTGGGACGCTCGGCGGGGGCAGGCATTGACCAACACTTGCACATGCACATCCTGCCCCGCTGGAATGGTGATACCAACTTTATGCCGCTGCTTGGTGGTACGAAACTGGTACCAGAAGCCCTAGAAGACACCTACTCCCGTCTTATCACCTGCTTTGCCCAAGATAAAGTCCTGGGAGCATAGACAGATCAAACCAAGTGACCTAATCTGTGAACGAACAGAGACCAACCCTAGAGCAAATTCATATTCACCAAGTCTATCAACAAGTCAATCTTAAACGGCTTTTGCATAATGACTGCCCCATCAGCCTCTAGCTCATTAAACCAGGGTTTGCGTCCGAGGGCGGTCATAATAATAATGGGCGTACCGCTATCTTGCAACCGCTCTTTAATTTGGCGAAACATTTCGACCCCATCCATATTGGGCATCATAATATCAGAAATTACAAGGTCTGGCTGCATACTTGCCAGTTTTTCCAGCCCTTCTATCCCGTCATCTGCCATCTCTATCACATAGCCAGCATTGGACAGCGCGAAATTTAGCATAGATTGGAGAAACAAATCATCATCTATGATCAATATTTTCTTTGGTAGCATATCCTCTCGTCCCCTTGCGTTTCTCTTTGCAGGCTCTTATTATGAGCGCATTATACCAGAGGATACACCTTTCCATTGCAAGCAGCACTACAAAGCACAATACGCATGGGGCTAACACCACAACCCAAATCCCGCTTACGCAAGCTATTTCACCAGCGGCGTGGCGCAATAGAAAATCGTGGAGAACGCAGCCAAGCTATCTGTAGCCATGTTCTCCACCAGCCCTTTTACCAGCAGGCAAGCTGTATGCATTGCTATTTGCCTATCAAGACGGAGGTAGATACCCGCCCTTTGATAGCCGCAGCATTGGATGCTGGCAAAGAGGTTATTGTGCCGGTGGTACAGGGCGAGGATTTGCTGCATGTGCGGCTCGACTCGCTGGACAACCAGGATATGCAGCCAGGGAGGTTTGGTATCCTACAGCCACGCCTACTCCAACAGGTGTCGCTAGGGGTATGGGATGTTATCATCGTGCCAATGCTGGCATTTGATAGGGCGGGCTATCGACTAGGCTATGGCAAGGGATTTTATGACCGTCTGCTAACCACTGCTCCAGTCCCCACCATAGGGGTCGCATTTGCGACACAGGAGGCAGCACATCTTCCCCACGATCTCCACGATGTACCGTTGCTCCGCATCGTAACGGAGACAGAGGTAATCATAGCACCAGAGGTTTCTCATATCTCTTGAGTAGGCTCCTGCCAAAAACCCCAACGATTGAATCTCAATTGTAACTTTTTTTGGTATAATACTTCTTGCCTATCTAGTCTATAACGAAAGGTTATCAAAAGATTAGGGAGTCCCTTTCTTGATTCCCTTTTGAAAAACCAAGAAAGAGGGTATGGATGGAGTTACGACACCTTCGCTACTTTGAGGCAGTAGCACGACATTCGCATGTTACTCGAGCAGCAGAGGAGCTACACATTGCCCAGCCTGCTCTGAGCAAGCAGGTTAGCCAGCTTGAACAAGAACTCGGTATAGCCCTATTTGATCGTATCGGGCGGAATGTTCGTCTCACAGAAGCAGGAGAGTCGTTGCTGCCACATGTCCGGGCTGTGCTTGCCCAAATAGAATCAGCACGGGCAGAAATGGCAGAACGAGTCGGGTTGCGTCGTGGACGTGCTCGTATTGGTACCCCCCCAAGCGTGGGGACTCAGCTTCTGCCACGGGTCCTCGCAGCCTTCCATCAGCACTACCAGGGCATTGAGCTTCGTCTGTATGAAGCAGGAGTACAAACTCTGCTGGAACAACTGGAGTCCGGGGTAACAGACCTCGTGATTACTACACTGCCGGTAGCAGACCCGGCATTGACTGTGGCACCGCTCTTCAGTGAAGAAATTGTGGTGGCTGTATGCAGCACCCACCCACTGGCAAGCCGCGAGACAGTGATGATGAGTGAATTAGCTAATGAGCCGTGGGTTTTGCTTCCGGAAAACTACGAACTTCGTGACACCATCCTTGATGCCTGTAAAACCGCCGGTTTCTCGCCCCACATTGTCCTTGACGGCGGCGAAATAGATACGCTAATCCGACTCGTGACTTCTGGACTAGGGGTCACGCTCATCCCACGGCTGGCAGTGCAGGGTAACAATGAGGTGGCGTTGCTTTCCGTCACTGACCAGACCTTGCAACGCTCGCTCGGACTCGTCTGGCGTGGGGATAGGGTGGCTTCACCAGCGGCGCGAGCATTACGCGAGTTTCTCGTCGAGCACTTGTGTGAAAACTGCCCCGCGGTGTTGCAAGCAACCATGCCTACAACTAGTACGACCAACGGGAATAGCCCAACGAACAATGGCAGCAGCGTCAAACACGTAGCGTAGGCCAGCACAAGACACAACCATAGATGAACGTAACCTTGACTCACTCTGAAGGTGAGTTGGCGTTTGTCTGTGGTTTTTTTGGTTGGATTCGCGTAAAGATACCCCCTAATCCTTCCCTTTATGCCTTCTAAAATCACGCGCAAAAAACCCAGCCATGTGGTATAACCATATTAACCCCTTCCGTTAATAGCCTTGTAGGTTGGGTTTGTGGATATTATTTTCAAAGACCAAAAATTAGAAAAACAATGCAATAACTTTTCGCTTTTGAAAATTGAAATTCTCGGTGTGGAGGATACGCATGAGTAACACAACACAATATATCCCTGATTTTGTCTCCCCCCCCGGTGAAACATTACTGGAAGTCCTAGAAACGCGGGGGATGAGTCAGGCAGAACTAGCCGAACGCACAGGACGACCCAAGAAGACTATCAATGAGATCATCAAGGGGAAAACCGCCATCACCCCTGAAACCGCCTTGCAATTTGAGTTTGTGTTAGGTGTTCCTGCGCGATTTTGGAATCAACGCGAGCAAAATTACCGTGAGTTTCTTGCCCGTCAACGTGAGAATCTGAAACAACGTGATTGGGTGAGGATGATGGAACGGTGATGTTCTATATTATGGGATAACCCTACCCCTGAATCTACCCCCACTGTCGCACCTGCCAATCGCGCCCCTCTGCCACCAACGCCCCCACATAGCCAGCGGTAGGCGCAAGCGCAACCATCCCCCAATGCTTGGCATTTTCCCCCGCTACGTGTAGCAACGCCGCTGGTTTATTTGGCAGCAGCGTTACTTCCACCCCATCTAGGGCATCGGCTAGGCCGGTGCCATATGCCTTGACGAAGGCTTCCTTGCGCGTCCAAGCATTGAGAAACGCCACGTTTTGCTCATGTGGGGGCAGACTCATCAGCGCCGCATACTCGCGGGGAGAAAAGTAACGTTGGGCTATCTGCAAACCCTTCTTGACCTGCCGTATATGCTCAACATCCACGCCTACCTCGCGCCGCCAAGCGATAGCATACAGAGCCAGCGTTTGGGAATGGGACACGTTGAAGCAGATACCGCTTGTGCTTGGTTCGCCATCCAACGCAGGTTTGCCTGTAGAACCGTAGGTAAAGCGGAGCATACTCGGCTCGGTAGCAAGGTAGCGGGAGAGTATCACCCGCAGGTAGCCCCGCCCCACGATAAAAGCATCCCGGTCTTTGGCAAAGTAAAACCGCTCGGCACGTTCTCGCTCATCTGGCGCGAGAGTCTGGGCTAAGTATGCTTGGGGAAGCGGGGGATAATCCAGCGAGACCCGCCAGAGATGTACCTCGCTGGCGGGTAAGATAAGCTGTTCTGGTGGGGTACACCACGATGGTTGCATAGGCTTACAAAAACTGCTGAAACCTATTGTATTCATCTACAAGAATGACTCTGGGAGGGATAGGCTTATCCGAAAGCTCAAAACCCATAATGATGATCTCGTGACCTTCTTGGATGAGATGAGCCGCTGCGCCATTCATACAGACAACGCCAGAACCACGTTTACCAGCAATAACGTAGGTCTCTAATCTAGCCCCATTCGTGTTGCTCGTCACAAGCACCTTCTCCCCTTCCCATAAGCCAACTTTATCGAGCAAATCTTGATCAACGGTAATACTTCCGGTATAGGCAACATTGGCTTCTGTTACTCTGGCTTTGTGTATCTTGGAACGCAAAACCCATCTCATAATTGGTTCTTTTCATCCTTTCTTGTTCTCTGCTATTGGCGATGGGATACCCCCCTCTGCCCTAGGTTTATTCTATCTTGTAGTATGCGCTATTCTCATTATAGATGCAAGAGTTACGCTCATATTGATGTTCTGTGCTACAATACCCATAGTATGGGTAAACGATTGTTGCCAGCCGTACAATCGCTTGATGTGCTAGACTTCATCAGCCACAGCGCATCACAGACGGAACGCATCGGGTATCGCTTGGGTGAGCATATTCAGCCTGGGGATATTCTGCTGTTTGTCGGCGATGTCGGTGTTGGCAAAACACAGCTAATCAAAGGGATAGTACAAGGGATGGGGTCGTCAGATCGGGTGACGAGTCCTAGCTTTGTCTTGGTCAATGAGTATACCGCTGGCAAACAGCGCAAGGCTTTACCCATCTATCACGTAGACCTTTACCGTATAGATACCCCAGCGGAATTGGCGACCATTGGGCTAGAGGAATTGTGGGATGAGACCGGGGTGTGCTTGATAGAGTGGGCGGAGCGTGCTGAGGGTTGGATACCGCAGGATCACCTGGCGATCTATATGCAGTACCTTGACGAAACTAAGCGAGTGTTACGTTTTGAGCCACAGGGCGAGCGGTATTTTCGGTTAGTGGAGCTTTTGAAGACAACGGCTTTTGCCTAAATCCTATGAGCCTAAATGACATGAGGAAAACCCAATGTTACTCGCAATAGACACCTCAACGACCATCACCGGCATCGGTTGCTACGATGAGCGCGGCTTGCTTGGCGAATGTGTCTGGGAATCGCGGCGCAACCACACCCGACAGGTGCTCCCCCAGACTGACATGCTGCTGCGCCACATTGGGCATACCCCCTCCGACATCACCGCCATTGGGGTAGCGATTGGACCTGGCAGTTGGAGTGGGCTACGGGTGGGTATCAGCATCGCTAAGGGGATGGCAATAGCCGGCGATATTCAAGTCTTGGGCATTGGCACACTCGACATCCTCGCCTACCAACACCACTACCGCAACCTGCCAGTGCTTCCACTCGTCCGCCTCGGACGGGGACGGTTTGCCACCGCCCGCTTTCAGCATGAAGCGCAAGGTTGGCAACGGGTGACAGAATATCGCAATGTAACGCTGGTAGAACTCTGTATGGGTATCCGTGAGCCGGTGCTCTTTTGCGGTGATCTCGATGCCCCATTGCAAGCAGAACTCCATCGGGAGCTAGAAGGGTACGCCCACTTTGCTGATGCTATCGCCAATATGCGCCGCACTGGGTATCTGGCAGCATTGGCATGGCACCGGTATAGTGCTGGTGAACAGGATGACGTGTCCCTGCTAGAGCCAATCTATCTTGGGGAGCCTGTCAACAAGAGCTAGAGAAGGGATTATTGCTATGTCGGCACTCAGTCGGTTTGAGCAATTTATGGAAAACGTTGTCGAAGGCTCGGTAGCACGGGTTTTTCGTAGCCCCATACAATCCGCCGAGATAACCAAACGGCTAGAACGGGCTATGGAAAGCCAGCAGATGATTACCCCAAATCGTATCATCGTTCCCAATATCTACCGCGTCTTTCTCAACCCACAGGATTTTGTCGCTTTTCAGCCTATCCGTGAGGAGCTAGAACGCGAAATGGGGGTATATCTCACCGAACTCACCGAAGAGCGGAATTTTACGATGCTAGAGCATCCAAAGGTGGAACTCGCCGAGGATGCCGCTATTCCCCGCCGCACGATCCAGGTGGTGGCGGAAATGGGTGCGCCACAACCTGTCAACGAGGGGGGCACCCGCGTGATGTCTGGTACCGCGGTGATGAACGTTTCCCCCCACCCATCAAGCAATCGGGCATTGTTGCTTATGGAGATGGCAAAGGGGGGGATGCACCCTATACCGCTGGAGATGACGCTAATTAAAATTGGACGGGGGCTAGATAACGATGTAGTCGTAGAAGATGCGCGAGTCTCGCGCCACCATGTCCAGTTGCGCTACAAAAATCGCCGCTTTTGGGTAACAGACTTGGGGAGCACCAATGGCGTATTTCTCAATGGCGAGCGTATCAGTGAGTCAGCATTGAAAAACGGCGATGTTCTGTCGCTAGGTGGTCTGGAACTTACCTACCGGGAGGGGTAATGTTTGATGTTGCCAATCTTTCACTAGGTGTCGTTATCCTGCTGTTGCGGGTAGCGGTAGTCTTTCTGCTCTATTTCTTTCTGTGGCAGGTGTTGCGCGTGGTCTCGCTCGACCTACACCGCGGCATCAATGCTGCCCCGATACAGAGCAACAACCTGGGGCATTTGCTCGTCATGAGTTCAGGACAAACCGGCTTGCCGGTGGGCAAGACCTTTGACCTGGAACCTGTTACCGTGATAGGACGCAGTATGGAAACCGACATTGCGCTCAATGACGATTTCCTCTCCACCCAACACGCCCGCCTAGAATGGCGCGATGATGGATGGATGCTTGAAGATATGGGCAGTACCAATGGGACATTTGTTAATGGGTTTGAAGTGCGCGATGCGACTAACATCAAAGATGGCGATGTTATTCGCATTGGACGCATTGAGCTAAAATTGGTCCAGTAAAGTACCATAAGAAGTCATGTATACCTGCTATTTTTGCAATAAGTCCGTCTCGCTTGCCGATACCCGTTGCCCCCACTGTCATAGCCTGCTCCTGCTGGAAAACCGCTATCGGCTCATTTCCACGCTAGGGCAGGGTGGCTTTGGTGTGGTCTACGAAGCCCTAGATAGGCAGCACAACCAACGCCGCTGTGCTATCAAGCGCATAGAAGTCAAGACGCTGAGTGAAAAGCAGCAGATAGAGAATGAAGCCAATATCCTCAAGCAGCATGCCCCCCACTTTCGCTTCGTCCCCGACTTGTACGATTTTTGGAGCAACCCTACGCACACCTATCTGGTGATGGAGTGCATAGATGGCTCGACGCTTGACCAGACCCCGATGCCCTGGAAGCCTGCCGAGGTTGAGCACTTTCTCCGTACCCTGCTCAAGCACCTTACCAGTCTCCACGCGGCAAATACCATCCACCGCGACCTGAAACCCTGGAATATCACGCTCACGCCACAGGGTCGCTATGTGTTGCTTGACTTTGGTATTGCCAAACACGAGAGCGGGACAATCACCGGGGCGCGGGGTATGGGGACGATTAACTATGCACCGCCAGAACAGGTGCAAGGGTTGCCCACTGACCAGCGTTCTGACCTGTATAGCCTTGCTGCAACAGCCTACTGGCTCCTCACCGAGAAGTCTCCTAACCAAGCGCGTATGGATGCAGGCGGCACAACCCCGCACCCATCGCAGCTGGTCGCCGGGGTACCGCCCCATTTGGATATTGCCATTATGCGGATGCTGGAGCAAGCCCCCGAAGACCGCCCACAGCATGCCAAAGCTGCGCTTGAACTGTTGGATGGCAATGTGCTCCCAACAATTCAACTGCCCATTGGAGCTACTGTTGGACAAGGGGTAAGTGCTCAACGTTCCCCCTCTGCCAGTGGTATGCCCATACCGGCTGGCTACGCTGGTGGGCAACAGGCGGTTGTAGCCAATCCCTTTACCCCCTTGCCCCCTATGCCGTCTAGCCCTTCAGCACAAACCCGCTCGTTGTCTGGTAATCCTTCAACAGCAGCAACATCTGCGGTTGCTACGCCCCCAACCCAGCGGTTAGCTTGGCGGGTGTTTATGCTGGTTGCGCTGCTCATTATCCCATTGGTCTTTGCTGCCAGTGTCGGTATCTGGTGGATGGTCTCATCAGGGAATACAGCAAACCAAACCGTACATAACCCTACGCAGATGGCTGGTGGGGCAGTGCTGTTGGCATCACCTAGCCCTAGCCCAACGGAATCAACCCCAACAGCAACCCATACACCTATCCCTACCCCAGATCAGCCTAGCACCCAAGCGACAACGCAGGCATCCCCCCCTACGAACACCCCCGTACCAGAGGGGAACGGGGGAGATAATCAACAAGCAGAATTGGCACACTATTGGCAGACATATGATCAGGCGATTGGACAGAACGATTGGCTGGCAGCTATTCCACCGCTTGAACAGATTATCAATATAGCCGGTCCAATTCCCGCTGCCGCTGATTATCCTAGCCCGCCCTATGATGCGCGTATGGGTGAGGTGGCGATGCTGCTTGCTGAAGCGCGACTTAATGCTGGCTATGATTTGCAACAGGATGGGTTGTTGGATGAGGCGGCAGCCCAATATGCTATGGTATTGCAATCGCCGGGTGTATCTGCTACGTTACGTGAGCAGGCAACAGCTGCTGCCCAACGGTTGGAGGAAGCGCGGGTCCTTTGGCAGACGGTCAATACCGCGTGGGATGACCGCTATTGGGAATCGGCACAAGCGGCGTTGTTGGAGTTGCAGGGGCTTGACGGCTTTGGCGACCATGCGCTTGACCCGGCGGATCGGATGTTTACCGTAGCGCAATTACTCTCGATGGTCGAGCGGTTTTTGGCAAATGAACAACCTGCCCCCACCGACACGCCAGTACAACCTACCGCCACATCCACGCCACAGGTAGTCCCATCCGATACTGCTACCCCTACGATTACGCCAACTCCACAACCAACCTTCTCACCGACCATACCGGTGGTTGAAGCCACGTTCATCCCCGTACCCATTACGCCCATCATCCTGCCTACGCTTTCCAAGTCGCCACAGACGACCACCACGCCCATCTTGCACCCCACGCCACAACCGACAAGCAGCAGTGATACTATGCTCCCTAGCGCGACCAAACGGGCAGCAGATCCGCCTATAGTGCCGTCTAGCCCCTCGCCAGAGCCAACGAACCCCCCGCTACCGACAAGCACCCCTCTGCCCACAGACACCCCGCTACCTACCGCAACGCCGACAGATACAGCGGTTCCCTACCCTCGCCCGGAAATATAGCTACCTTCAAGTGTAGATCCAGGGTCATGGCAAAGTTCGGTTTGCCCCCATCCCCTGCCCCCGCTCCCCCCT
>CAYPHM010000049.1:0-29346 GCA_964410555.1 uncultured Chloroflexaceae bacterium | reverse complement strand
CGGTGGGGGCAGGGCAGGGGATGGGGGGAAAGAGCCGTTGCATGCAACAGATCTACAACCTACTCTACCCTTGTAAGCCTCTCCCCCTTCCCCCGTGTTTGCTTTTTCCAAGCTAGTGCTATAATGGCACAGATACAAGAAATGACATATGACAGAAGGCAACCAAAAGTTATGGGCAAAACCGATACCCACGTCTGGTACAAACAGTACCAACAACTCAAAGCACAACACCCCGGTACTATCCTGCTCTACCGGCTTGGTGATTTCTACGAGGTCTTCGATGATGATGCAAAACTCGTTGCAGAATTACTTGACGTAACGCTTACCCGCAAAGACTACGCCATAGACAAGAGCACAAAAGAAAAGCTCTTCTGTCCAATGGCTGGTATGCCCTACCATGCCGTTGAATCCTACGTTGCCCGTCTGGTCAATCAAGGCTACCGCATTGCCATTGCCGAGCAGATAAGCGAGACGGCATCGAGCAAAAGTGACACCCGACCCCGCTCCCCCTTTGCCGCCGGTCTAGCGCAAACGGGCAAGCAACGCGGACTTGTCCACCGTGAAGTGGTGCGCGTTATCACCCCTGGCACTATCATAGACCCGACCATGCTGCCTGCTGGCGAGAATAACTACCTTGCGGCAGTCATTGCTGATGGTGAGCGTATAGGTCTCAGCTATGCTGACCTGACGACTGGAGAGTTTGCCGCCACCGAAATGAGCGGCGAACGGGCTGCCGCCCATATTGAGGGCGAACTTGCCCGCCTTGCCGTTTCCGAGGTGTTGGTACCAGAAGATGCACACCACCAACTCGATGGACTAACTCCCACCAGCGCCCATCTTACCCACGACCTCGCCCCTATGACGAAAGAGGAGCGCGAGCATCTGCTGCCCCATGAGCGGGTAGCCCGCCGCCTGGAGCATGGAAATACTGCCCGCTGGCAACACGGTCACGTCACTGCCCGACCAGCATGGCAATGGGAACACAAGACTGCCAAAGAGACGCTGCTCTTTCAGCTTGGGGTACAATCGCTGGCAGGCTTTGGGTTAGACGACAAGCCACTTGCCACCCGTGCCGCTGGTGCCATTCTGCACTACATCAACGAAACGCAGCGCGGCGTAGCCGCTCAGATAACCAGCATACGGGTCTACACGACTGGCTCATTTATGTTTCTTGACCCACAAACGCGCCGCAACCTAGAACTGCTAGAAAGCAGTGATGGCAAAAGCAGTGGGACAGTGCGCCGCACGTTGGACTATACCCGCACCCCAATGGGCGCACGGCTATTGCGCCGCTGGCTCTCCCAACCGTTGCTTGAGCTAGAAGCTCTCCAACGGCGACAGGATGCGGTAGCCTGCTGTGTGCAAGACACGATGATGCGGGCTGACCTTCGCAAAACCCTGGGGGAAACAGGGGATATGGAGCGGGCAGTGAGCCGCATTATCCAGGGGGCTACCGTAGCGACCCCCCGCGATCTCGTACAACTACGGCAGGCTCTCCGCTCACTGCCGGCAATTATTGCCACCATTGGCAAGCACGATCCGCTGCTCCAGATTGGCAAGCACGATTGGCACAGCACCGATACCCACACGCCACAGCGTATCCATAGAGATGGTGCGCCACCCATACTATCTGCCCCCGCCACCGACCCTCACTCCAACACGCGCAATGCGACCAAGCTGATTCAAGAAACCCACGATTCCCCCCCGCCGCGGGTTGAAGGAGATGATCTCTTTGGTGATGATGATGATGAACAATTACCTGCTCCCCCTACCCCCGCTCCCATACAGGGCGAGGGGGAGACCGCCGATACCCTGCCCCCCGATGGGGGGGGAAGGGCTAGGGATGAGGCAAAGGGTGCAGGGAACACTGCTGCGGTGCTTGACCCATGCAGCGCAGCCCTTGCCCTGCTAGAACGGGCACTCGATGACGACCCACCCGCGCTACTAGGGGCATCAAACTACCTGCGAGCGGACGGCGAAACTGACAACGTTCGCCGCGTCATCCGTCCCGGTTATGACCAGCGCATAGACCGTGTGGTCAGTGCTAGTCATGATGCCCAACACTACATCAACACGCTAGAGAGCCGCGAACGGGAACGCACCGGTATCAAGTCGCTAAAAGTAGATTACAACAAGGTGTTTGGCTATTACCTAGAGGTATCGCGCAACTATAGCAATCAAGTACCTTCGCACTATGAGCGCAAGCAAACACTAGTCAATACTGAGCGATATATTACCGCGGAACTCAAGGAATATGAGAGCATCATCCTCAATGCCCAACAGCGTATTGTGGAGTATGAGCGGGAAACGTTCTTGGCAATATGCCAGCAACTTGAACAGCATGCCAGCCGGTTGCGGGCAGCCGCCGATACCCTCGCCCGCCTTGATGTGGTAGCATCGTTGGCAGAGGCGGCAGTACGGGGCAACTACACCCGTCCCACCTTAAACGAAAGCACCGACCTGCGAATTACTGGCGGGAGACACCCGGTAGTTGAGCGAGGGCTAGAAGAAGCGTTTGTGCCAAACAACACGTATGTAGATACCGAAAAGGAGCAAATCCTGGTCATCACCGGTCCCAACATGGCGGGCAAAAGCACCGTGCTGCGGCAGGTTGCGCTCATTGTGCTGATGGCACAGATAGGCTCATTTGTGCCAGCTGAGGCAGCCGAAGTGGGGCTAGTAGACCGTATCTTCTCACGCATTGGCGCACAGGATGATATAGCTACGGGGCGCAGTACTTTTATGGTGGAGATGACCGAAACCGCTGCTCTCCTCACGCAAAGCACCCGAAAGAGCCTCATTATCCTAGACGAAGTGGGACGTGGTACCAGCACCTACGATGGTATGGCGATAGCGCGTGCGGTGATAGAATACCTCCACAATGAGCCACGTTTGCAATGTCGCACACTCTTTGCCACCCACTACCACGAACTCACCGACCTAGAGACGCTGTTGCCACGGGTGGAGAACTACCATATGGCAGCAATAGAGCAGGCGGAGCATGTTGTCTTTTTGTATGAACTTCGCAAGGGGGGGGCAGACCGCAGCTATGGTATCCATGTAGCAGAATTGGCTGGCATCCCCCGCCCGGTCATTCACCGTGCCAGTGAACTATTAGCTGAGCTGGAGTGCAAGGAAAAGGATACAACCCTGGCACCTACCGATGCAGCACAACCAACCGAAGCCGACACGGGAGAGGCAGATAAGACCGACAAGCAAAGGTCGCTTTTTGATGCTGCCCCCCATCCTGTGGTTGAATATATCAAACGATTGAATATCAACGAACTGACGCCGATTGAAGCTATGACAAGGTTGTATGAACTGCAAAAGCTCGCCAATACACCGCTGTAACCCCAGGGTCATGGCAATCCCCCTTTCCCTAACCCTTTTCCCCTGGGGGAGCAAGGGAACCAGGCAGGTTTCCCCTCGCCCTGGTATGGGAGCGGGGGCAAGGGGAGCAAAAGACGGCATACTCAACAATGGAAATAAGGACAAGGAACGATAGCAACACTATGCACATGGCTTACTCACTGGACACACCACTAACAACCAAACCAACACTCCTAACTATCGGCAAGTTTGATGGCTTTCATCTAGGCCACCAATTGCTCATCCGCACCGCTGTAGACCGGGCGAAGCAATGTGGGTGTCATAGTGCGGTGTTGACCTTTGACCCCCACCCCGGTGTGGTGCTGCGCCCAGAACATCCGCCACGGTTGCTCACAAGCCTACAAGAGCGGATAAATCTCATCCGTACTATCAATCCTCACCTGCTCATTATTGCTCCGTTCAACGAAGAGGTGATGCAGATGTCTGCGCGTGACTACTTGCTCAAAATAACCCAAGCCGTCCCGCTGCGTGAACTGTGGATGGGCGGCAACTTTGCGCTTGGTAAAGACCGTGAAGGCGATTTCTATCGGCTGATGGAGATAGGCGAAGAGCTTGGCTATGGGGTAGGGTCTGTTGCCCCCATGCTCATTGAGGGCGCACCGGTGAGCTCCTCCCGTGTGCGGCAGCTCTTGCAAGATGGCATCGTTGAGGGTATCGAGACACTGCTAGGGCGACCCTTCACGCTACGGGGTAGGGTGGTTCTAGGCGACCAGCGTGGGCGCACTATTGGCTTCCCCACGGCAAATCTCCAGCTAGACGACCCCATCCACGCGATACCAGCAAATGGGGTGTATGCATGCCGTGCTAGACGGGATGGAGACCCTAGCGATATTCCCGCTGTGGTGAATATTGGTATGCGTCCTACGTTCAATAGCCAACACCACACGATAGAAGCGCACCTGCTTGATTGGGAAGGCATCTTGTATGGCGACATCCTGGAAGTGGTCTTCTTGCATCGGCTACGTGGGGAACAGAAATTCGCCTCGGTAGATGGGCTTATTCAGCAGATACAGCGTGATGTAGAACAGACCCGCGAATTGCTCTCTCAGGGGGTGCAACAACATGCATCTTAATCCCTATATCCTCATTGCCGGCTATAGTCAAGGGATTTTCCCGATGGCAGATGACGATGGCGAAATCTACTGGTATGACCCAAACCCCCGCGCTATCATCCCGCTGGACACCTTCTATGTGCCACGAAGGTTGCGCCGTACTATCCGTAAAAGTATTTTTGATATACGAGTAGACTCTGATTTTCGTGCGGTTATTGAGGCATGCGCCGAGCCAGA
This sequence comes from uncultured Chloroflexaceae bacterium, assembly GCA_964410555.1. Classification (GTDB taxonomy): domain Bacteria; phylum Chloroflexota; class Chloroflexia; order Chloroflexales; family Chloroflexaceae; genus JAAUSY01. The sequence continues at coordinate 24,667 of CAYPHM010000049.1, read as the reverse complement.
CACGGGGCGCGAGGATACCTGGATTTCGCGGGAAATCATCGAATCCTATACCAACTTACACCAGCTTGGCTTTGCCCATAGCGTTGAGGCGTGGCAGGATGGTGAGCTAGTCGGGGGGCTATATGGCGCAGCGATCCGTGGGCTATTTGCCGGCGAGAGTATGTTTAGCCGAGCACCAGATGCCAGCAAAGTAGCGTTGGTCTACCTCGTTGAACGGCTAAACCGGGGGGGCTTTGTATTACTTGACACCCAGTTTATGACCGAACACCTCGCGCAATTTGGCACAATGGAAATAACGCGAGACGAGTATAAAACCCGGCTCGCGCATGCTATGACCGTAGAAGCTGAATTTTAGGGGTACTTACCTACTTCTTACGGCGTTTGCGTTCGCGGCGAGCGTCTCGGCGGCTGCGTTGGGGTTGTTGCGCTTGCCGTTCGGTGCTACTTTCGCCAGCTTCACCAGCGCCATTGTTGGCAACAGCAGGGGTGTTTGCTACCTGCTGCTTGCTGCTACTCTTCCCTCGGCTCGTCTGGCTATTTCGCAGTTGGCTAGGGTAAATAGCTCGCGCATAGTATGCCGCATACCCTGCCACTGCTATCTCTGCGACCAACACAATATAGAACCAGAATGGCTGGGTAAAAACTGCTACATTGCCCAACCGTAAGCCGCCCACGATTATCCCAATGCCCCCGACAATCAGTAGTGCTGTTCCAAGTTTACTCAACAGTTGTTTGCGAAGCGCATTACTATCACTTCGCATAAAGGCAAAATAGACCCCCACCCCAGCAACAAAAAACTGGAGCAGAAAGAATACCCATTCAAATGGTCCAAAGACAACACTAGCTATCGTCACGTATGACGGGTCAAACGGATTGGGCATGAAGTCCTCCACAAATACCTAGAAATATTCTGCAATGCGCTTGATTATACCAACCGGCTGTGCCAGAGTCAAACCCATTTGACTAGGGTCATGGCAAAGTCCGGGCATCCCCCCCTATCCCTAACCCTTTCCCCCTGGGGGAGAAAGGGAACCAGGCAGGTGTTCCTCCCTCGCCCTATTCGAGCCGCGAGGGTCAACGAGCGGATGTCTGGGAGCGGGGCTTTGTTGCCCAAATCTCTGCGTCTCTGTCGGGAAGATCTGTCCGGTATCTTTGTCTACCCTACGGGGACTTGTCCATATTCTTGAATATCGCCGCCATCACGCCGAGCAAACTGGCAAGAATGAGTAACACGGTATACAACGTACCGCTGGCGTTGAGCGAAAGTATCGCAACCCCTATTGCCAATAGAATACAGACAATCATTCCCCCTAGACGAATACCCTTACGCATATGCTTTTTCCTACTCAAATGCCAATACATCTCGTATCGTCAAGCGTGATGCATTCCACGCGGGCAGAAAACTAGCCATTGTTGCAATAACGAGCGACAACACAAGCCACATAATCGCCCCATTGACGGAGTAGGTATAGGAAAAGGGGGAACCAGTAAAAATTGTCCCCACACTATCGCTCAATAGCCGACTGATGGGGTAAGCTAAGAGTGACCCAAGCAACCAACCAAATACCCCAATGACTAACCCCTCCACCAGCACAATTTGCAACACGGACAAGTCAGAAGCTCCTATGGCTCTCATCACGCCAATCTCACGGGTGCGCTCCAACACGTTCATACTCATCGTACCAGCCAACCCTAGCCCCCCGACAATAGCCGTCAATGCTGCCATAATGAGCAGACAATAGATAATGATATTGAAGGTATCTACTTGTAAGTCATAAATCCCACGCATCGTATCCGAGCTATTGATCCGTAGACCTTTGGTACGAAAATGCTCTTCAAGCGCAATCTGTACCTGCTCTTGATAGGCTTTGGTATGCTGGTCTGTCACAACGCGCAAATCCGTAGCCACCCCCGCCTCTCGTGCTTCCCGCTCAAAGTCCGTCCGATTGGTATACGCCATCATCTCGGTACCAAACCCTTTGGCAATGCCAACAATGACCCACTCCGTCTCGCGCCCCTTGATCTTCATTGTAACCTGCTCACCCATTGCCAGGTCCTCTTCTTTCATTAGCCCCGTACTGATAACCAGCGCATTGGAATCGCCAGGGCGGAGCCAGCGTCCATCAAACAGCATTGGCTTAATAAGCGGCGAATCTGGTGGGGGAGCCTGAAAAAAGATAGTCTCGCTCTCGGTGCCGTCCTCCCGCAGCCGCCGCGAGCCAATATTTGCCCACGTCTCAGCATACACCACACCAGGGACTTGCATTGCTTCTTGTACTAACAGTTTGCTGCGATAGCTCCGGTCCATTTGCACCTGTACATCAAAGCGATACAGTGAATTGAAAAAGACATTCAACGAGAGTTTGACTGATTCCTGTACACTAAACACGGCAATGAAAGTTCCTCCTGCCAACACCAATGTAGTGAGCGTCAGGAGGAGCCGTCCCTTGCGGCGAAAGGTGTTGCGTAGTGAGATGAGCATAGGGCGCGACAGCCCCCGCACCCGGTTGACCAACTGGTCTATGAGGCTAGAACCAAAGCTGCCCCCCATACCGCTTCCGCTATCGAGGGCATCTCGTATGGTAATATTTGCGCCACGGAAGAGGGAATAGAGCGAGGCGACAAGCGGGACAACGAGGCTCACGAACAGTTCAAGGATGAGGACCTCTGGAAGAATACCGTAACTCTTGGAATCAAAGTTAAACAGGGTAGCGAACAAGTCAGCAAACAGAGTCGCTCCCACATAGGCAAGCGGCGCACCTATCATGAGGGCTACTAAGCCATAGCAGAGCACGAGCAGCAGGTACATTGCCATAATCTGCCTGCTCCGTGCGCCTACCGCCTTCATAATCCCAATCTGGCGCGTTTGCTGAGCCATGACAGCCGAGATGGTATTAGTCACGAGAAAGCCACTGAGAAAAACTGCCAACACCCCTACCGCACTCAGGATAAGCAAGATAGGCTCCAACCCAAATGTTGCCACGGGACTCTCACCGGGGTCGGGGGGAATGAAAATTTGCTCTACTTCTAGCCCGCTCTTCTCGATCTTATCCCGTATCTCTTTGGCAACCGCCGTCACATAGTCCAGGTCAAAGTAGTGCTCTTTATCTACACGAAAGAGCACAGAACCATACTTCCCCCGTTCTTCGCCAAGCCATTCTATCGTGTCCTCAGTGATGTAGCCGGTGTATTCGCCGGTGAAGAGGGCGGGGGGGAGATTGAGGTTATGCACGACACCAGAGAGGTGTATCCAGCGTTGTTTCTGCCCCATCGTTTCTATCAGGTAGTTTTGGTCCATTTGGAGCGTGACACCAAGCGCATCGTTCAATGCGGAGCGTTCAACGGCAAAGGCTTTTTCTTCGGGGGGCCATTCGCCGCGCATTGGGCGCATCTTGGCAACGCTAATGTTATCAAAATCACGGATGGCATCGAGGATGAGGTTTTTCCAACGGTTTGGTCCCACTTTGATACGCACCCGAATACCTTGCCGCGCATCTGCTGCTGCTACGCCGTCTATATTGCGAATTGCTACGAGCAGGTCTTCCTCAAAAGGCTTACTGGTAGCAATTACCCCGCTAAACGGGTCACTGCTCAAGTAGTCTTCAGAGAGTCCCCGCAACATACGGGTGCGGGATTCTGCAATCATCCCAACAGCAAACACCCCTACGGCAATGGAAAGGGCAACTAGGAGGGTGCGGGTTTTGTTTGCCCATAGATCAGCGAGTACTTTTTTCCAACGGGGCGAGAGCATACAGTAGTCTCCTCGGTTAGTTCCTAGAGTTGTATCAAAGTCTAAGTTGTCCCCGGCATCCCGCAAGCGGGAGATGGGGATGGTCGGCTCCCCCTCGCCCTTGTATGGGAGCGGGGGCAGGGAGAAGGGGTCATGTTGCCTTGTCGGTGTTGCCCCCATTGTGTGCCTGCATCTGTGCTCGCAATGCTGCTAGTTCTGCTTGCGCCTCCTCGCGCAGCCGGCGTTCTTCTTTCCGCAGCCGCTGTTCTTCTTCCCGCAGTTGCTGTTCTTCATAGCACTCACGAAGTCGGAAAACACGCTGGGGACACTAAAGGCTTTTTTGAAGATAACATCATCCGTCTTTCATACCAATTTGATGGTATCCATACTGATTCTGAAGAAGGGCACTATCGAGCACCAATAGGGGTATTATACCATAGGTGATAGGGATGGGAAGCCGATGCTAGTGCTGTGCAGGGGCTTTAGCAACGGCTAAGTTGCCCCCATCATCCGTTTTTCATACCAATTTGATGGTATCCATACTGATGTTGGAATTGATAACCTCCCGGCACAGTGCAGTGAAGTGGTCAAATACTGCGACAAAAGACGGGTTTTTTGTGGTACTCCTCGGCAATGCGTTGGATAAATCCTGTTGTCAGTTCGGGGATGCGATCTTGAAATATAGTGACGGCAGTGTGAAACTGCTAGATGTGTGGCTCAGTTTTGCAACCGAGATGCTTGCCTTATGGTACAATAAGCAGTGCTGTACCAAAGCAAGCAACTTCGGGCGAGGAAAATAAGGAAGGGTAGTTCTTGGGTAAGGATGGGAAAGGTAGTTATGGACCAACAAAAACCGATACTAGATGAGCCAATGACTTCTGCTGCTAGTGATTCTGATTTGGATGTTTCGTCCTCAAAAAATGATATTGAGCAGGTACGCGATCTTCTTTTTGGTGAGTATAATCGGGAATATGAGCGGCAGATACGGGCACTCTTTCGCCAGATTGAAGGAATGCATACCAATCTGCAACGCTTGATGGAGCAGACGGAGCGTCTTGAACGAGAGAAGAATACGCTAGAGGAGCGGTTTCGTGAATATCAACTCCGTACTCAGGTGCAGGTAGATGAGGTACAGCGCACATATCAAGATCGGCTACGCCAACTCCAGCGGGAGTTTGATATAAAAATGGATGGACTCCTTACGACTATCCATCAGATGATAGATGATATGGATGAGAAGAAGCTCGATCAACAGCAAATGGCAGAGATGTTTGTTGACATGGGGATGCGGCTCAAGCGTAGTATGCAAAAACCCGTCTCCTATATGCCGCCGCGTTTGGTAGACGACCAGGATGTTGTCGAGTAACGGGAGGTACAGTATCCCTAATGAGGCGCAATCCTTTCCCTTTGTGGTTGCTGCCTTTTTGCGGTCTTTTGAGCACCTTCCCTGGACTTTTATCCCTATCCCTAATACCAACTCCCTCGCCTGTTTATTGGGAATGGGTGCGGGGGGATTTACCCCTTCTCGCCACAGGTTATGGGACAAGGGAGATTAACTTTTTCCCCTTTGCCCCCTCTCCCATCCTAGGGCGAGGGGGGGCAGGGAATGGGGGCAAATAGTCCATTGCCATTGCCCTATTTTTTGCTACAGTTGTTCACTCAGGGGAATACGCAACTCTACGATAGTCCCTTCGCCTGGGGAAGAGCGCAATCGGAGCTCTGCCCCGATCAACTTTGCCCGTTCGCGCATATTGACTAATCCCAGGCTGCCACGGGTATTGTAGGTTGATTCCACGGCTTCTAGGTGAAATCCCTTTCCACGGTCTCGGATACTGGCAATCAAGTGTCCCTCTTCTTCATACAAATAGATGGTAATAACCGATGCTTTGGCGTGCTTACGGGCATTATTGACTGCTTCTTGGATGATGATAAAGGTAGCTCCGGCTGCCTCGTAGGTGATACGCGGGATGTTCTGTGGGGCTTCAAGCCGCAGTTGTGTGCCGCTACCACTTGGGTCACGCCAACGGGCAACATATTGTTCTAATGTTGCCAGCAAGCCTTGTGTTTCCAATCCAAGCGGACGCAGTTCAAACAACAACGTACGTATATCATGCGTTGTTTTGAGGACTAAATCTGCTAGGATGTCGAGTTCAGATGGGACCCGTTCCGGCATGGCTTGGAGCAGTTTTTTGATGAACTCAATATTCATTGAGATAGCACTCAGGCTCTGCGCCGGGCCATCGTGGAGGTCACGAGCTATCGCATGCCGCACCTCTTCCTCCTTGCTCAACAGTCGATCACGCTCTTGTTTGAGGCTGCGATAGAGCCGGGCATTTTCAATGGCAATGCCTGCTTGGGAAGCAAGGGTAGTCAATAACTGCACATCTTGCTCGGTAAACTCAGATCCCCCTCTCTTGTTGAGCAGTTGCATCACCCCAACCACCCGGTCCTTGACGCGCATCGGCACACACAACAAAGAACGGGTAACAAAATCCACTTCACGACCTATCCCATCATACCAACGGGCATCCTGCTCCACATCATTGACCACCTGGGGGATGCCATGCAAGGCTACCCACCCGGCAATGCCCCGATCTGCAGGAATACGAAATTCCCGATTTTCGCCTGGTAGCTCCAGGACCATCTCATTATTGGTTTCATCCAAGATGAAAATCGAGCACCGTTCAGCACCGACTACCTCAGGGGCATGGGTTTTGATGTCATTCAAGAGACTGAAAAGGTCCAGATTGACAGACAGCGATTGACCTACTTCGTAGAGTAACCGTAACTCCCGCAAATCTCGCTCGGCTCGCTGCAACATAGCCAATTTATCCGCCTCTCCCCCAATAGCACGAACCAGCAGAATAAGCAAATCTTCTCCTGGTTTGATGTCTACAGCATATCCTTCGTGGGGAGCATGCGGTTCTTCAACCTCGACAATGAGGTGAAGCAACCCCACGCTATTGCCCCCGCTCTGAAGAGGCAATTCGAGGAGGTCTTGTCCCCCTTCAAGCGAGTAATAGCCAATAGCAGGCTCTCCCCCACGATCTCCGGGTCGAAAGCTCGTTCGTGCCTGTTCTATCAATGTCCGGGCTTCACTTCCTATCGTTCCGTGCTCCACATGCACCATCTCGCCATGAGGTGACGTATAGAGCATTGTTCCAGACTGGGCGGGCCAGAAGGTAATCAACCGTTCCAGGGATGCTTGCAACATTTGCGAGACATCTTGGTGTCCTCCGGCTGTCAAAAACTGGCTCAATGTTTCAAGTTGTCCCTGTTGTAGGGTTATAGGAGACATAAGCACCTCACTGGTGAGTGTATTCTTACGGTTGGGTTCTTGTTGTGTTCGGTTCTTTACCCTAAGACTTCAATCACATGCATCTTTGTATCTGTATCGTATAGTATAATACACACGCTAGTTGTTCACAAGTCATAATTATGATAATGAGTGTGGCGGATAGTTTTTCCTCGTCCTTTGCCCCCTTCGGGCAATCCCTCTCCCCCTAGCCCCGCGTCCCAACGGCAGCTCCCCATCCCCTAGCCCCGCGTCCCACTGAGGGGAGAAGGGGAACGCACTCCGACCCCCCCCATCCCCTAGCCCCGCGTCCCACCGGCATCCCCCCATCCCCTAGCCCCGCGTCCCACTGAGGGGAGAAGGGGAACGCACTCCGACCCCCCCCATCCCCTAGCCCCGCGTCCCACCGAGGGGAGAAGGGGAATCGGGCAGGTTCCCCCTCGCCCTGGAATGGGAGCGGGGGCAGGGGGAGCGGGTCGCTCTGGGCATAAGGATGGGAAAAAAGTCTGCACGGAAAAAGATCATCCCTATGCTATCGGTTCGTGTCTATCGGCAAGGGAAAGCAGGCTAGACCTCATGCCTCATCAAAAATCGCCTTGACCCGGAACATTCCATCGTGCTGGTCCGGGGCATTGGCGAGAACTTGCTCTTGAGAGAGTGCCCCTGTCACCTCATCTGGGCGCATAAGCGTTTGTATGCCGGTGATTTGCTCTGTCGTTGGCACACCCGTTACATCTACCTCTTGTAGCGTCTCTATATAATCCAGAATTGCAGAAAGTTGTACCCGCATCTGCTCAATTTCTTCTGGTTGGAGTCGCATACGCGCCAACCGTGCGACATGCTCTACCTCAGCTTGTGTTAATGCCATAGGGAGTCCTTTCTCGTTTTGGTGCTTGTCTCAAATCCATAGGCATTGCCTATTATACTACTACATCTGGCACAGGCAACCGGGTACACCGCACCATACTGTCAACCAACCGCATATTGGTGCCACCGCCAAGCAAGCGGGCAATTTGGCGAGCCTTATCTGGAAGTTCATATTCGGTGTGGGCTTCCTCAGCATCGGGGTCTATCCAGCGTACCCGCAGTTGATCTTTGCCATGTATGTTGAGACAGTAGGTCACTACAAAGCAATCATTGGCGTAGACATCAAATAAGATACCGTCTTCCGTTTCTGTGAAATGGAGAGGCAAAAAGTGCTCGCCAAGCATATGCAACAATGCTCCGGCACGGAGAAACGCATGGCTCTTTTTGAGATCTATACGGGCTTCGGTAATACAACACACCTCACAGAGATTACCTTCTGCATCAATATAGGGAGCATCGTCAATCATATCTATAGCAGTATCTATGCTTGGTGAGGGGAGCGTATCTGGTATAATTTCCGATTCTATCCAAGCCGGGCGATGGTCTGGGGCATAGCCCACTAATGGAGGAGTAGGATGTTGTACAACAATTTCGGGGGTAGGTATGCTCGTAATTTGCCCTGCTTCAGCAGGTTCTTGGGGTCGCTGTGGGACTATTTCCTGCTGTTCAGGGGGAGCATACAAGAAGGTATGGAGAGACGTATGTTCTGTTGTGGCTGTCTCAATACGTATATGTGCCATATGAGGTTATCCCTTCTCTGGGCTACTTGTACGGTATGGTTAGCTGCGTTATTGGGTATCTTAATATTATAATGATGTATGGTAAGCCCTTTTTGGTCATAGCTGCTTGTTTTCAGGCACAGAACCCCCACGCCTTGCAGTGGTAAGGGTAATTGTGCCTCGACTAGGATAGGGAGGCTTGTTGTGCTGGCAGCATGGGCACGGACATAGACCATCTGCCGGTGTAATCGTCAGCGATAGAGCCTGGGTCTGGCACCTCGTCCCCCAGGGTACCTGACCTGCCTATCGGAGACCTCACGGGCTGAAGTCTGGTCAACAACGGCTTGCTCACCCAAGCCCAAACTGATTCCGGCTTGGGTCGTTGACGAGAATGTATACATCTACAGTTATTGTAGCATAGGGTTCAAGAGGGAAACCCATCTCCATTCCATGTTAGGGTATGGCAAAAAATTGTCCCATGCTACAGCTTCTGAAGTGCGGATAAGGGAAACCAACGCTTAGGAATGGTCAACTATCTGCTCCAACCCAGCTCTATCTAACACAATGATATGCCCCCGTGACAATTGCACAAGTTGTTCTTCAGCAAGCCGCCGCAACGCTCGCCCGGCAATCTCGCGTACCGTACCCGTGCGTTCTGCGAGCTCCTGATGGGTCATATTGGCTGTGCCTTCGCGTGCTTCTGCCAGCAATTGCCGTGCCAGCCTTCCCCGAACGGAACGAAAGGCGAGGTCTTCAACAAGGGTTTGCAATTCACGAAGTTGCTCTGCCATATCACGCAAGGCTGCCAGCGCAAAATCGGAGTGTTTTTGGATAAGCTCAAGGACATCTTCACGCTGCAGGAGGAGACATTCAACATGGCTCCGAGTTTTCGCGGTGGTTGGGTTTGGCTTGCCATCAAAGATGGGTACGGCATTGAAATATTCCCCTGGACCAACGATATCGAGAACTTGCTCACGACCATCAGGGGCGGTACAGGATAACCGCACATATCCCTGTAGGACAATGAATAAGCCTGGCGGTTGATCACCCTCCATCAAGATTTGTTGTCCAGGGCGAAATTCGCATCGTTGTACCCGTTGCCCTATGTCTGTAAGGGTTTGGGCATCGAGGGATCGCAGGAGTGGTAATGATTGCCATGTCTGGTAAACTGTCATGCAGTGTATTATAGCAGCAAATTGGGAAGCGGGTATCGGGGAACGAACACCAGTCGGCTCCCCCTTGCCCTATTCGAGCCGCGAGGGTCAACGAGCGGATGTTTGGGAACGGGGGACTAGGGGAGAGGGTGGGCAAGAAGGGCAAAATTTCTTTGCTTGTGAGACTTTGCCATTGCTCAAACTCTGAAAGTGGGGGGTAAGTTGGACCAAATATCGCATGGTATAATGCATACTATAGTAATTCAATGAGCTGTCAACAACCTAAGCCGTTTTCGGCTTGGGCTTAGGCGAGCAAGCCGATGTTGACCAGACTCAGCCCGTGAGGGCTACGAGGCGACCCCTTCCCTACTGCATCGGGCAGATGGGGAGGAGTAGGGCTTTGGCAGTGGGCTAAAGCCGCTAAAGCGGGGCACTTCATCCCACGGCTTAAGTGGATGGGGTTCTGTGCTAGAAGGCAAGTAACTATGCATAGAGCCAAACGCTCTATGGTAGGAGATAGCAATGAGTAGTGATTTGAGCGGCAAAACAATGGGACGGTACCAGATACAGGAGCAACTAGCCCAAAGGAGCATGACTGAAGTCTATCAAGCCTATCAACCAGACCTCAAGCGACAAGTGGCGATCAAGGTATACCAAGCGTCCCTGATGCAAGACCAGTCTGTTGCTGATATGGTTAGTCGTGCCGTTCGTGGGTCTATAGCCTTGCAACATCGCAATGTTGAGCGGGTCTATGAATTTAACACCCACGAGAACCAAGCATTTAAGGCTATGGAGTATATTCAGGGACCTACGCTCAAACTCTTGATACAGGAACTCCGCACCCAACGCAAGCTCTTACCTCTGCCCGTTATTGGCTTTATTATCAACCAAGTTGCCAATGGGTTGGCGTTTGTGCATGAACAGGAGCAACACCCCGCTCATCGTGATGTTACTTCATCCAATATTATGCTGCGTATGAAAGAAGATACTCCCGATGATATTCTGCAATTTGTGATGAACTTGAGCCAAAATGATGTGGTACTCACAGACTATGGCGTATCGCGGGTCGTGCATGATGCCATCCAGAAACAGGCTCCTGATAGGGTGCCAGGGTTGGCAGACTATATGTCGCCAGAACTATGCCAGGGCAAAAAGGGCGATGGTCGGGCGGACATCTATTCGCTTGGGGTAGTGCTCTACGAATTGCTCACGGGCACTGTGCCCTTTCCCGATGGCACACCTTCGGTGGTGATGCAAAAGCATATCAATGAAACGATCCCTGCTCCAAGCCAACTCCACCCTGGTTTACCTAAAGAAGTAGACGAAGTGGTGATGAAAGCGTTGGCAAAAAATCTCAATGAGCGGTTTCAAGATGCAGAAGCCTTTGGGCTGTCGGTCAAGCAGCGTATGGGACAGATGAACGCTTCGCTGCAGCTAGTAGATATGGACTCTTCGGTGTCGAGTGCTGCCCCCGCTGCTGCATCTGCTGCTGCCCCCGCTGCCTCCGCCACCGCGTCTGCTGCTGCCCCCGCCGCCTCAGCTCGCCCAAAGCTGACAGACCCACCGTCTGCTGCCAAAAAGGGTAAGCCAGAAAAAGCAGAGAAAGCCGCTAAGCCCGATAAAGCCAAGAAAGCGGGCAAAGCTGCTGCAAGGAATCCCCGTCCTGCCAGCAAATCAGCTGGAGGCGGAATAGTTCCCATTATTCTCGTAGTACTTTTTATGGTGATTGCCATAGCTGCTATTGTGTGGTTTTTGATGTTGGCATAGGATATGCCTGAAGATGATACGATGAGAAAGGGACTGAACAGATGGCAAAAAGCCAGCAAAAATCGACAAAATCCATCGATTTTGAGGAGATACACCCCAACCGGTTTCTCGTTCGTAATCAACGATTGCACGGGATGATTAAAAACGATGGGAGCCTCAAGGGAATGCTCTTTGAGCTCACTGCTACCCGGCGCGATGGATTATTGGTACGGTTGCAAGAGCGCGGCTACCGTATCCTGACGATTGAACATCGCATGAGCAAGCTGCCCAAATTGCCCACTGCTGTTCCTATCGGCACTGCCTGTTGGTATCCCATTCCCAACGCTTCAGAAAACTATAGCTGCTTTGATGGACAACGGCTCAGGTGGAAACCTATTTCGTTAGAAACACGCGATGAACAGATAGGAGTGATGCTCTGTTCCAGTTGGATAGTGCGTAAGTGGCGGTCTCGGGGCAAGGCGAGCTATGCCCAAGTGGTGCAGCAGGGTAAGGATACCGTAACGCTATCGCCGTTGTCGGAGGATGAGGCTTTGTTGGCAGGGTTTGCGCTGGCAGAAGCCCCTCGCTTGCCTATGGTTCCGATTGGCAAGCAAACCTACCTGTTGCCAGACATCCCGCTACCATCGCCATATAAAGAGCTTATCCAGCGTATCGCTACACAGAGTGAGCGTGGATGGCTTGTAGAACAATCCAATCTTGAACTTGCGCGTATGCTGTATAGTCGACTTGGGTTGAATTTGCGGGCACGACAGAAGCGGCAAGGGGGGAAAGCCTCGTAGTATCGTCTACGTTACTCTTGGTATTTTAGGTCTGGTTGCGTGATATGGTCAGGGTATCATCCCCAATGGTGATGTACAGGTGAGTAGCACTTGTACGCATGGTGATAGGGGCTAGGGTATCTGGTACTGCTTTGAGAAGTGATTGTATGGGAGTATGAACGTAGAGCCGCAGAAACATAGGTTCCCCGGCTACTGCTTCGAGATGTTGCCATGCTTGTTGTCCAATGAATGTTTCCCCTGATGCTTCGGTAGGCACAGGTAGCGTCATCCAGCGAAACGCCTACCTCGCTAGTCCCCGCAGTTCGTGCTTTGGTTATCAACGCCTGTTGTGCTTTGGTTAATCCCATAGCACCAAATTTTCTATTGCCGCGGGTTTTTGCATAAATGTTGTGACTACCATATCTGTAACCTGTTTAAGCACCGGGCTATACCCAGTTGAGAGAGTAGGTACAAAGCTCAATAATGCTCCATCCTCGCCTTCCCCTAGCATACAGTCAGTTTCTCGCATATGTTCAGCCAATACTGCTGCTATCTTCTCAGCAAAACGTGGTGGAACAGCATTACCAATAAGCTGTGCTTGTTCAGCTATGCTGCCAAGAAAGACAAAATCATCCGGGAAGGTCTGTAGACGAGCACATTCTCGCAGGGTCAACAAGCGGTTTTCTATTGGATGGAGAAACTCGGCACTAGCCCCACTGGTAATCGCCTTTGATGGCTCATCCGGTTTCAACCTTCGTATACCAGCCGGTGCTCCGCCCCGATGGGCGGTAGGGGTGCCATCCTGTACCCGCCGAAAAGCGCGTCTTTGGTAGCTCTGGTGTTGCAATTCCGTTGGTAGATGTTTCATCGTTTGCCCAGGTTTTAGCGCAATAGCCCGTTGAAACTCTTTTCCCGTCAACGGAATAGCAACGTGTCCCTGGGGATTCCCAGGGTAGGTCGGTTGTGGTGTGGGCATATCGATTAAGGCTTCCATTATTGAGGGGGTAGCAGGAGCATATTTGAGGGCAAGCAGCGCACCGGGGATACCGTTGGCAGTATGCGTTGGGTTAGGAAAAGGGGGATTCCATCCAAGCCCCCCTATGGCTATAACCCGTTTTCGGTGCTGTGGCACACCATAATTTGCGACATTCACCTTGCAAAGATGGATACGATACCCGGCGGCTATAAGGGGGGCAAGCAAATCGCTTACTTGTTTCCCCTGGTTTGTTGTCAGGAACCCCTCGACATTCTCAAAGACAAACCCTTGGGGACGTAGCGTAGCGACAATATGGGCAAATACCGCAACCAGATTATTGCGGGTATCAGCACTTTGACGCATTCCAGCGGACGAAAAGCCCTGGCAAGGCGGACCGCCAATAATAAATGTTGGGGCTAATGAGGCGAAGTATTCAAGAGTACTGCGATCTAGGTTTGTCAAATCTACCTGGAGCGTATGGGAGCCGATATTGTGTTCATAGGTTCTCCTTGCCGCAGGATAATGGTCTATGGCGCAGGTGATAGTGTATCCCGCTTGCTTGAAACCAAGCGATAGTCCACCTGCCCCACAGAATACATCAAGCACAGTAAATGGTTTGGTCACAAGCCCCATCCCCCCTACGGCTCCCCCATCGGCGTACCTACAGGCTCTGCTGGCTCTGCTGGTTGCTCTGGCACAGGCGGTTGCGGTATATCCTCTGGCGCAGGCGGTTGTGGTATATCGTCTGGCGCAGGCGGTTGTGGTGGGGCAGGGGCAGCCTCTGCCGTTGGCAGTGGGGAAGAGGGCGGCGGTGATGAGTCAGGTGGTGTTTCTGGCAACGGCGATGCAGAAAGCGTTGGCTCAGGCGCAGCAGACGGTGCTTGACCTTGCCCATCATTGACAGGTGGCAATACGGGGGTCTCTTGCCCATCAGGAGGCGTTGGGGGGGGGGCTGCCCCATCGGATGGCGGCATAAATGTCTCCCCGTTGTAATCATCCGGCGCACGTACCCCCATAATCACCGATGACCCCGGTAATATCCAATTGCCAGCGCGGGGCAGGGTACTGATCACTGTATAGGGGATGTACTGATCAAACGATTCTGGGATACGATCTCGTGTCTGATAATCCACATAGATACTGTCTACTCCTATACCACTTAGGATAACCCGCGCTTCCGACTCGCTCAACCCATACAGGCTTGGCATCTGAATTGCCCCATCCATTGGGGCAGGCGAAATGCTCGGCATCGTTGGGGTGGGGGTAGGAGTATCCATCTTGATAGGCGTAGGCACGGTGAGGATACTTGTGGTACAGAAGGGGATATTGGGCTTGCTATGCCCCGCGCTACCCCCTGACCACACATACCGCACCCGCTCGTTGGGGTCTGGTGGTGGCAGGTTCCAAAACGTGACCTTCTCCATCTGGTCTGGATCATAGGTTTGCCCCTGTACCGGCAAACAATGCCCACCACCCGGTACCTCAACCGCAGTGATAGTCGTGTACACATCACACGTCCCCTCAAAGTCATCACTGCTGCTTGTTCGGGTCGTGCGTGTGCCTGTTGGGGAGGTCTGGTCAGTAAAGCTCGTCCCATACACCATCTCGCGGGTGAAAAGCTCCTCCGAATAGCCACCAAACGCACCGGGTAGTGGGCAAACGGGTTTTTTCTGCACACTGCCATCATCGGGCAGCGTAAAGGATTGGGCAATAGGCTTGCCTGGGAAGGGTTCAGTAAACAGCTTGCGATAGACCTTCTTTTCGTCTACCCAATCAAAAATCTCTTCCATGACATTGTGCCAGATAATGCCTCCCCCTTCCAAACTCTCGACAAAAATCGTTGGCTCATTATTGTTGTTGCCGCTCCATACGCCTACCGTCACATAGGGGTTGTAGCCAAGCGTCCACGCATCACGCCAATCGTTGCTCGTCCCTGTCTTGACTGCCGCTGGTTGGGAGAGTTTGAGCTTGCTACCCGTTCCCCAAACAGGCGCACGCGCTTTGTCGTCACTCAGCATATCCGTGATAATGCTGTTGAGACCGGGGGTAATGACCTGTTGCCCCTCATAGTATTGGAAGGATTCAACCACCCGGCCCTCATTGTTGGTAATCTTGAGGATGGGAGTAGAGGGATAGTATCTGCCGTTGCTTGCCAACGTGTTGTAGGCAGAGGTGAGTTCAAGCAGCGTTACCTCGCCGCCGCCAAGCGTGAGCGACAAGCCATAGTATATCTGCTCGTTTTTCAACCCCGTTTTGATACCCACCCGGTCAAGCAAATCAAGCGTGTAGTCTATGCCGGCAAATTTGAGGGCTTTTACCGCTGGCATATTGAGCGAGTTTGCCAGCGCAGTGCGGATACGGACTGGACCGTGCCAGCGACCATCGTAGTTTTCTGGAGCATACCAGCGACCATCACCAGTGGGAAACTCGGTTGGCACATCCCACATCACCGTTGCCGGGGTCATCCCCCGCTCCATCGCCGCGAGGTAGGTAAAGGGCTTGAGGGCAGAGCCGGGTTGTCGCTCACGGATGGCAACATTCACCTGTCCGTCAAGCACGTTGCCCGTTTCGCCGGGGGTCTTGGTGCGCTTTACCGCATTATAGTCTACGCTGCCGACCATAGCGAGAATTTGCCCCGTGTTGGGTTGCATGGCAACCACAGCCGCATTGTGGATATTGCGGTCTTCCAAACTCTCGATGTGATCTGCTGCCTTTTTTTGTACCATACGTTGCAAATTCAGGTCTAACGTGGTAGTAATGTTAAGACCGCCGCTAGTTACAATTTGCTTGCCATATTTCTCTTCAAGTATCTTGCGTACATAGAAAACGAAATGGGGCGCATGCAGCGGGACTTCTTGTGGGGCAAAGTAGAGCCGCTCGGCTATAGCCCCCCGTGCTGCTGCTTCGGAGACATACCCCAGGTCTACCATTTGGCGCAGCACGGCAATTTGTCGCCACTTGGGGGGCGGGGTAGCTTCTGGCAATACATACAGTGGGTCTAGCCATCCGTCACTAAGCATCATCCCTGGCAGGTAATCGCCAATCGCATCACGATGCAAAAAGTGGGTAGGGTCATATTTGCTCGGGAGCTGCGGCAGTCCGCCGAGCAATGATGCTTGAGATAGCGTCAGGTTCTTGGCAGGGACACCAAAGTAGACCTGACTAGCCGCCTCGATGCCATAGGCTAGATTACCATAGTACACTTCATTGAGGTAGAGTTCCAAAATCTGCTCTTTGGAGTAGATTTTGTTGAGTTCTTGCGCCAGGATGATCTCTTTGAATTTGCGCTCATAGCGGTTTTCATAGCTACGTTCCTCATCATCAAAGATAATATTTTTGATAAGCTGCTGCGTGATAGTAGAGGCACCGCCTGCTTCTTCGCCAGCACGATAGCTCTGGTAGAGCGTTCGGATGATGCCCTCGTAGTCTACGCCTGAGTTTTCAAAGAAAGATTGGTCTTCTATGGCAACGGTTGCATTGATAAGCAACGGAGAAATTTCATTGATGCTGACTTGGGTGCGCCGTCCGGTATCGAAAAACTCATACAGCAACGTCCCTTGTCTATCGTAGATACGCGAGGTCTCGAAGACTTCACGGTTTTGGATAGCGGCTAATCGTGGCTTGAGCGTGGCGGCAATGTCGTTGTAGGTATTCCACGCACCAAAGGAAGCCATCGTGGCAACCACAACGACTGCCAATAGCAGCACAGTAGCGATTTGTGCGATCATGCGTGGCACAGCAAAGGATGGCTTGACATATCGCCCCCGGCGCAGGATGCCGGGCGATATACGCCGTCTTACCACTTCGTGACCGCCATAAGTATAGCGTATGCGTCTATGTATCATGCGTGAACGTGTCCCCTTCACCAAAGACTATTGTATCATCTTTCATTCTAGCATGGGAAAGCGAATTTGCAACAGTACAGCAGGGAATGGGTTTCCTTACTTCCGTGTCGTGGGGCAAGAGCTAGAGATGGGGATTACCCGAAGGGTACAGGCACACTATCTGCCACACCCATCACCCCTTGCACAGATACCCATTTCGTTGTACAATTCCCTATATTCGGGGTGCTGGCATGCCCTGGTATCATGAGTATGCAGCATAATCTTTAGCCTACTGTGCAGGAAGGAAAAAAGCGGCGCTTCCTCATACCCGCGGGTGATCTCCTGTCGCCGCTAGTTCTATGAAACACCCATTTACCCACTACCTACAACGTATTGGATTGCTTATCATGCTGCTCATGCTGACTATGGCATGTGGCACCAATACCAACAATACCACAACGCAAACGGACACTCCCACCAGTGCGAGTGATTCGCCTGTCGTCAACGTTCAAGAACCAACGGCTGTTCCCGTATCGCAGGAGGAAGATACAGCTATGCTCCCACCTGCACAGAAAGATGCGGCAAAAACCGCAGAATCTCCAGCGCAAACGCAACCAGGCAAGCGTATTGCGCTCAAGAGCAACCTCTTGGATGTTGGGAACAGAACCGCCATCCAGCGGGGCAGCCCTGCGCCAGACTTTACCTACACTTTTGCCGATGGCACCAAGCAACAATTGAGCGACCTCCGCGGTAAGAAGGTGATGATTAACTTTTGGGCAACCTGGTGTCCGCCATGCAATGCAGAGATGCCCGATATACAACAGGCTGCTGAACTCTTCAAGGATAACAACTTTGTGGTGCTTGGGGTCAGTCAGGACCTCCAACCAGAGCTTATCGAGCCATTTGCAGAGCAATACCAGATAACCTTCCCTTTGATTGCCGACCCCCAGGGACAGATAGCTAGTCGCTATGGAGCACGTAATCTCCCAACGTCTGTTTTTATCAATACTGATGGCACAATCCACACGGTGGTTATGGGAATGGTCTCGTTGGAGTTTATCCAAGAACGGGTAGAGCAGATTCAGTAGCCAACCTATGATCCCTAGCACACTAGCGGAGTGTAGTGGCTACGGTAGGAGCCATCCCTGCTCCCTCTCAGGGGTAGGTTAGGTTGTAGAGACGTTGCATGCAACGTCTCACCGTCAGATGCCCGGTTCCCCTTCTCCCACGTAGTAGGGATAGGGGATGGGGGAACACCCGCTCCCCCTGCCCCCGCTCCCATAAAGGGCGAGGGGGAGACAATTACATCCGCTCGTTGACCCTCGCGGTTCATTTGGTGGGACGCGGGGCTAGGGGGGGGCGATGTACAAAGAACAGCAGACGTAGAACTTGATCAAGATGTATAAAGAAACAAAGGATATTTGATGCAGTATCGAACGCTTGGCAAAACCGACCTGAACGTATCAGCCCTGTGTCTTGGCACGATGCAGTTTGGCTGGACTGCTGATGAGCAACCATCCTTTGCCATTATGGATGCCTTTATTGAAGCTGGCGGCACATTCCTAGACACCGCCGACATCTACTCCTTTTGGGTAGAGGGCAACCCCGGTGGGGTGTCGGAGACGATTATTGGAAAATGGTTGCAAGAACGCAACAACCGCCACGACATCATCCTCGCCACCAAAGCCCGCGGGCGTATGTGGGATGGTGACGATGGCGAGGGACTCAGCCGTGCCCACCTCACCCGTGCCATAGACGACAGCCTGCGCCGTCTTCAGACAGACTATATTGATCTCTACCAAATGCACTGGGATGATCTCTCCGTCCCAATGGAAGAGACCCTCGCTACCCTCAACGAGTTTGTGCAGGGGGGCAAGGTGCGCTATATTGGCTGCTCCAACTTTTCAGCATCTCGGCTGCAAGAAGCCCTAGACATCAGCGAACGGCTCAACCTGGCTACCTATAGCAGTTTGCAACCTCATTACAACCTCATCCACCGGCACGAGTATGAGGATGAGCTGTGCCAGCTATGCGCCAACAACACCATAGGCGTTATCCCCTATAGCCCCCTAGCAGGAGGCTTCCTTACGGGCAAATATCGCCAGAACAAGCCGCTCCCGGATAGTGTGCGCGTCAATTCGTTAAAGCAACGCTGTTTCAATGAGCGCGGATGGCGCATTGTGGAAACGTTAGCCAGCATAGCCGAACAGCATGCCTGCCCCATACCACAAGTTGCCCTAGCGTGGCTTTTTGCCCAACCCACTGTGACTGCGCCAATTATTGGCTCCAACTCGATAGACCAACTCAACTCGCTGCTTGGTGCGCTCGACATCCAACTGGACCGTGATCATATCGCCAAGATTACCGAAGTCAGTGAAGAATCCTAGTTGTACAAGCCGTTCTTTAACCCTATGAAGACCACCGATAACCACTCGCTTACGTATGCACGTTTGCGTATGTGTTCACGTATGCGTTCACGTTCACCCTGGCTTTTGCACTGGCTCCTCTTGCTGCTGCTGCTCGTGGGGTTTACTCTTCCGCTGCCTACCTATGGGCAAACAAAAGGGACTATCCGTGAGTTTACTATCGGTACATCCACGCAGGGACGCGATATTACCGCGGTGCAGATAGGTGACGGTTTACGAAAGCTCGTGGTGGTAGGCGACACGCACGGCGGACCAGAAGCGAATACCCACCAGCTCGCCCTACAACTGTTGGAGTATTTTCGCTCGCACCCCGAACAGGTGCCGCCAGAAGTACGCCTCTATATCATCCCAACGCTCAACCCCGATGGTCTTGCATTGGATACCCGCTTCAATGCCAACGGCGTTGACCTCAACCGCAATATGAATACCAACCTTGATAGCTGCCCCGAAAACGATTGGGACGCAGTAGTCAACGGAGCATATGGGGTAGTTTCCAACACAGGCGGTGATTTTCCCGACTCAGAAATTGAAAGCCGCCTCATCCGCAATTTCCTACTCGATGCATCTGGGGCTATTTTCCTGCACAGCAACGCAGGACTCGTGTTTCCTCCCTACTGTGAACACTCCCCCTCTATCCGTATGGCACAGATCTATGCCCAAGCATCAGGGTATACCTACCAGCGGTATTGGGACAAGTATATGATCACCGGCGGCATGCACGATTGGGCAGGGAGCATCGGCATTGCTGCCATCATCCCGGAACTTATCTCCGGCGTAGATAGCGAGTTTGCCCCAAACCTTGCCGGAGTACGTGCCGTATTGGAGCATGCCGAAGAGGTGCTTCCCCTGCCAGCAGACCAAGTGGTCGGGGATACCGTTGTCCCCGCGCTTATCTGGCGATACTGGCGCACACACGGTGGAGAGCAGGTGTTTGGTGTGCCCATTCAGCCTGCCTACACCACCGCCAAGGGGGTCTCACAACTTTTCACCAATGCTCAGCTAGAAATGCACCATGCCCGTGTGGATACGCCCTTTTATGTGCAACCCGCCGAGCTAGGACGGATTATCTATAGCCATATGCACATAACGGAACCGCAAACAGAAGCAAGGGGGGAGCAAGAGCAACCCATCCCGGCACCAGTACGCAACACCGTTGCCCCCACTGAGCAGCAGCAGCCGAATATCAATACCAACGCCGAGCCAGAATCCTACACGCTCTATGGGGCATTTCTGGATTACTGGCACCGGCGTAGTGGGGCATCAGTTTTTGGCTACCCCATCTCTGAAGAGTTCACCACGTTTGCCGCCGATGGACACCTGCGTGCCGTACAATACTTTGAGCGAGGGGCATTTGCCTACTACCCCGAAAGCGGCAAGGTGCGCCCAGAGCCGCTTGGTTGGCAGAGCTATATGGTAGAACTGAGCCAAGCACCCTGGATGACCTACCAGATACGTTGATTCCTAGCCCACTTTGTGATACAATTTGCAATAAGTTTTGTACATGCAGACAGCCGCAACGTCAGGAGTCCTGTTATGATGATCGTGTTTATGTTCATTCTTTTCATGCTTACAGCTGCTATTCCCGTCGCCTATTTTCAGTTTTATGGAGACTTTTTCGAGGAATAGCTAGGTTGATAGCCGTTACCGATAGGCAGAGCATTGGCACACGGATCGCCATAGTACCCTCACGATCCGTGTGATCTTTTTTCGGGTAAGCCCATCGGCTTTTCCCCCCAATCCTGACCCTGACTGACCCTGACTGATTTTCCTGGGACTTCTTGAGTACACAAACCCTGTTCCCACAAGCTATGATTGGATAAGGGGGATAATTCAGGTTGTAGCAGGAATACATGATTATCCCATTCTGCGGCTATGTATAGGTAAAACCTCTGGAGTGTTCTTATCCAGAATAAGCGGAAATAAGGACACAAGATTCTTTTGTTGAACTCCACACTACCCACGATGTTTGGTGTGGAGGTATTGTTAATTAGTACGTGGTTGAGGAATAGATGAACGTTATTTTTCTTGGTGGGGCTTCTGGTATAGGAGCAAGCTGTGTTGCTGTGGAGTTGGGGGACAAGTGGGTCTTGGTTGATGCCGGTATCCGTATGGACCCCAACGCAGACCGGTTGCCCGACCTGTCGGAGTTACAAGATAAACCATTAGCCGCGATTTTCGTTACCCATGCCCACGCAGACCATATCGGCGCACTGCCGATAGTCCATCAGACCTTCCCGGCAACGCCGATCTATGCGTCACGGGCAACGATGCTGCTGATGGAGATTATGCTGTACGATTCGTTGCAGGTGATGGCAAAGCGAGCGGCAACAGAGTATGAGGTGCCATTGTATGATGAGACGATGGTCTCGACCATGCTCCATTTTCTGCGCCCATTGCCGATGACTGGCACGGTATCCCTGGCAGAATTGCCCAACGTGAAGGTGCATACTGCCCGCTCTGGGCATGTCGCAGGGGCGGTGAGTATTGGCTTTGAGTCGTCTCATGGGAGCGTACTCATCAGTGGCGATGTGAGCGTGACCCCACAGCATACCGTGCCTGGAGCGCACCTGGCAACCATGCGCCATCCTGACCTGTTCGTTTTGGAGAGTACCTATGGCGCACGCCTTCACCCTAATCGCCAGACAGAAGAAGAACGGCTGGCACAGAAGGTAGCAGAGGGGATAGAACGGGGGGGGCATGTGCTTATTCCCGCGTTTGCGCTAGGTCGTGCTCAGGAGGTGCTGCGTATCTTGCATATGGCTCAGCGGCGCGGGCAAATACCAGAGTTTCCTGTTTGGGTAGATGGTCTGGTACGGCGCGTTTGTTCAACCTATGCCGCCATCCCTGATGCGCTGACCCCAACCTTGCAGCGGCAAATCCACAAAGGCTACCCCGTCTTTCTCTCTGGTATGATACGGTCAGTGACAGATGCTCGCCAGCGGGAGCGGATTGTCCAGGGGACTCCCTCGTGCATTGTCAGCAGCAGTGGTATGCTCACAGGCGGTCCAAGTGCTTTTTATGCCTCACATATAGCCGAAAATCCCAATGCGTCTATTCTTATTACCGGCTACCAAGACGATGAAGCCCCTGGACGCAAGCTGTTAGCATTAGCAGACCAAAAGGAAAAGACGCTAGAACTTCAAGACCGGACTATCACAGTACGCTGCCACTTTAGCCGCTACCACCTCAGTGCCCATGCGGACGGCAACGAACTTACCGCAATGGTCAGTGCGTTGAAGCCCAAACAGGTAGCCCTAGTGCATGGCGACCCTGAATCTCGTGAAGCCCTAGCCAAGCGTATGGAGCGATTAGCTGAGATATTGCTGCCAACAGATGGTCGCACCTGTGAGTTGAAGGTCAGCAAGCGCAAGGAGACGACAACCAGTGTTGCGCCTATGCCAGCGGCACCTGTCGCCACAACAGAACAGCCGTTTACTGCGGAATCGCTCGATGCGCTGTGGTTGGCGTTGCGCGATGGCAGCGGCACACAAATTGTTAGCATCCGTGAGTTGGCGTTGGCGTGGTATGGTATCTCTGCGGGGGCGGCAGAAGAGGAGATGGTCAAACAGGTGTTGGAGCAGGAATGTCAAACGAACACGCCTGCCCAACTCTATTTCATTCCCATACCCGATATGCCAGGACTCTACCGTATTCGCACTCCAGAAAGCGGTGAGGAGGAAGCAACGCCTACCGATAGGTTGACAGTACAGCCTGGTATGTTGCTACTCCTCCAATCATACGGCGACAAAATCTCCCCCGCTGTCTGTTACGATACGCGAGCAGAGGCGATTTGGAGCTATCTCTCTGCCAACGAAGGCAGCCGCACCCGCTTTCCGCGCACGGCGGTGCTTGAGGTCATTGGTCACTGGCAACCCTACCCTATCACCGATGTAAACAGCATGCGCCAAACATTGGCAGATATGGGGAAAGCAGCGCAGCGTTGGCAGCGGCAGCATCCGACCCGCAGCATTGTTGACCTGATACAGCCAAATGAGACCTATACCTATGAGCAAATTGTCGAGAAACTCCAGGTAGAAGCGGGAGATTTGACCGGGCGGCTGGCGGTGGCGATGATGCTGAATGAAAACCGGCGACTCTTCGTGCGTCAACAAGAGCATTTTACCTTCATGCAGCGTACCCACTACCAATTGGCTGAGGCATGGCAAGCTGCGTTGGAAGAGGGCGAAGGCGACAAACGCCCTGACCAAATGTGGATTTTGTCTGTGCTTGAAAAACATCTTGGCACCCCAGCAGACCTCTACCGGCGTAGCGTCAATCCAGACACCGGCGAGGTCTCGCTCTCGTTTCACTTCCCCATTGCCGCCCGTGAACAGTATAAGGAAGCCCTAGCCAAAGCCGCAGAGGAAACTGGCGTAACGATAACTATAGCTCCAAAGCCCCATCAGGGGGCATTGAGCGACTTTGCCCAGTCGGTGTTGCCCGACAATATGGTTATTACTAAAACCTCGCTACACCACGACCAGGAGAAAATCCGCCTGCGCTGTACGGGGGCTATCTCAGCCAAAGAAGTAGAATCTGCCGTTGAGCAGTTTCGCCAAAAAACCGGTTGGGATTTGGAGATCGAGCGGGAAAGCACAGACGGCAAACCGCCACAACCATTGACTGCCCACGGGAATCCTGCTGGCAAACCTCACCCCGTTAATACTCGCCTTGACCTCCATACCGCTATGGGACTCGTGCGGGCTACGCTCCATGATATGCCAGATTTCTACAAGGTGAGTGCTGACCAAGCCCAGGGTATCTTAACGCTACGGTTTCATTTCCCGGAAAAGGCAGAGGAACGGTGTTCTACCTTGCTCCCTGAACTCAAAGAGAAAACCGGCTGGTTAGTGACAATTTATCCTGAACCCCATCAAGGGGCAATAGAGGGACTAGTCCGGCGGTTGCTGCCATCCTATGAACTAGTCGGCGCACCATCATTGCATAAAAAACAGCAGTATGTGGTGGTGAAGGTGCGGGGCAAGGTGGAAGAGGAAACGGCGCAGGCAATTAAAGATTCATTTAAGGAGACCACCGGCTGGATGTTGGAGTTGCAGTCGGTGTAGGGGCAAACAACCCTCTCCCCCCTGCCCCCGCTCCCATAAAGGGCGACACCCGCTCCCCCTGCCCCCGCTCCCATAAAGGGCGAGG